>DXIF01000212.1 GCA_019113025.1 Candidatus Anaerobiospirillum stercoravium | reverse complement strand
ACGAAGATGCGGTGGGTGAAGTGTTCCGGCTCAGAGTCGGACAGGAAGGAGTCTACTTGGCTCTTGGGGATGTATTGGTCGCGGCCAAAGAATTTACACTGGATTGCAGTATATGTATATACATTATGGCTAATGGGGGGGGGTAGCTCTATTTTCTATGGTATCGCTAACCCGGTTGGTCGCGACCAAATCGATGCCGGTGTCACGGGCATCGCCGCCGGAGAGCTCCGGGTGCTCCTTGGCCCACTCAGCGTAGGTCTGTACCTTTTCAAAGCGCTCACACCACGGCTGCGCTTGACTTAAGACGTCACGCACTAAGAGCTCAAAGGCGGTGCCTTTGTCGCGCTCGGTTAAGGTGTTTTGCTCAAAGCGCGCCAAGATTTGCTCAAAGGCGCTGATTTGCGCGGCATCGTCGGCGCCGATTGGGCTTGCGCCTGCGTCCGCTCCGAGCGTCAGGTCGGGACCAAAGGAGGCGTCGATTACGCTCACCTCGGGCGCGCCAGCAGCGGTTGTGGTTAGGTTGTTGTCGGTCATGGGGCCTCCCAAATTAAGTTGTGCTCAACCTAATTTAGAGACCGAAGCTGACTAAACCTTAGAACGGGCGCCCAGATTTATGGGGGGGTATGGGCTTGCGCTCTTTTCACCCCAGCGGATACCGCCTTAGAGTCCTAAGGACAAGCAAGTGCATCCCAGACTCTAAATCGGCTGGTGGGCCTATGTTATCACGTAAGAGCAAGAACTAATCAGTCATACTTGCACTCCAATAGCAATTTTGCGGACGACTGGTTTCAAGCTCAGTGAGCCTGGGGCGAGCGCAGAGCCCCCAGCTTGCAATGACCGCGCGCTGGTACCAGGCGCGTGGTTGTTGATGAGGGCTGAGGTTTTGGGGCCTGCCGTGCTGCTTGAGACCTGAGCGCTTCTAAACTGGGCTGGGAGCGTTATTTGCGGCGGCGCTGTGCTGGGCGCAGCCTCGGATCGCGGTAGCTCGTTCGTGGGCTCAGCTGCGCTTAGTTAGGTAGCGCTGAGCGGAGCAGCTGCCTCGGATGGAGCGGGCGCTTCAGTTGCAGTTAGAGAGGTCTCAGCTTCAGCCACATTTGGCTCTGCTGCACTGAGCGGAGCTGCCGCTTCGGATGGTGCTGGGGCCTCAGCTTCGGTCGCGCAGGGCTCGGCAGTGCTGAGCGGTGTAGCTTCCATTGCAGGTGCGGGCGCCGGAGCTGCCGCTGTATCAGGCGCGGTGGCGTTGGCTTCAGCGCTTGCTGGAGATGGGTTCGTAGCTGTGCTTAATGCGTCCGCAGTCGGCTCCATTAAGTCCTCTAACTCGAGGCGCAATCTCGAAGGTGCGGCGTTATTGGTAGCCGAAGCGGCTTGCGCTTCAGCGACCGGTTGCGCCTTGTGCGCTTTGCGCGGCTTGCGCTGAGCTGTGGGCTTAGCCTTGCTCTGGTCTTGAGTGGCTTGCTTGGAGTGAGCCTTGGCCTTGGCTTTAGCCTTGCGGGTGCGGGTCTTAGGTACGATTAAGTAGGTCGCAAGGAGCTTGCGGCGTTCGCCTAAAGCTTGGATCAGGTGCTTGACCAGCGCCGCATTGAGCTTACGAGGCTGCTGCATCGGCTCGGGGCAGACTAGGAGCCCCGCGGCTACTGGGTCGCCCTAGGCATCCTTGGCCTCGGCTGCCGCATCCTGATAGACCGCCAGTTCGGCATTGCGCGCCCATTCTATGATATGCCGTGGGCTTAAGTCCTCAAGGATGATGCGGGTGCTCGCACGGATCTCGCGGCAGAGGCCTGATGGCGCGAAGATGTAGTCCACAGCGTGTGTCAAGTTATTTGTAATTTTTGGTTTGTGCGACGAATTTGTTGGGTGCTTGCTATTTTGGGGCAGAGCTTGCTTAACGATGGCGCAAAAGCCATAGTTTTGGGGACCGTGGTGCTTTAGTATGGGGCGGGCGCCAACTACAGCTTGAGCTTGCTTGCAATTTTCGCTTAAATCAGTAGCTCTCAGGCGTCGTTGTGCCGATGCCCTGATTGTGTTGGGGTGACCTTGGAGCACTCTTGGAGCGTGGGCCTTAGCGCCTGTGCAGTTATCCCATTTGACTGAGCTTGACGAGGCTCAAGTCTTCTTATTCCTTTTTTCCCGTTGTGCTTGAGTGCCTTGGTGTCACTGAGGTCAGGATCCTTTTGCCCTTTTGGTTTCCTGTTGGTGCCGTTTTGTCCTAGTTGAAGTTGGGGCGGTTGGGCAGGTGGTTGTGACTTTATTGGTGACCGGGTGCTCCGTCTTTATTTTGCCTATCGAGGCCGGACGAGAGCGCGCTACGGGAACGCGAGTCCGATCGGAGCAATCGTAGGCGCGCGTGAGGAATTGGTGTCATGTTGAAATTCTCAACTTGGGGTGGGGCGGCGCTGTTGAGCGCCGCGCTCTTAGTTTTACCAGGATGCGGTGAGGATCAGGCGGCGTCCGCCGCGGCAGCGGGCGCTGCTGCAGCAGCTGCGGATGGTGCCTCCAGCGAGCTGCGCATTGGTGTGTGCCCGGGCCCATATGGCCTAATGGTAGAAAAGGCCATTGCTCCGGCGTTGGAGCAAGAAGGCTATCGCGTCACCGTGGTTGATTTTACGGACTATGTGCAGCCAAATCTGGCCTTGGAAAGCGGTGATCTCGACGCTAACCTCATGCAGCACCGCGCCTATCTCGATAACTTGGTCGCGACCCAGGGCGCTCAGATTGAGGCGGTGACCAATGTACCGACCTTAGGCATGGGCGTGTTCTCGGACAAGGTTAAGGATTTGAGTCCTGAGAGCTTGGAGGCCATCCGCGGGGGCCAAGTTGGGGTTCCTAATGATGCGGTTAACCTCGCGCGCTCCTTGCGCTTGGCGCAAGAGCTGGGCTTAGTGTTGCTCAGCGCACTTAAGGACGAAAACCAAGCCAGTATTGCTGATATCGAGCAAAACCCGCTGGGGCTGGAGTTCGTGCCGATGGAAGCCGCCCAAATCGCCCGCTCCTTAGATAGTTTGGCCTTGGGCTTTGTCCCAGGCAATTATGCCTATGCTGCGCAGCTTGATTACGCTCAGGCCTTAGGGGTGGAACAGGTGGCCGAGGACATCAAGAACGTAATTGCGGTGCCGCAGGGCGATGAGGCGATGAAAGCGCTGTTCTTGCGCGTGGTTCAAGCCCCGGCCTTTAAGCAAGCGATTGAATCGGATTCCGGCTTTGACGCCTTCACCCGTCCTCAGTGGTGGAATGAGGTGGCAGCTGCATCGGCAGGTGCGTCAGCAGCTGAGTCGTCAGCAGCTTCGTCAGCGGCAGCTGCGCCGGAGGCTCAGTAGGGTGGCAGCATGATCGAATTTCACGATGTGACGGTGCACTTTGCTGGGCAACCTGCTCCGGCGGTCGATCGGGTGTCACTTGCAATTGAGCGCGGCGACTGCTTTGGCATCCTAGGCCAGTCCGGTGCGGGTAAGTCGACCTTGGTGCGCACCGTCAACTTGCTCCAAGTGCCGACTTGTGGCCATGTTATGGTCCATGGCCACAAGGTGGACGGGATATTGAGTGCGGCTGCCTTGCGTTCCTTGCGCCTCAAGGTCGGCATGATCTTCCAGCACTTCAATCTGATTAAGAACGCCACCGTCTTTGACAATGTAGCCTTTAACCTCAAGGCCAGCGGCGCCGATCGCACCACCATTGCTGCCAAGGTCCCACAGTTGCTGGATGCGGTCGGCTTGTCCGGCAAGGAAGCGGTCTATCCTCCGGCGCTTTCGGGCGGGCAAAAGCAGCGCGTGGCCATCGCCCGGGCCTTGGCCAATGATCCTGAGATTTTGCTCTGTGACGAGGCAACTTCAGCCTTAGACCCTGATACCACCGCCGAGATTGTGGCTCTGCTTCAGCAGCTCAAAGAAGAGCACCATCTGACTGTGCTTTTCATCACCCACCAAATGGAGGTGGCCAAGAAGCTCTTTAATAAGGTGGCGTTGATGCAGCGCGGTCGGGTGGTTGAGACCGCTTCGACCTACGACTTCTTTGCGCGTCCCCAAAGTGCCTATGGCCAGCAGCTGGTCGCCCAGTATCAGCACGACTTGTTACCCGATGAGCTGTGGCGCAGTGAGCCTGAGCTCTTTGAAATCATCTACAAGCTCGATCACGCCTTTGACAGCGTGATTGCCGCAGCTATGCACCGCTTTGATGTCGATATCAACATCTTGGGTGGGCGCGTCGAGTACATCGGAGGCAAGCCCTTAGGGCGCCTCATCATCAGCATCGCGCGCTGCCCGTCCGCAGCTCTCAAGCAAGAGGTCTTGGCCTTTTTGGCTCAGAGCACTTATTTGACCGCGCTGACGCCGCCGCACAGCGCAGCGGTTGGAGCAGCGGATGCGGGTACAGGTGCGGACGCTGCGGTTGCTGGTACGGCTGCTGATAATGCTGCTGGTGCGGGCGCTGAGGCTAGTTCGGAGGCTTAGTCATGTGGGATAACACGATCACTATCTTGCAGCGGGAGTTGCTCAAAGCGCTCTATGAGAGTGGCATTATGCTCGGCATCTCCTTGGTGCTGGGCCTGCTATTTGGGCTGTTATTAGGTTTTGCGCTCTATCTTAGTGCCAAGCCCCAATTTTGGGCCGCGCCCAACTTTAACCGCATCTTAGGCGGCATCATCAATATTGTGCGCTCGGTGCCTTTCATCATCTTGGTCGTCTTTACCTTGCCGCTGACCTTTTGGCTGACTGGCACCAAGATTGGCCCGGTGGCCGCTGCGGTGCCGCTGTCGCTGTGCGCCATTGCTTTCTATGCGCGCTTAGTTGAGGGCGCCTTATGCGAGGTTGATCCGGGCGTGATTGAAGCGGCGCTGGCCGCGGGCGCCTCAACTGGGCTGATCGTCCGTGAGGTTTTATTAAAAGAGGCCGCTCCGGGCCTGATGCGCGGCTTTACCGTGACCTTTATTAGCCTAATTGGCTTTTCGGCCATGTCGGGCATGGTCGGCGGCGGTGGGGTGGGCAATATCGCCATCCAATATGGCTACTACCGCTATGAAACCGGGGTCATGCTGTTCACCATCGTGCTCTTGGTGCTTTTTGTTCAGTTGGTGCAGTTCTTAGGTGACAAGGCGGCACGCCGCTTGAGCCGTTAGTTAGGAAAAAGAGGTTGTTATGTCTGGTTTGGTTGCTCCTGAAGTGACGCGCTTAGAGCCAGCGGCTCTATCAGCCTTGGCTGAGGTACTAAAAGTTACTTGCCCTCAGGCCACGCTGGTGCTGGGTCCAGAGATTGAGTCCAAGCTTTTGACCGACTTTATCGGTGCCGATGTGGGCTGCGCGGACCTCTATCTTAAGGTTGGAACGGCCGCCGAGGTCAGCGCCGCGTTAAAGGCGGCCTATGTCCGCAAGATTCCAGTCACGGTGCGCGGTGCGGGCACCAACTTAGTGGGCTCGACCATTCCGCGTGGCGGTCTGGTGCTCGATGTCTCAGGGCTTAACCGGGTGTTGGAACTTGACCCTGACAATCGCACCATCTTGGTCGAGCCGGGCGTCAAATTGTGTGACTTGCAGGCTTTGGTTGAGAGTAAGGGCTTATTCTATCCGCCTGATCCAGCCGAAAAGCAGGCCACCATTGGTGGCAATATCGCCACCAACGCCGGTGGCATGCGTGCGGTTAAGTATGGCGTGACTCGCGACTTTGTGTTGGCCTTAGAGGTGGTGCTGCCTGATGGCACGGTATTGGAGCTGGGCAGTCCCTGCCTTAAGGATGCAACCGGCCTTAACCTCAAGCATTTATTTATCGGTTCGGAGGGCAGCTTAGGCGTCATCACCAAGTGTCTACTGCGCTTAATTGCCAAGCCTGAGGCCACAGCGCACGCTTTAATCGGCTTTGCGTCCTTGGCCCAAGGCATCAGCGCGGTTAACACCCTCTATGCTGCCAACTTAGCCCCGACCGCGATTGAGTTTGTGGAAAAAAAGGTCATCGCCTTGGGCGAGCAGTTTATTCAGGCCGATTTTCCGCTGCCGGAGTATCAGGCCTATCTCATTGTGACCTTCGATGGAAAGGCAGATGAACTTTCAGCCAAGCTTGCCGCCTGTCAGGATGCGCTCCAAGCTCAGTACGAGGTGGGTTTCTTGCCTCTAACTGAGCCGGAAGTTGCCTCTAGGGTGTGGACCATTCGCGCGGCTTTGGCTAAGGCGGTGCAAGCCTCAGGTATTTGGGAGCCGGTTGACACCGTGGTGCCATTGAAATCAATTGCGACCTTGATCGACGACATCGCGCAGTTAAGCGCGCAAGAAGAGGTACGCATCTTGGCCTTTGGCCATGCCGGTGATGGCAATGTCCACTTGTGCATTCTCAAAGATGACATCCCTGAGGCGCAGTGGCCTAAGCGCTTGGAGCGCGTGCTGTCCCAGCTCTATGCCCGGGTGTACCAATTGCACGGCAAGATTGCCGCTGAGCATGGCGTCGGCCGCCACAAGCGCCAATACTTCTTGGAGCAGGTGAGCCCGGCAGAGCTGAAGCTCATGCGCCTCATCAAAAACAGCATCGACCCGTACCATATGTTTAACCGCTCCAGCGGCTACGCGGAGTAGCCTGCGGCTACTCGGAATAGCCCGCAACTACGCAGCCTAGGGACAAGGAGAGATTTCATGCATGCAATGAGAGCGGCCGCGCGCACCGCGACCTTCACTGATTCCATCATTCGGCGCATGACCCGCATTTGCCTTGAGTGTGACGCCATCAACCTCTCGCAGGGCTTTCCGGATTTTGATCCGCCCGCTGCGCTTACGGAGCGTTTAGCGCAGGTGGCACTGACCGGCCCGCACCAATATGCGGTGACTTGGGGCGCGCAGAACACACGCGAGGCGCTTGCAGCCAAGATAGAGCACTTCTCGGGGCTTAAGGTCGATCCTAATTCGGAGCTGGTCATCACCTGCGGCTCGACCGAGGCCATGATGGCCTCAGTCTTGGCCACGGTGAACCCGGGCGAAAAGGTCGCTATCTTCTCGCCCTTCTACGAAAATTACGGTGCTGATACCATCTTGTGTGACGCCGAGCCCATCTATGTGCCGCTCAAGCCGCCGACCTTCACTTTTGACCCGCAGGAATTAGAGGCGGCCTTTGCCGCTGGGGCTAAGGCCCTGATTCTGTGTAATCCGTCCAATCCGTGCGGTAAGGTCTTTACGCGCGAGGAGCTTGAGACCATTGCCGCGATCGTGCAGCGCTACGATGCTTTCGTCATTACCGATGAGGTCTATGAGCACATTCTCTATGCGCCACATCAGCACATTGCGCTGGCGACGCTGCCCCACATGCGCGAGCGCACCTTAACTTGCAACTCCTTTTCGAAGACGTACTCCATCACCGGCTGGCGTTTGGGCTATGTCCAAGGTCCGGCCCACATCATCGACGCGGTGCGTAAGGTCCATGACTTCTTGACCGTGGGCGCGGCCGCGCCGCTGCAAGAGGCACTGATTGCGGGCCTAACCTTGCCCGACAGCTACTACCAAGAGCTCAAAGCGATTTATACCAAAAAGCGCGAGCTCTTTTGCTCCGGGCTACGCGCGCTGGGGCTGCCTTTTTACGAGCCGCAAGGTGCTTACTACGTCTTAGTCGACATCGGGCAGTTTGGCTATGCCGATGACTACGAGTTTTGTCTGGATTTGGCGCGCAAGGTCGGGGTCGGCGCGGTGCCGGGATCTTCTTTTTTCCGCGAGCCGGTCAACAATTATATCCGCTTCCACTTTGCCAAGAAGGAGAGCACGCTGGAGGCCGCATTAGAGCGGCTTAAGCATATCGGTCAGCTCCAGCGTTAGCGCTCTGGTTTGCGGGGGGTGCCCAGATTAACCCCAACCCACCAGATCAATCAGACCAGCCTTACCGCGGACCACCACCACCTCGGGCCGCTGGGGCGGGACCCACTGGAGCTGGGGCTGATGCTGGGCGCTGCGGCTTAGTTTAGCTGGGAGAGCCGCGCCACCAAGGTGCGTACCAAGTCAGTGCGATCGACTAAGACCGGGTGGGGTGATGTTTTGTTGTGCGCTAGGTCAATGATCATCTGTACCGTTGCCGTAATTTGATCCGCGCTAAAACGGGCGTTGGGCTCCTGTAGTTGCGCGACAAAATCCATTACGCCATTGATGAAGGCTTCACCGTTGAGCTCAACTTGGTCCGTAGTTTGAGCTTGCGGTTTGGACATGCTCAAGATGATGCTCAGCGTCGAGGGCGTAATCACCTCAACTTTTTGGGAGTCTTGATTGGTGGCAGCGGCAGCAGGGGCGGCAGCAGCATTGGTCGCAGCAGAACGCGAGGTCGTAACCTGAGTGGAAGTTGCTGCAGCCGAAGTGTCAGCTGACGAAGTTGCAGCAGTTGCTGCGCTCTGAGTCTGCAGCGCAGGGGTCGTGTGACCTTGAGCCTTCTGCAGCTGAGCTTTGGGGGCGGCAAGAGGTGCGCCCCAGTCCTCGCCTAACACTTGGACTTTTTGGGGGGCTTGTTCCAAGGACAGCAAACGCCAGTAGACGATTTGGTGGGTGTCATCTGAGAGCACCAGCACCAAGCCTTTGCGCTCCTTGAGCGGAGGCTTTTGCCACGTGTCTAGGTTATGACCATAGCCTCGCTTGACGATTTGATCTTGGGCTTGCTGCACTAAGTTAAGACAAGCCTTGTGTTGGGCGCCTGGTTCCAATCGTTTGAGCTCGATCACTAGTAGTTTGCGGTCAAACTCAACTTCTAAATCGAAGCGGCCCTGACTGTTGTAGGTCTCGGCCCGTACCGGGGAGAGCTCACTAAAAATCAGGAACAAATGGATGAAGGTGCGATAGGTTGCCTCAATGTTTTTGACCCACACATCGTAAGGGAGCGTGCTCAAGAAAGTGTTGAGCGCCTGAACCGCGGATGCGATATCCAGCGCTTTAAGCGCCAAATTAAGCTGCTCGGCGGTGTGTTTGAACTCCTGATCGTGATCGCCGCTGGGCGCGGTGATAAAGTTCATGAACGTTTGAGCACATTCATACCCAACCTCCAAATTAGACAATATGAAGTGACGTCTCGTGATTCTTTTCGTTTCCTCAGCGGCTATACTGGGGTCTGAGCTCATTCCTTAGGAGACTCTGGTTGCCGCTGTGGTTCTTAAGATTAAGAGAGGTCGATATGCAAC
>DXIF01000211.1 GCA_019113025.1 Candidatus Anaerobiospirillum stercoravium | reverse complement strand
ATCATCAAAACGATCACTGGTGCTACTTTTTGCAATCAAGCAAAATGGCTTATATTCAGGGTTTTGTAATATCTTTGAATGTTTATAACGCAATAAGTCATCATAGTTCAAAGATTTACAAAAGTTTTAATAAATATGGGCATGCTATAATTTGAGCCCTTTGTGAGGGGCGCGCAGCGGCGCGGCATTACGCGGGAGGTCACATGTGTGAGGCATTGGTTATCTTAGGACCGACGGCATCAGGCAAAAGTGCCTTGGCGCTGAGCTTGGCGGCACATTATCACATCGAGATTATCTCGCTTGATTCGGCGCTGGTGTATCGGGGCATGGATATTGGCTCCGCCAAGCCCAGTAAAGACGAGCTTACGCTATGCCCGCACCATTTAATCGATATCTGTGATCCGGCCCAAAGCTACAGTGCCGCTAATTTTCGGCGCGATTGCGTGCGCTTGGTGGCGCAGATTCGCGCGCGCGGCCATCTGCCGGTCATTTGCGGCGGCACCATGATGTACTACAAGGCCTTGGTTGACGGCTTGTCGCCCGTGCCGGAGAGCACCCCACAGGTGCGCGCGCGGGTGCAGGCTATCGCCGACGAGCACGGCTGGCCCTATGTTCATGGGCTGCTCCAGAATATCGACCCAGAGAGCTTTGCGCGGCTTGATCCTAATGACAAGCAGCGCGTGGCGCGCGCCTTAGAGGTGTACTATCTCACCGGCAAGGCGATGAGCTCGTACTTTGCCGCTCCCAAAGAGGGCTGTCCGTTTACCCGCGCCGAAGTGGTGCTCTTGCCCCAAGACAATGACCGCACTAAGCTGCGCGAGCTGATTCGGCAGCGCTTTATGCAGATGTTAGAGCAGGGCCTAGTCGATGAGGTCAAGCGTCTTTATGCGCGGCATGACCTCAATGATTTGATGCCGGCAATGCGCTCGGTGGGCTACCGCCAAGTGCTGATGTACTTAAAGGGCGAGGTCTCCTATGAGGAGATGATTGAGCTGGCGGTTATCGCTACCGCGCGCCTGGCCAAGCATCAGATGACGTGGCTGCGCGGGGGGCTCAAGGATGATGATAAGACGCAGCGGCTTATCGTCACGATTGAGCACAGCGCGTCTGAAAAGTTGCAGCAGGTGCTCACCCTGTGCCGTCAGCACCCAAGCTGGCAGCAATTTGCTAAGATGAGTTCGGCGGCACCGGCCTAGTTTCAAGGGGCGGAGGGTTCAGTCCTCGAGGGCTTAAGGCCCACGAGCCCAGTACCCACATCGCAAGGAGGAGAGCGTTGGATCAACGCGAGCGCAAAATTCAAGAGCGTTTTCGTAAGCAAGAGCGCATGATTGGCGAAAACTTAAATCTCTCCAACCATCCAGAGTTTACCCATCTGGATGAGCGCATAACGCTGGCGCAGTACATTGAAGCGCTTGATCAGGCCCAGCTGAGTGATATCAAGATGCTCTTTACGCCTGATGATCAAGGTAAGGAGCTCTCGCCGCTCAATTTGCCTGATTTCATTGCCAAGCTGCTGCAAGATAGTCGCGCCATTTGCGAAATGGCAACGGTGCGCGCGCCGGTGTGGACTTACGATCGCATTTCAGCCTTTATCCACGATATGGAAAAGCTGCTGCCTTTTGCCGATACCGCCTTTAAACAAAACTTTGTGCTGCTGCTCAAAATCATCTCCGATGCGGAGGCGCGCTCGGATGTCGTCGCGCTCGAAGATCTGTTCTACGGCGAAGTGCCGGCCTTAATTCGCACGCTGCAAAAGACCTATCACAAGGACGCTTAGCCCCCGCACCGGTTGCCGCCGTAGCCGAGCCACGGCCACCGCCGCAGCCGCGACGGTGGTCGCGGCGGCCGCAAGCTCTTACCCGATCTGGGGGCGCGCCCTTGAGCGGGAGCTTAATGGGGCGCAGGCAGAGAACAGCGGCTGGGGGCGGCGCAAACGCCGCGGCGCGGGCGGCGCTCTCATGGCATCACCTTGCGCGGCCCAGTGGGGCCCCACCTAATGATCAAGCTTAAGGCAGGCAGGAGCCTGCTGAGGATGACACTACTTAATGGCGGAACAGGAATTTGAGCCCTTAGGGCCCACCATTTTGGTTCATGTGGAATTACCGCAAGCCAAAAACCAAGAAGATTTACATGAGCTCCAGCGCTTGGCCGAGTCGGCCGGGAGCACCATTTGCGACGCGCTCGTGTGTCGGCGCGAGGTAATTGAGCCGCGCACCTATATCGGCTCGGGCAAGGTGCAGGAATTGGCGGACGCGGTACGCGCCCACGATGCCAAGGTCGTGGTGTTTAATTGCCCGCTGACCCCGGCCCAAGAGCGCAATCTCGAAAAAGAGGTGGGGGTGCGCGTCATGGATCGTATTGCGTTGATCTTAGTGATCTTTGCGATGCGCGCGCGCACCTACGAAGGCAAGCTCCAAGTGGAGCTTGCGCAGCTGCGCTATGAGCAAGCGCGCTTAGTGCGCGGCTGGACCCACTTAGAGCGCCAAAAGGGTGGCTTTGGTCTGCGTGGTGGTCCGGGTGAAACCCAAATTGAGCTTGATCGCCGTGCTCTGCGTGAGCGCATTGCTGCGATCAAGCAAGACCTTGAGGTGGTAGCGCGTCGCCGGGAGCAAAACCGCAGCGAACGGAAGAAGAATGCCATTGCGGTGGTGTCCTTTGTCGGCTACACCAATGCCGGTAAGTCCACCTTATTCAACACCCTTACGCGCTCTGAGGTCTATGCGGCTGACCAGCTCTTTGCGACCTTAGATCCGACCTTGCGCAATATGGTCTTGCCCACGGTTGGACGCGTGGTATTTGCCGACACGGTAGGCTTTATTCGCCACCTGCCGCATGAGTTGGTGGCCGCCTTCCGGGCGACCTTAGAGGAGACGATTCAGTCAGATCTCTTGCTGCACATTATCGACATCTCCGATCCGCGTATTGAGGACAATATTGAGGCGGTAAACGCGGTGCTCGGCCAGATTGGCGCGGATCAAGTGCCCACCTTGCTGGTCTTCAACAAGTCCGATCTCAAGGACGACGTGGCGATCGGCATTGTGCGCAATGAAGCGGGGCGCCCGGTACGCGTCAACGTCTCGGCCAAGACTCAGGCGGGCTTAGATGACCTAGTGCAGGCAGTAGCTGAGCTCTTGGCATTAGATCAGTGCGAGTTTGAGCTCAGACTGGGCTATCAAGACGGTAAGCTGCGCGCCAGCCTCTATGAGCTCAAGGCCATTCAAAGCTCCAGCTACGATGAGCAGGGCCAAGAGCACCTCAAGGTGGCCCTAAAGCCACAAGATTGCGCCCGCATCGACAAGCTCTCCGGGGGCAGATTAAGTGCTTGCCTAGTGCGCCCTGAGGGCAAGAAGCCTACTTGGGTGCCGTGGGTGCAAGAAGAAGACTTTGACTTCGACGAGATCGATTAGCGCGCCGCGCACCGCCGCGCACTGCACCGCAGCGCGAGTGCAGCGCGAGTGCAGATACGCCCCCAAAACGGCCGTGGGCTGTCCTCAGCTGTGCGCCGTGGCAGCGCTGCTACTCACCGTAGCTCGCCGCTACGCGCTGCAGCTTGTTTCTAAGGCGGGCAGCGTGTCGCTAAGGAAGGCAGCGTGCCGCTTTATGTCGCAGTTTGTCGTAGCGTGCCGCTTTATGTCGCAGTTTGTCGCAGCGTGTCGCTTTCTGCCGCTAAGGGGCGCCGCGGGCGGAGCCCGGCGCGGCGCGCGGGGCCCAGGGGCGCAATGTAAGAATTTTAGGCTAAGTCTAAGTTTGCACTGTGCGTTCAAGGTTAGAATAAGACTTTTGTTAGTGATGGTTTTAGAACGGTCCACTGGTAAGAACAGTGGCGCCATCAGCAATGCTAAGCTTGCCACGCGCTACTTAGGCAGTGGGGCCTTGGCAGCAGTTGCACTTAGTTTGGTTTCGTAGGCACGATGCAAGAACATATTTCAACCATGGGGTGGAATCCTCCCTCCCAAGGGCCCCAAGGCTCGGGTAATAAGGATTCGCGCCCGCACAACGATGAGCCACGTAAGGGTGAGACTCCGTCAGGAGACGATCCATGGAATCGCGCCCGCCGCAACAATTCTGATGATGGCGCCAGTGGCGTCAATCAGATC
Source organism: Candidatus Anaerobiospirillum stercoravium (assembly GCA_019113025.1). Taxonomy (GTDB): domain Bacteria; phylum Pseudomonadota; class Gammaproteobacteria; order Enterobacterales; family Succinivibrionaceae; genus Anaerobiospirillum; species Anaerobiospirillum stercoravium. The sequence goes on along the minus strand of DXIF01000211.1, from coordinate 22,621 downwards.
TTCAAGAAGGCCGAGAAGATGTGGTCACGCGGTGGCTCGGGTGGGGGCAATGGCTTAAAGCGCTCCGGCAGCTTCAAGGGCCTTATTACCATTGCGCTCGTGGTCGTGCTGGGTATCTTCATCTTTACTGGTTTTTACACCGTGCGTGAAGCCGAGCGCGGCGTGGTGCTGCGCTTTGGCAAGTTCTACGAGGTGGTAAACCCAGGTCTACAATGGAAGATTCCGGGCATTGATCAAGTTTCGATGGTCGATATCGAGCAGGTACGTTCGATTCAGTCCTCGGGCGCCATGCTGACGGAAGATGAGAACGTGGTCATCGTCGAGATGGACGTGCAGTATCGTATCTCCGATCCATTCCAGTACTTGTACTCCGTGACCAACCCTGATAACTCCCTGATGGAGGCCACTGACAGCGCCTTGCGCTACGTCGTCGGCCACACCCTGATGGACGATATCTTAACCTCGGGCCGTGAGCGCGTACGTCAAGACACCCGTGAGCTCTTAATCTCGATTATTGAGCCGTACCAAATGGGTCTAACCATTGTCGACGTTAACTTCTTACCGGCGCGCGCCCCAGATGAGGTCAAGGAAGCCTTTGACGACGCGATTGCCGCCCAAGAAGACGAGCAGCGTTTCAAGCGTGAGGCGGAGGCCTACGCCAACGAAGTGCTGCCGCGCGCTGAAGGTCAAGTCCAGCGTATTCGCCAAGAGGCCGAAGCTTATCGCTCGCAGGTAGTGTTAGACGCTCAAGGTGAGGTCGCCCGCTTTGAGCAGATTCTGCCGGAGTACAACGCCGCCCCAGAGATTACCCGCACGCGTTTGTACCTTGAGACGATGCAGGATGTCTTAAGCTCAAGCAAGAAGATCATCTTAGACACCCCAGAGGGCTCCAGCCCAGTGCTCTATTTGCCGATGCCACAAGGGACCGTGCCCAAAGCTGCCAGCAACCTGCGCTCGGGGGGGGCCTTAGGGGGCACTTCGGCTTATCAGAGCTCCAATCAAAATCCTGTATCTTCCACTTCAAGCACGTCTGCCTACCAGTACTCTAGCTCAAATAACAGCGCGCCGCGTTCGACCACCATCCGGCCCAACAGCGACCGCCAAGTGGGCATGGGCTATGGTAGCAGCCGCTAGGAGCACCCAAAATGCGTAGTTCAACCTTAAATCTCATTTTGAGTGGCTTAATCTTGGTGCTCTTCGTGGGCTTCAACTCGATCTTTGTTATAAGTGAAGGCAATGTCGGTATCGTGACCCGCTTTGGTAAGGTGGTCCGTAATTCCGAGTCGGAGCTGGCGGTATCGCAGCCGGGCTTGCACTTTAAGATTCCGTTTGTCGATAAGGTGCGGGTGTTAGATGCACGAATCCAGACCTTAAGTGCGCGCGCCGACCGCTTCGTGACCGCCGAGAAGAAGGATTTGATCATCGATTCCTACGTCAAGTGGCGCATCTCCGATCCTTCGACCTTCTACCTGACCACGGCCGGGGGCAATATCATGCAGGCCGAGGAACTGTTACGGCGTCGTATCAACAACTCGCTGCGCAGCCAAATCGGTCGCTTGACCATTCATGAGATTGTCTCAGGTCAGGCCAAGGCCGGTTACGGCGAGTTTGATGGGAGCTTTGACCGTGCGCTCAGCCGCTCCAAGAGCACTGAGAGCGCTGAGTCCACGCAACCTGCAGCGGCCTTAAGCGCCGAGAGTGAGACCTTAGCGGTGAACTCGGATGTCGCTGCAAGTGGCGATTCCAGCTCTAATATCATCTCGAATTCCAAGCGCGATCAGGTCATGCAAAATGCCTTACGGGACTTAGGCAGCAGCTCGGATGAGCTGGGCATCGAGATTGTCGATGTGCGCATCAAGCAGATCAATCTGCCGCCGGAAGTCTCCAACTCGATTTATCAGCGTATGCGTGCTGAGCGTGACGCGGTAGCGAAGTTACACCGCTCGCAAGGTCGCCGTGAGGCCGAGACCATTAAGGCGCAAGCTGATCGCGAGGTGGCGGTTAAGATTGCCACCGCGGAGCGTGAGGCGCGTCTGTTAATGGGCGAGGGCGATGCCGAGGCCACCCGCATTTATGCCCAGGCCTATTCGCAAAACCCCGAGCTCTTTGACTTCTTACGCTCGATGGATGCCTATCGCAAGGCGATGGCCCAAGGCAACGATGTCTTAGTGCTCAAGCCCGACAGCGAATTTTTCCGCTACTTTAACAACCCTAAGGGTAAGGGCGAGGGCTCGAGCAACTTGAGCTTTAACTAAGCACAGCCGAGCGGGCACAGCACAGCTCAGCCGAGTGGGCACAGCACAACGGCTGTGCCCCTCAGATCACAACTTGCAAAGCCGCATACGGAGCGCTCCTTGTGCGGCTTTGCCTTGTCTGGGCTCAGCTAAGCTCCAGTTGCGGCTCGGTTACGGGAGCGTTACCAGCGCCAAGGCCTGACAAATAGGCCAAAGTAAGCTAGAATGAAGTGTTTGCTTGGAGCAAAGCTTAGTGCTTGCTTCAGGTAAGATACGGCCCAGAAGGCCTGAAGTCTTTTGGTGTGACGCTCGTAGCTCTAGAGAGATAAACATGCCTAACAATGTCGTAGTGCTTGGCACCCAGTGGGGTGACGAAGGTAAGGGCAAAATTGCCGATCTGTTGACCGTCAATGCGGATATTGTCGTTAGAAGCCAAGGTGGCAATAACGCCGGTCACACCTTAGTGGTCGGTGATAAGAAGGTCGTGGTACGTTTAGTGCCATCCGGCATTTTGCACTCCTCGAGCCTGTGCTTGATTGGCTCGGGTGTAGTGGTCTCCCCAGAGGCTTTATTTGGCGAAATCGCTGAGCTCACCGCTTCGGGCATCACCGATGCCGAGTCGCGCATCAAGGTTTCGGCCGCGTCCTCGCTGTTACTGCCTATTCACGTCGCCATCGACAAGGCCTCGGAATTAAAGCGCGGCAAGAACGCCATTGGTACCACCGGCCGTGGTATCGGTCCTTGCTATGAGGACAAGATTGCTCGTCGTGGTCTGCGCGTGGGCGATCTTTATGACATGGAGGTCTTCAAGGAGAAGTTACAGGCGCTCTTAGACTACCGTAACTTCAACTTAAAGCACTACTATGGCGCCGAGGAAGTCTCCTTTGACTCGATCTTAGAGGGCATCATGAAGGTGCGCGAGCGCCTGCTGGCCATGGTGGCCGACGTTTCGGCAATCTTGGCTGACGCCCGCAAGAGCGGCAAGAAGATCTTATTTGAGGGTGCTCAGGGTACCTTCCTTGATATCGACTATGGCACCTATCCATATGTCACCTCCTCCAACACTGTCGCCGGTGGCTGCTGCACCGGCTCGGGTGCGGGCCCGCGTCACATCGACTACGTATTAGGCATCTGCAAGGCTTACACGACCCGCGTCGGTGGCGGTCCATTCCCAACCGAGCTCAACGATGAGTTAGGCGAGTATATCCGCAAGGTGGGCGCCGAGTTTGGTGCGATCACGGGCCGTCCACGCCGTGTGGGCTGGTACGATGCGGTGGCAATGCGCCGCGCCGTCGACATCAACTCGCTGTCGGGTTTAGCCCTGATGAAGATCGACGTCTTAGACGACTTAGACGAGCTCAAGATCTGCACCGGCTATCGCTTAGAGGACGGCACCGAGAGTCAGCTGCCACCGTTAGCGGCTTACGAGTACTCCAAGGTCACCCCAATTTACGAGACCATGCCCGGCTGGAAGGCCTCGACCGTGGGCATCACCAAGTTTGAGGATTTACCGGTAAACGCTCAGGCCTACATCCGTCGCTTAGAGCAATTAGCCGGGGTGCCTGTGGCTATCATCTCGACTGGCCCAGAGCGCGAGCAGACCATCATGGTGCAAAACCCAATGGCCTAGGTGCCAGCTGAGCTGCGCTAAGCCATGCTAAGCTGCGCTAGGTCACGCTAAGCTCAGCGCATTGCGGCCTCAGGCCGTATCCAGTTTCCAAATCGTTACAAAGCGTCCTTGCTGGTTCAAGTGAGGACGCTTTATTTTTGGTTACAACAAATAAAAATTAAAACGTCACCAATTAGAACTGAGGAGTCGGCAACGCTTCGGTGCCCAAAGGCCTTGCTCGCGCGCCAATCACAGATCTTTGAGGAGCGGAGGTGACCTGCGGCGTGCTCGCGGTCGGCGCACCAAGTCATAGGAAGACGAGCGGGCAGGGATGAGCTTCCAACACCAAATTAAGTGGTGGTGGCAAAGGGCAGCGATGGCAGCAGCGCCTCAGGGTACGCAGGTCACAAGAGGTCACTTTCGCCTCTTATCTGAGATAGCCCCATCCGCACAGGCCTCGAATTTGCGACGCAACTGACACAACGGACCAGCTAAGGCAACAGGCTAGGACGCAACAGGGTAACGGGCTACGGACGCAACAGCTCACCCGCCGCAACGAGCCGGGCTCATAGCGCGCGGCGGGGCGTGCAGGCTAATAACATACGGGTTTAGTGGCTGCGGGCAATCGCTTTGTGGGGCAGAGCGCTCAGTAGGTCGCGGGCGCTGCTATCAGGCAAGACCTCTAAGGCGCGCTGAGCACGCGCGCTGGCGGCCTGGGCTTGGGCTTGGCACTGGGCCAAGGCGTCGGTGGCGGCAATGGCCGCTTGCACGGCGCCAAGGTCTGCCTGCTTGATCGCTGCAATCAGCTCCGCTTGCGCGTTTTTATCCGCGCGGCGCTCATAGGTTTGCAGCGCAAGCAGCACCGGCAAGGTGATGCGCTGGTCGTTTAAGTCGGTGCCGACGTCCTTGCCCAAGGTGGCGCTATTGGCGCTGTAATCTAAGATATCGTCGGTAATTTGGAAGGCGATACCCAGTTCGCGCCCAAAGGTCTTGAGCGGCTCAATTAAAGCGGTACTGTCGGGCACTAAGAAGGCGGGGGCACAGGCGGCGAGCTCAAAGAGCACCCCAGTCTTGGCGTAGATGGTCTGGTAGTAGGTCTCAAGGGAGAGGTTTAAGTCGCCCTCATGCTCAAGCTGATAGAGCTCACCGACCACCAATTGGCTTAGGGTGCGGCTCAGCTCGGCGATGATGTCGAAGTTGCGCGGACGATGGAGCAGCGCAAAGCAGCGTGTGAAGAGGTAGTCTCCGGCGAGCACCGCCGCATGGTTGCCCTCAAGCTCGTGCAAGGTTGGGGCGCCGCGGCGCAGCGGGGCTTTGTCGATGACATCGTCGTGGACCAAGGTCGCCGTGTGCAAAATTTCAATGGCCGCGGCAACATGGCAGATGTTTTCGTGGTCGCGTGGGGCTGAGTATTGCGGGAGCGCTTGGGCGACGGTCAGCACGAGGCGCGGTCGAATCCGCTTACCGCCGGCATTAATGACATGCATGCACATGGCATTGACTTGGGTCTCAAGCTGATGGTCGGTATAGGTGGCGTTAAGGAGCGTCTCTACTTGAGCAAGGCCCGCCTCAATGGCGGCCGCCGGGGCACTGGGGGCTTGCAGGCTGGGATCTTGTCCTTGAGTGCAAGTTGCGTTGAAACCTTGAGCTGCCATAACTATCCTCACCGCGCGCGCACGCACGCGATCCATGCGGATGCCGCCCATCCACAGACGACACAGCGCCCCTTGCCGCCGAGCAGCAAGAGGGCTTAAACCATCACATTAAGGGCGCAGCGCCCTTACCCAAACGCGCTCAATTTTAGCATCAAATGGCAAAGGCACATGAAAACGGCCCGGCGGGGCGCAAAAAGCCCGCAACAATCCCATAACAAACCCGCAACACTCCCCCATATCAGCTCGCCATTAGGCCGCAACTTTGGCGGGCCTGAACACAGGCAAGGCTATGGGGCGCGCAGGTGTGAATCTGTGAGCGCTGGGGCTTGAGGCAAAGCGTGTTTTGTGCGATAATTTGGCGGTTTTGGAAGTGACCTTTGGTTGACTTTCCAAGCTTTGAGTGGGTAGAATAAGCGCTCACTATTGATAGACCTTCCAGGGACCGTGTGTTCTAGCGAGTCAAGCTCTTGGTCGAACGGCTAGAGTCGGCTTAGTAATGAGCAGTTAGCGCTCAAGCTACTTGAACAGTGCACGTCAAGCCTCCTTGTATCTTACGGGTCCTACTAATATGTCAGGGGCGTAAGGCGAACATTGAGCTCAGAGGTGAGAACGGGGCGGATGAGGCCGCGTTTTTGAGGAGCGGGAGCGTTTCGTGACACGTGCCATCCTTGAGTTTTACGTTAGGATGGGTCGGAAGGCACTTGATGAATTGAATTGGAGCGGGAGCGCAAACTCCTGCGTTCAAACGGGGTTTGAGCATGTACGCAGTTATTTTTTGCGGTGGCAAGCAGCACAAGGTAAGCGAGGGCGAGAAGCTCTGCGTTGAGCTGCTGAACGCTGAGACTGGCAGCACTGTTGAGTTAGACAAGGTTCTCTTAGTCTCCGACGGCACCAACATCAAGGTTGGTAACCCATACATTGAGGGTGCTAAGGTTTCAGCTCAGGTCTTAGGTGAGGTTCCAGGCGAGAAGGTTAAGATCGTCAAGTTCCGTCGCCGTAAGCACCACCAGAAGGTTACTGGCCACCGTCAGTGGTACACCCAATTACAAATTACCGGTATTACTGGTCTCTAGGAGATAAGGATCCATGGCACACAAGAAAGCCGGCGGTTCCGTCCGCAATGGTCGCGATTCCCAGGCCCAACGTCTGGGTGTCAAGCGTTATGCTGGTGAGTTAGTTACTGCAGGTAGCATCATTGTCCGTCAGCGCGGCACTCACTTCCACCCAGGTGCAAATGTAGGTATCGGCAAGGACGACACCTTATTTGCCAAGAAGACTGGTAAGGTATCGTTCGTAACTCGTGGTCCAAAGAACCGCAAGTACGTCCAGATCATTGCTGAAGACGCTGCTTAAAGCTTGCTTTTCGCGCTAATTTAGCACTCACAAAAGGCCTGCACACTTGTAGTGAGCAGGCCTTTTGTCTATCAGGCAAGCGGCGCTAGGCCGTAGGCGAGCGGGCCGAATCAGGCCACCGCTCAGCGGCGCGGCCATAGGCCGCCGTCGGCAGCCTATGGCGGCAGCGCAGCTTGCACGCGCGTTAGCGCGCGCCGTTCGTTTGTTTCTTTGGAGGCAGCATTGAAGTTCGTTGATGAAGCTACTATTCGCGTGGAAGCAGGCGACGGTGGCAATGGTGTGGTGAGCTTTCGCCGCGAAAAGTACATCCCAAAAGGGGGCCCTGATGGCGGTGATGGCGGTGATGGTGGCAACGTCTTTTTAGTGGCAGACACCAACTTAAACACCTTAGTGGACTACAAGTTCACCAAGTTCTATCAGGCCGGGCGCGGGCAAAACGGCATGTCCGCCGATTGCACCGGTGCTAAAGGCGAGGACATCTTCCTCAAGGTGCCCGTGGGCACCCGTGTCACCGACAAGGAGACCGGTGAGGTTCTAGGTGACTTGCGCACTGAAGGCGCGATTTTGCGCGTGGCAAAGGGCGGCTTCCACGGCTTTGGTAACACCCACTTTAAGAGCTCGACTAACCGCGCGCCGCGCCAAAAGACCAATGGCACTCCCGGTGAGCGCCGCATTTTAGAGCTTGAACTATTGTTAGTAGCCGATGTGGGCTTATTAGGCTTGCCTAACGCCGGTAAGTCGACCTTTATTCGCTCGGTCTCGGCGGCTCGTCCGAAGGTCGCGGACTATCCGTTCACCACCTTAGTGCCGAATTTGGGCGTGGTAAAAACAGGCGAGGGCGAGAGCTTTGTCATTGCCGACGTCCCGGGCTTAATTGAGGGCGCGGCGCAAGGCGCGGGCCTGGGCCATCGCTTCTTGCGCCACTTAGAGCGCTGCCGCGTGCTCTTGCACTTAGTGGACGCGCTGCCGGTCGACGGCTCCGATCCGGTGGCGAACGCTCAGGTCATCGAAAAGGAGCTCAAGGAGTACGCTCACGACCTCTATGAGAAGCCGCGCTGGCTGGTGCTCAATAAGGTCGACTTATTAGAGGGCGGAGAAGAAGAGGGCCAAGCGCTCGTTGCGCGCATTGCTGCGGGGCTTGAGAGTAAGCCAGAGCGCACCTTCTTAATCTCGGCGCTGCAAAAGCAGCACACCAAGGAGCTCACCTACGCCCTCCAGCAATTAGTCGATGAGGTCAAGGCTGCCGAGCAAGAGCAGCAAGCGCAAGCTCAAGGCGCGGCTGCCGACAACTTCGTTTGGACTGAGGGTGAGCAAAATGTCCGCGATCCGGTCAATGGCGCTAAGCTCAGCGCTGAGGGCGCGGATGAGGACGACTTCTTTGACGATGACGACTTGGGCGTAGAAATCGTCTACCAGAAGTAGCTTGGCCGCCGCGCATTGCCGCGCGGTGCGTGCCATCTCGGAGCGCGGCCGCCGCGCCGCGCCAGCGCGCGCCCAACTCAAGGTGCTGCCAGGCAGCACCTCTTCCATAAGACAAAAAGCGCAGGGGAGAGCGTACGCGCTCTTGCTGCGCTTTTTACCTGATCGCAGCGGGCTTATTCCGCCCTTGAGCGTATAACCGTTCTTGAGCGCATAACCGCCGTTGAGCGTTAGCGGGCGCGCCGCCTGCGATCACATACAAGGAATGATATGTCAGAGCCAACTAGGCTTTATGTGCCCGATGAGCACTGCAAAATTTCTATGGTGGTAGCGATGGGCCTTGATCGGGCCATCGGCGAGCGGGGCACTATGCCGTGGTATCTGCCCGCTGATTTAAAGCATTTCAAAGCTGCTACCTTAAATGGCTGCGTCATTATGGGTCGCAAGACCTTTGAGTCGATTGGCAAGGCTCTGCCGCAGCGCCGTAATATTGTGGTCAGCTCCAGTGAGCAGCTCAAAGCGCTACCTGAGATCGAGGTCGTAAGCTCGCTGCCCGCGGCCTTAGAGTTAGCACAAGACCGCATCACGCCGCTGGCGCAAAAGTCGGCGCAGCACGATGTCTGCGCTTATGATCACATTGCCATTATTGGCGGCGCGCGCCTGTTTGCAGAGGGCTTAGAGTACGCCCAAGAGCTCAATCTCACCGAGATTCGGGCGACTTTTCCGCACGCAGACACCTTCTTCCCGGCCTTTGAGCAATTAGGCCTGTTCATGCGTGAGAGCATGGAGCCGCACATTCCCGGCGATACCAAGAGCTATTACTACTGCGCGGCCAGTCAGCCTAGCGGCTTTGCTCAAGATATCCCGGGCTTTGATGACAATGAGCAGGTGGTCGATGAGAGCGGGCATGCTTTAGTTATAGACGAATTGCCCAAGGAAGGCTTAGCCTACCGTCACCTCAAGTACACCCGTATGTAGGGGGCCCAGGATGCGCGTGGCCCCGCTGCCGCGTACTGCGGCGCTGCGCGCCGTGCCGCGCCGTAGCACTCCGCGGCACGCTGTAGTGCTCCGCCCAGTAAAAAGCCGCCTGAGGGCGGCTTTTTACTGGGCGCCGTGCGGGCTACCTGGGCGCGCGTTGGCTGCTTGTCGGCCGACCTAGAGTGGCATTAAATGGAAGTAGTTGTCGCGTTCGTTGAAAATACTGTCAAAGTAGTTGAAGAGGTCGCAGAAGCTGTTGAGCTCGTACTGCTTGAGCTCATCACTAACGCGCAGCAGGTCGCCATCGCGCTTAAAGCATTGGCGCGCCACGCAGACGATGGTATGACCTAACAGTTCATGCAGCGACTGCTCAACCATGCCCGAAATGGCTTCATCATCCGCGCCCAATTGCTGGGCGCTAGTATAGAAGCGGTAGAAGTTGAACGCGCGCTTCTCAGCAGGCGTAGCATGCGGCTGAGGTTTTAGCAGCAACAGCGGCTGGTGGTTTTGCTTTAGCCTTTGTTCAAAGAACTTGCAGCATGGCCCCAAATGCTTAAACAGGTGCTTGTTGAGCGCTATGAAGACCGCTTTGAGCTCTTCGGGGCTACAAGCTGATAACCTTTCGGCGCGCAGGCGCTCACTGCACTGTTCTAACGACAGGCCATCGATATAGTGCCACTTAAGCGCATGGAAAATAACCCCGGCGTTAAAGCCATGCTTGAGGTCCACTATGGCCACTGAGATGTCGAGCAAAGACTCAGTGAAGTAAAAACGCTGATTGGGCGCCGAGTAGACGAGGGTATAGCGATAGGTCAGGGGCAGCTCAATCAGCTCAGCGCTGTCAGCCTCTGGGTTAAAGCCAAAATGGGTGGCGGCAACGTCGACATAGGCGTAATAGGTGTTGCTCCTTGCGTCATAGTGGCGCGGATCGGCTTCAGCCGCAGGTGGCATCTGCGCTGTGACATTAATCAGCTGGGGCTGATCTAGGGAAAATTCACGGATTATTTTCATGGTAAGTCCGAGCACGGGGTAGGGCGCTGAAGTCACTCAAGCGCCGGGTTACGATAAGGGGCGCAACTTATTGGCACCGGGACAGCCTTAGTACGAACAGAAGTCGCACAAAGCCGCACAAGCCGCACAAGTCGCAGAAATCGCACAAAGTAGCAGAAGTCGCAGAAGTCGCGGCAGCTGGGTTAGCGCTGAGCTGTACTTAGGCGTTCTTGCTCTAAGGTGAGCAGGGCGGTAAGCACGTCCTGATCGAGCGGCAGCTCTGCGTCAATTAGGGCGCTGAAGCGCTGGTACAGTGGGAAGCTGTCCTGGTAGCGCGCCAGCTCCAAACCAAAGATCGGCACCGTTAACTCATTGAGATTACCGGTGCGGCGCCAGCACTCGCAGGCGGCTTGCTCAATACTGTGGGCCACAAACTCCATCCATAAGGTTAAAAACAGCGCGGCACATTGCACGTAGCTCAAACCCTGTTGTTGCAGCGAGACAAAGCAGGTCAAAAAGTGGCAGCGGCGCTCCCAGTCTTCAACATGGTTAGGGCCGCTCAAGCGCGGCTCGGGCAGGACCAAGTTTTGTTGCATTATGCCATCAGGGTCGATGGTGAGCTCATTATGCTCTTTGAGCGCGGTAAAGAGCTCAAAGCCGGTGTAGGCACAGGAGAATACCGCCTGAAGCTCAGGATCGGCTAGAACCTCAGCATGGTCTTGCCACTTAGCAATTAAGCCCTCAATGGTCGCAAGCACCTCAGGATAGCACTGAGCGCGCAGCTCATGGATCGTAGCGACAATATCATCATAAGACATGTCGTCTTCACCCTGATCGCGCATGAGCCAATAGTGCGCTACGATCTGCTCGATACCAAAGAGTTCTTGGAAGCTATCACTCAACTTAAGATGCGCTTGCTCCAGCTTAGTAAAGTGACTTTGGCGATAGCACTGTTCATAGCGCTTAAGCTCTTGCTCTTGCTGTGGGGTGAGCATCGGCTCCTCGATCTCATCTTCCTGCAAGCTGAGTATGGGCAGATTGATCCCTTGGAGCTCATACCAGAGGCGCCGCACCTGTAAGAGCTCGGCGCGCGCTGGAGTAAGCGGACGCTCGAACTTTAGCTCAAAGTCCTCATAGCAAAATTGGTGCAGTCGGGCGCAAAGAGCGGTGTCGGCCTCAAGCTTGGTGCCTGACTTAAGCTTGGTGCCTGACTTAAGCGGGCTCCCCGCGGGCCTGAGCTGATAGATTGTGCCGTGAAACTCGCTGTTGAGCGCGCCTGAGACGATCTCCAAGTGGGACGCGCGGCGCTGCTTGCTGGTGGCGCTCTTAGCTCCTTTGGGGGCATCGAGCTCAAGTGGGAGTACTTGGCGGTAGTGGTTGGGGTGCGGACAAGCCTGATAGAAGTCTTGCCAAAATTGACTTAAGGGGGCAAAAAGGCACTGATCCCAGCGCTCTAAGGCGCGGTAGAACTCGCGGTGATATACCGAGCTATGAGGGTAGATGGTATCTGCGCCGCAATTGTGCTGCAAGATGGCTTCGCAGCTTAAATAAGGCTTGTGGCCGAGGTAGTAGCTGATAAGCCAGATGATGAAGTCATCAGCGCTAAAGCTTGGGGTGCCGAGATCTTGAGGAATGAAGTCTAAGCGCGGGCCTTGGGCTTGAGCGGTAGCCGTACCCGTGGCGGGGTCTAAGGTTACCTGCCAGGTCACGCTGCTTTCTCTGACTAGGTTTTGCTGGATCTTTGCGCTCAGACCGGTTTTTTGATCGTTGACCGTGCCAATGATCTGGGGCATAACCTTGAGGGCAGGAAGTCTAATCGTAACGCTGAGGGGCTTGGCACGGGCGGTGCGTGGCTGAGCGCGTGTCGGTTGCGTTTGGGCACGGGTAGGCTGCCTTTGGGCACGGGTAGGCTGCGTTTGGGTAGCTGCCATAGAACCTCCTAAGCAAGATGAATCCGATCCAACCAAGCCCCGCGGCGGGGAGCGCGGGGCGGTGCCAGTTATGAGCTGGGCGCGGCCGGGACCGTGAGACAGAGCCGGTTGGGGGCGCACGCTTAAGCTGCCGTACGGCGCCGCGTCCGCTTAGAGCGCAGCGTAACCGACTGATTTGACGCTAAAGAACTTGTCGTCGTCAAAGCGCCACGCGCTTAAGCGGTCACCCCAGATGCAGCCGGTGTCGAGCGCGCGAATATTGAGCTCGTTGCACTTGCCGTTTAAGGCCGCCCAGTGACCAAAGACCAAGGTGTACTGCTTTTTTTTGTATTGCATCGGTTGGGCAAGCTTAAACCACGGGGTGAGGCCGTCTTTAGCGACGGTTTCGGGGCTGACCGCGCTGTTTTTGAAGTCTAAGGCGCAGTCTTGGTAGCACAGACGCATCCGAGTAAAGGAGTTTAAAGCAAAGCGCCAGCGCATCAAGCCCTCATGGCCGTAGGAGTAGGTGTAGGGCTCTTCATGGTACATATTGCGCAGCAAGATCACGCGCTGGAGCGGGTCTTTTAAGATACGGGCGACTTCCTTGGCCTCTTTGCGCGCCCGCTTGATGTCCCACAACGGGTAGATGCCCGCATGGGTGACCGCTAGGGGCTTACTTTGGTGCAAGTAGAGCAGGGGGCACTTTAAGAAGTAGGCTACGATGTCCTCGCGCCACTTGGACTTTAAGATGACATCCAAATTGTCCTTGGGGCGGGCTTTGGAGATGCCGTAATGCACCGCCAAGAAGTTCAAGTCGTGATTGCCGATCACGCTTTGGACGCACTTACCCAGCTTAAAGATTTCCTGCATAGTTTCAACCGGCAGCGGCCCGCGGCCAATCAAGTCGCCGGTTAAGATCAACTCATCGGACTTCTCATCAAACTTGATGAGGTTTAGGAGCCTAACAAACTCGTCCCGGCAGCCATGGAGATCGCCGATGCAGTAGGTGGCCATACCCTTCTCCCAAAAGACTCAAATCGTGCCGCTATTGTGGGCAAAAATGGCATGCAGCTCAAGTTTGAGCCCAAGGTTATGCCAAAGGGCTCACAACCACAGCGCAAAAACGCATTCCGTGCGCGCACAAGGGAGCACGCAGGGCGCACGCACAGAGCGCGCCGCCCCCGCACGGGGGCGTGCCGGGCCGCTCGGCGGCCGCTCGGCGCCGCCGCGTAAGAGCGCGGCCTGGGCTGGGCACAATCGGGCGCGGGCGCCGGGGGCATCTTGTGCTAAGCTACCATGACTATTTGGGACAGAAGAGGGCTTTTCGATGATTTCACGTGATTTTATTAAGCATCGCTTGTTGCCGCGCGTTGACATCGTCAAGCTGATCGACACTTATTGCAAGCTCAAGCGTTCAGGCACCAATTACTCGTGTTGCTGCCCCTTTCACAAGGAGAAGACGCCCTCCTTTTTCGTCAGTCCCAGCCGCCAGACCTTTAAGTGCTTTGGTTGCGGCGTAGGGGGCTCGGCCATCGACTTTATCGAAAAGTACAAGAATCTCAACTTTGTCGAGGCGATTGAAGAGCTCTCCCGCTATGTCGGCGTTGAGATTGAGTATGAGCAAGGCAGTCAAGCCCCGCGCAAGGATGACCGCTATTTGCTCTACTATGAGCTGATGGATCGCGCCGCCAGCTACTTTACCCGTCAGCTGCGCGCCCATGACGAGGCGCTGTCCTACTTCAAAGATAAGCGCGGCCTATCGGAGACCACCATCGTCAAGGCCCGCCTCGGCTTTGCGCCCAACGATTACACCTACGCTCAGGAGCATATCGCGCGCAACGAAGATGAGTACCGCAAGCTCATTGAGCTGGGGCTGCAAGTAGATCGCTTTGACGAGGACAAGCAGCGCCAGCTGACGCGGCCTTTCTTCCGCAATCGCGTCATGTTCCCGATCTTCGACATCAAGGGCCGCATCATTGCCTTTGGTGGGCGCCAATTAGGCGAGTTTGGGCCTAAGTACTTAAATACGCCTGAGACTCCGATCTTCAAAAAGCGCCGCGAGCTTTTTGGCCTCTATGAGTGCTTAAAGGCCACGCGCAATCGTCCCGAGAAGGTGGTCGTGGTCGAGGGCTATATGGACGCCATTGCCCTGCGCCAAGCGGGCTTTGATTACGTGGTTGCGACCTTGGGTACGGCCATCACGGCTGATCACTTCAACTTACTCTTTCGTTACACCAGTCAGGTCATTTGCTGCTTTGACGGCGATGAGGCGGGCAAAAAGGCCACGTGGCACGCGCTGCAGACCGTAACGCCGGTCTTGGTTGATGCCACCAAGGAGGTGCGCTTTATCAATCTGCCGCTGGGGCATGATCCTGATACCTTAGTGCGCACCCAAGGCAAGGCGGCCTTTGAGGCGCAAATTGCCAATTCGGTGAGCTACCCTGAGAGCATCATGCTCCATGAGTCCAAGCTCTATCAGGTCGGTGATCCCAGCGAGCGCATTCGCTTTATTAACAGTGTGCTCTCCATTGTCAAGGCGATGAAGAATGTCGCGATGCAGCAAGTGACGCTGCAGGTGCTCTCAAGCTACGTCGAGATGCCGTTTGAGAACATCAGCGCCATGGCCCACAGCCCGGACATTCGTCCCGACCAAGCCTTTATGAGCTATGAGGGCAGCTACTTTGGCCCCGAGCAAGGGAGCGGCCGCGTTGGGATGGAGCAAGGCGCCGCCCCAGAGCGCAGCTGGGACCAAAACGGCAGCGCGCGCCCGGTGACGCGCGCAAATGTGCCCAGCTGGGCTAACGCCACGCCCAATAGCCCTGAGCTCATCCCGTTTACCCGGCGGGCGCGTATCAATTTAGGCAGCGCGCTGCCGCCGTCGCCTAATACGGCGGCCGCACCGGCCGCACCGGCAGGAGCACCCAGCGCGGGCGCGCCCCAGGCTGCCGCGCAGCTTGGGCCGAACGGCCTGCCGCTGAGCGGGGTGCGTCCGAGCCTCTCGGTGCAGAGTGCCCCGCCCTTTGCCCCAGAGTTGCACGGGGGCGTGGTGTCCATCAACGAGCTGCACCACCAAGTGGTGAGCGCCCAGATTGCGCAAAACCAACTCAGTCCCGCCGGTCAGTATTTGGATCTGGGGCCAGACGGCGTGCCCCGCGCGGACAATGAGCGGCGCGATGAGGAGCCCAGCGGCGAGTACTACGAAGGGGGACGGGGCCCAGGCGCGGCGCTCAGCGCGCTCAATAATGCGCTCCAAGATCGGCCGGACGGGGAGTCAGGCGGCGCGCTCCCAGCGCGCGGGGCTTTGGTCCCAGGCAGCGTGGATCGCTCCTTGGGTCTTACGCTCGAGGAAATCCAAAACTACGAGACGGTCGTAGGGGGAGACTTTACCCCACGCGACTTAAGTAGCCCGGTCTATCAGCTCTTAGCCTTCATCTTGCAGCAGCCGACCATTGTGGCCTTGACCTATGAGCGCTTTCAGTTAGATGAGTTCTTGCAGCTGGCGGCGCGCCTTAAGATCACCGAGTATCCCTGCTTAGAGCGCTTGCTGCACCTCATCAAGAGTGATCGCCAGATTACGTGCGCGGGCATTATTGAGGAGTACCGTCAGACTGACTTTGAGCCGCTGTTCTACTATTTGATGAGCCTTAACATCAATGGCAATCCCGCCGGGAACCAAGAGTGGGACATCAAGACCCAGATGGGCTTCTTGGCCAACTATCTGCGCCGTGCGCTCTCCGAGCCGCTCTTTAATCGCAGCCGTACCATTCTGATGAATGGCACCAACATCTCGCAGGACAACTTAAAGGAGCTCTCGGCGCTGCGCGAGTTTAACTTTAAGCAAGCGTAGCGCGCGATGCACTCGTCCAGAGCCTGATGCGCGGGCGCCGGGGACGGCCGCCCGCGCGGCACTGGGCCTTTTTCCGCATGCGATTTCAAGCTATAATGCGCAGCACGGCCCATTAGCTCAGTCGGTTAGAGCAAGCGACTCATAATCGCTCGGTCTCCCGTTCGATCCGGGAATGGGCTACCACCTCCCAATTTCCTGCCTGATTTTTCTCCCTTCGCTCCTCCCTTTGAACTCATTGCACCCTTTGAGCCCTTTGCACTCATTGAGCCCCTTGACTGTGTTGTGACGCGCGCGGCGTGAGGCCTTGCTGTGTCTTTGCTGTGTCTGGGCAGGGGGCCTAACAGCGCAAGCCCCGAGGGCGCACCGGGGTACGCGCTCAGGGCTTGGCGATAGTGAGCGTAAGTTGTGACGCTAAGTTCAAAGTTAGAGCGGGCATTCGTCGCGCTTATTCTTTTGCGCGGTACGGTAGCTGCCGTTGACTAAGACTTGGACTTGAACCGTGTTGTCGCTTTGGTTAATAAGGCGCACCTTGGAGCCCTTTTGATAGGTGCAGGAGTAAGGCTGGTCGACTAAGATCAGGCCTTGGTTGGTGTTGATGGTCAGACGGATGCCCTCATCGGTGCGATCCATCATGGCCGCGGCGGCGCCAGCAAGCAGCGCACCGATGCCGGCGCCAATTAAGGTGCCCTCGGTATCACCGCCGATGACTTGACCTGCGGCCGCACCGGCCACACCGCCGACCACAGCGCTCTTTTGGGTGTTGTAGTGCTCAAGGTCGATGGTGATGTACTCAAGGTCGGTGATGACACCTTCCGTGAAGTAAGATACTTTACCGGCGGTGCTGGTGGGGTTGGTGCAACCGCTAAGGGTAGTGACGGCCAATGTGGTGACCAACAGGCCCGAAATGAGCCCCAAACGCAGAGAATGGTTGAGCATCTTGGAAATCCCCCATGCAACCTAAACCAGCTAAACTTGCAGCTTGCCTAGATCCGTACCCACCCACGAGTGCGCGGCGGGGGCGCCCAGAGCGCTGCCGATATTCTTATATCTTAGCGCAGAAAGCTTAGCGCAAATTTGGCAACCCCGGGTTCTTTGGTGGTAACAGCAGTAGAGCAGGTACTAGCAGCAGTAATGAGGTAAGTTATGACGAACCGAGCCACAGTTGTAATTAGCGGGCGCGGGCGCCACGGTGAGGGCATTGCCTCCCATCAAGGTAAGGACATCTATGTGCCCCAAGCTCTGCTGGGCGAAACGCTCGAGGTGGCAATCGGCGCGCCCTTTGCCCCTAACTCCAAGCGTTGTCCGGGGACCATCCTCAAGATCATCACCCCATCGCCCTATCGGGTTACCCCAGAGGAGCAAGCGCGCGTCTGCCCGCATTACGCGCGCTGCGGCGGCTGTCAGCTCACCCATGTTTCACCCGAGGGGCAATTAGCTTACAAGCGTGCTGATATCGTCGCAGCCTTGAGTGCGGTGGTCGCCCCAAAGCAGGCGGACTTATTGGTGCGTCCGGTGGTGCCGACCACGCAGCGCCCGTGCCGCTTTAAGTCCATTCGCTATGCCGCGCCGCGTAACCCCAATCGGCTCAGCCCCCTTGTGTTGGGTTTTTACGCCGCAGGTTCGCATGACTTAGTGCCGGTGACTAAGTGCCCGTTAGAGCCCGAGCGCTTTGGGGTGGTCGCCGCGGCGTTAGAGCAAGCGCTCAATGAGCTGGCCCTGCCCTGCTATGACGAGGTCCAGGCCGTGGCCACCCAAGGCGCTAAGCGCGCCGCCGCGGTGCGGGCGCTGCAATTGCGCTTAGGCGATGACAACGCGGTCAGTGCGTGCCTGATTATGGCCGGGCGGCTTAATGAGGCCCAGCGCAGTACGCTGCGCGCCACGGCGCACGCGTTGGGCCTAGAGAGCCTGACTGTGGGCTATAACGATCAGGTAGGCAATGCGCTCTTTACGCGCGATCTTGAGCTAATTGCAGGCTCCGCCGCCATTAGCAAGACTTTGCTGGGGGCGCACTTTGCGGTCTACCCCAACACCTTTTTGCAGGTCAATTACGAGATCTGTACTAAACTCTATCAGGCCGCAATTGAGCATTGCGCTAAGGCGCAAACGCAGCAGCGCGCCTTAGACCTGTGCTGTGGGGTGGGCACCATGACCTTGGCCTTAGCACAGCACTTTGAGCAGGTTTTAGGGGTGGAAATCGTAGCCGACGCCATCGCGGCGGCTCAGGCCAATGCCCGAGCCAATGGTTTGAGCGCGCGCTGTGACTTTCGCGCCGCTGACATCACGCAGGTGCTGCCAAAGCTCATCTATGAGCAAAAGCAGGCGCGAAAGCTGGGGCGGGATGACCAGCTCATCAGCGCCATTATCGCCGATCCCGCGCGCGTGGGCTTAGGCGTAGCGAACGCGCAGCTTCTGGCGCAAATTCCGGGGCCGTGCCAGCTGGCGCTCATCTTTTGTGCTCTGCCTGCGCTCAAGCGCGACTTACCGCCCCTGTTACAGGGCGGCTTTAGCATCGATTATGTCCAAGGCTTTGATATGTTCCCGGGCTCCCAGCATGTCGAGACCTTGGTGTGTCTGAGCAAGGCGCGCTAAGCCGCGCGCTGCGCCGCGGCGCAGTCGGCGATGCCGGAGCGGAGCACCTTAGTCGTACACGGTGTAGAGGTCTAAGCCGCGGCGGCGGGTGAAGTGCTGGTCGCTGGGGACCGCATTAGGACTGGCGTAGCCCAAAGCCAAGGCGATGACGGGCTCGTACTCTAAGTGCAGCGCCGCTTGGAACTCTGTCACCGGGAGCGAGCCAATAAAGCACGAGCCCAAACCCAGCTCAGTGGCGCGCAGTGCCGCGCACATAAGCGCCAAGCCCAAATCAAAGAGCTTGAAGTCTTGGCCGTGAGGCGAGGTGTAGCCCGGATGATTGGGGTCAAAGCAGCCTATGAGAAGGGCCGGAGCGCCGTAGAAATTGCGCAGGGTCTCAACTGCGCTCAGAGCTTTACCGGTGACCACCTCAAAGTGGTAGGGCTGGAGATTACAGGCCGACGGCGCGTAGGTGAGCGCATCCATGATGAGCTCGATATAGTGGGGCGTAAGCGGCCGCGCCCGCTCAAAGGCGCGGCAAGAGTAGCGTCGCTGCAACAGGCGCTCGAGGTCTAAGGTGCTGTTGGGGGCCGGGCTTGAGGCGGCGGTCCAAGCGGTGGCACCTGCGCCGCTGGCGCTGACGCTCCCGCTCGTGCCTGGGGCCCGCTGATAAGGTCGATGGGCTGATACGTTCATCGCGACCTCCACAAAAAAAAATTAATATCTAGCGTCCGTTGTACCACAGTGGGCGCGGCGGCGTTGTGAGGTCGGTTCCAAAGCCTACAGGACACCGAGGCGCGCGCCACGGTATCGCTCCTTAGCGCCCCGCACCCGCCTTTGCTTGGTACCGCAGCGCGTACTTGCAAAGTGTGGTAGCCTTAGGCTCACACGAAGCAGGCCCAGAGAGAGAAAACCATGCCGCTAATTGACGCTAATACCTGTGCCCAGCTGGAGGCGCATGGGCTCAAAGTATTCCCCCAAGTGAACCTAGGCTGTATCGCGCCTCAAGATATCGCTGTACCCGCTCATGGGGTGGGGGGGGGTAAAAACTATACGTATGCTCTAAAGTACAAGGCCCCGGTCATTATCTGGTCAGGCTGCACCCTCAACAGCTGCATCATGGGCGCCTACAGCTACGTCAACTCCTCTAGCTGCCTCAATCTGTGTGAGGTGGGCAATTATTGCTCGCTGGCAAGTGAGCTCAAGTTGGGCTTGCCGCGTCATCTGCCGACACGCGTGAGCACTTCCTCTTGCTTTTACACCGATATTCCCTTTCTCAACCAATGGCGCGGGACGCCACTTAGCGGCTTCACCGCTGGACAATGTCCCATCACCATTGGGCACGATGTCTGGATTGGCAACAATGTCATCATCCCGGCGCCGCGTCCGATTACCATCGGCACCGGCGCGGTGATTGCCGCAGGCGCGGTGGTCACCCACGATGTGCCCCCGTATGCGGTGGTGGGTGGCAGTCCGGCGCGCGTGCTCAAGCTGCGCTTCCCGGAAGAAGTGTGTGCTGATCTGATGTACAGTCGCTGGTTTGAGTACGACCTGCCTCGCTCGCCGCATTGTTCCCAGCTGCACTTAGACGACCCCAAGCTCTTTTTGGAGCACTTTTTTCACTACCGCAAGGACATAGCGCGTCTGCCCGACGGCTACCTCGAGCTCAAGGTCTAAGCGCAACCAAGAGCCGCAGCCGCGTGCGCTTCCGCCATGCGGCGGTGCTTGGGGCGCTACTGCAACTACTGCTGCGGCGCGGCGGATGCGTCGGAAGTGGCGGGAGCGGCGGGGTCAGGCTCAATGGGCAGGGTGGCGACGCTGGCGAGGGGGCTCAGGTCGCAGGCCATGGTGTAGGCGTCTTCAGCTGGTTCGCCATTGCTGCCGGGGTAGTAGTTGCGGCGGGTGCCGGTCACGGTAAAGCCGTAGCTGTCATACAGATGGAAGGCGACAGCGTTGGAAACGCGTACCTCTAAAAAGCAGCGCGCAGCGCCTAAGTTGAGGCACTCCTTTAAGGTCGCAGCTAAGAGCTTGCGCCCAAAGCCTAATCCTTGGTACTTGGGATTGACCCCAATGGTGTAGAGCTCGGCCTCGTCGTAGACGATGCAGATGATGGCAAAGCCAATCAGCTCCTCTTTTAAGTAGAGCCCGATGCAGCGGGTGTTGGGGCTAAAGGTCGAGGCGATGTCATCGGGCGTCCAGGGGTCACGATGGGCGCTGAGCTCGACTAGATACAGTTGCTGCAAGACCTCGTTAGAGGGCTTACTGATAAAGCGTAAGCTGAGGGGCGCTAAACGCGCATGACGGCGGCTTCCCATAAGTGCTGTGCCGGATGGGCCCGGTTCTCCGCAAAGTTAAGATGGATGAAAACCAAACATAATGAGCGATGGCAACACTTGCTCCATCGCATGAAACAAGGGGATTAGTCCTTTGATTAAAGCGTAATGCCGCGCGCCGCAAAGACCAACTTTAAGAAGTCCCAAGTGCGGCGCTTGTTGTTATCGAGCACTAGGGTGCAGGTGCTGGGCAGCGGGTGCGGCGCATAAGGCAGCAAGATGATGTCCGAGGGCCGATAGCAGTAGCCCGGGTTATAGTACATCACGCGCAAACCCTTACGCTGGAAGAAGGCCAGCATATTGTCCAAATAGCTGATAGCACCATCGGGCATGACATAAAGGTCGCCTTCGTCGGGCCGCAGCGGCCGCTTTTGTATGCTCCATTGCGGGCAGGGCGTAGCCACGGGCGCCTGCGCCACAGCAGGAGACTGGGGCGCAACTGGCTGCTGGGGCGCGGTCGGGTATGGCGCGGCGCCGCGGCGCTGGGGCTGAGGTGCCGTATGCGCTGCGTGCTGCTGCCAAGTTTGAGCCGGACGCTCGGGCTGCAATTGCGGCCCGCGGGCATAAGGATTGGGCGCGGAAGGCAGCGGGGCCGCAGACGTTCCTGCAGGCAGCGGTGCGGCCGCGCGGCCGGCAGGTTGCGGCGCTGATTGGGGCACAGCTTGAGGTACGGGCTGGGGCGCGGGCGGCGCCACTGGTGGCGTAACTGGAGTGCGCTCTAAGTCGTAGATCGCGCTTTGGTTTTCTTTGATCTTGAGGTTGGTTGCATCCAGCTCGCTTTCGACTTGGGTGCGGCGCTGATCGTTTTTGCTTTGTTCGCTGAGCAGGGTTGAGCGCAGCGCTTCGTAGCTCTCATGGACCATGCGCGCTTGCTGCGCGGCGCGCTCTGCGGCCGCGGCGGCATCAGCTGGGGCTTGCGGGGCGGGCGCAACAGCGCCGCTGTCAGGCGCGGCGGTGGCAGCGTCAGTTGCGCTGCCAGCGTCGGTTTCGTCAGCAGCGGCCGCGCCTTGCGCTCGGTTCTCTGGGGTTAGGGCAAATTTAACCGCTGGATTGACCGTCCACGTAGTTCTGGTTTTAGGCATGAACATCCCCTAGCCCGAAGTGAGCCCGTCTGAGTGGTAGCTAAATGAAAGTTGGGGCTATTGTACCAGCACCGCTGGAACTTAGGACAAAATGGCCTAGCGGTGGTGGGCGTAAGGATCAGGCAATGAAGGCCATCAACGCCAGAGTAAAGCGCTCCGAATCGAGATTACTGCAAGATTATGTTTAATTGTTTTGATGCGGCGCCTAAAAACACAAAAACCACCGAACGGTGGTTTTATGATGGCAGGAGCGGAAGGATTCGAACCCTCAACCGTCGGTTTTGGAGACCGCTGTTCTACCATTGGAACTACGCTCCTGCAAAGTGATGGCGCGCATTATAGTAAGCTCTGCGGTACTTGTAAAGCGCGGCCATCATTTTTGCTCGCAATTTACGCGGTAGGCGCGTACCGTGCCGTTATTTATCAGCTTTGCTCCCATGTGGGGTAATATTTGGGATTTGGCCCCCAAGTTGGAGCGGCATGAGGCCATGGGGCAGCTCCCCATAATAGAACCGACATCGTGCAGTTGAGCGCCAATTTCCATACTCAAGCGCTAAATCAGGCTAACTTCGGTCGTTACGACGAGGCTAACACCGTTTTCCTTACGGCTTGATGGCACTTGGAATGTTGCTTGGAGCCTTGG
>DXIF01000210.1 GCA_019113025.1 Candidatus Anaerobiospirillum stercoravium | reverse complement strand
GCTCAGTTCCGAGTCCATTTGAACTTAAAAAACGTGATTTATATCACGTTTTTTAAAAAACGATTAGAGCAAAGAAAGGCTTGTTTAAGCCATTTGGGGAAAGATAGGAAGCCTACCTCAGCTCTTTTGGTTATTGGTAGACGTAGTTGGTAAAGAGCAGGTCTTGCAAGACGGGACCGCCCTTCTTCTCGGCTAAGAGCTCGGCGACGCGCGCGCGGCACTCGGCGCGCAGCGCCTCGCGCCCGGCGGCCGTGGCGATGGCGTTGTATTCCTTGGTGCCGATGATCGATAAGATGGCGTCACGAATCAGCGGGTCTTGCTCGGTTAACAGCGGCAGGTCGGCATTGTCCTTGACCATGATGTTGACGTGGATGCGCAAGTAGTGCAGACGGCCCTTACCGGTGCTGGCTAAGTTCGTGGTAAAGTCCGGCGTCATGTCGTAGTAGCCGATCTCAGGGGCAGCGGCTTGGGCTAAAACTTGGTTGGGATCGGTGGTGCTAGCAACATTGAGCGCGGCAGCCTTAGAGGAATCAGGTGCGGCCCATGCTGGAGCGGTGCTGACACTCAGCGCACTGACAAGCACTAATGCAGCGGCGGTCAAATTCTTGTGGTGCATAGCAGACTTCACTTCCTAATGACAAGGCCACCTCCCACGCCAATTAAGCCGGGGAAAATGCCTCCTAAGAGTTTAAGGGGATGAGCCGCATGCGGCGGGACAATCCCAAGGCTGGGCCAGCGTCACAAACGTGCCCATCGCCCTTGCTTGCAAAAATCGTTCTAGCTTAGCGCCAAGCCGCGCGCCTAGGCCACGCTTGACGCTGCTTTGTGGCGCCGGGCTCGGCCGGACTATTTGGTGGCGCGGGGCGCGCTGCTTGGTGCGGCGCTTGCCGCGCTGTTTGCCGCGTCAGCCTCGGTTGGAGCTTCCGGCTGGCTTGTATCGTCAGCCGCGGTTGGAGTCTCAGGCTGGCTTGCCGTGGCCGCCTCGGCGGGCGCGTCCGCGGCTTGCTGCTGCAAGGCGGCGCGTTGCGCCGCGCGCGTGGCCTCGGCTTGGGCCTGGCGCGTCTTGATCTTAAGCGAGGTGATCTCTTGAGTTAGGTGGCGTACCAGCTTGGCCGCCAAGAGCGGGGTCGCGGCCGCAACCAGCTTCTCGATCTTAGGCGGGTTCGGGCTAATCGTGCCGTCCTCAAGGAATCTGAAGTAGTTATGGCGCACAAAGGTGTCGCACATAATGTTGAACATGATCGGGTCGGCAAACTCTGGGGAGTTGTTGGTGACCTCGCTCGGGACTTGGTGGCACAGCTCAACGCAGGCGTCGATGAACTCCTTCTTGGTCAGGTCTCCGTCCTTGAGCTGCTTTAACACCGAGACCGCGACTAAGTAGCGCACGAGGTTGAGGCGAATCGAGCTGGATAAAATCAGCATCTCCTCGTAGCCGTCACCGGATAAGGTGAGCATGCCCTGATCGAGCTCTAAGATGTAGCCACCTTGGACGAAGACGTCGATGTAGCTGGTGATGAGATCGTCCAGCTTGCTCTCTTGCACCGGAGCAAAGAGCTCGTGCTTTAAGAAGTAGAAGAGCGAGCGGGTGTGGGCGTTGACGTCAGCACGGCTGATGTGGCCGTTGCGAATCAAGATGGTCGCAATTAAGGCCGGGAGCGCAAATAAGTGCAGGATGTTGTTTTGGAAGTAGGTCAGCTGCAAGGTCTGGCCGTGGCTGGGGCGCACAAACTTCATGTCCTCGCCCACGTCGTAGACCTTGAACTTGTTGAGCTCTAAGGCCTGCTTGATCAGGGTGTCGAGGTCGAGGCTCGGCATCAGCTTTTGGCGCTCAGGGTCGCAGCTTAAGATGATGAGATAGAGCTTTAAGCAGCGCTTGAGCATATTGATGCTCATAGTGTGGTCGGCATCGCCGATTAAGGCGAGGGCACACAGATTGATGCCGTTGACCGTAGCCGAGTCATTGAGATTGATGATGATCTCATGGCTCATTAGGTTTACGGTGTCATAGAGCCACTCAGGACGTGCGTTGCCACTAGGGTCGATGTCCTGATGCCAATCAGGGACATGCTCGGTTAAAAAGCGCGGCACGATGACCGGACGGCCAAAGGTGACGTAGCCGCGGCCGTAGTAGCGCAGGCGCTTGAAGATGCCCAAGAGGCCCTTGATGCTCTCCTTTTTCTTGGCTGCGCCCTCCAGCTCGTGCATGTAGGAGCCGACCTCCATCACGTGCTCGTAGCCCAGGTAGGTCGGGATGAAGGCAATCGGACGCTCAATGCCGCGCAGCTGAGCTTGCACCGTCATCGAGACCATGCCGGTGCGCGGCGGTAAGGTGCGGCCGGTACGCGATCTACCACCTTCGATAAAGAACTCGGTAGCGTAGCCGCGCTCAAAGAGCACTGAGAGGTATTCGCGGAACAAGGCGGTGTAGAAGGTGTCGCCCTTCATCTTGCGGCGGATGAAGTAAGAGCCGCAGCGGCGGATGATTTGGCCCACCGGGAAGAAGTTGAGGTTATCGCCTGAGGCGACCTGCGGAATAGGTAGGCCCTCATGGAAGATGGCAAAGAGCAGGAGCACATAGTCCATGTGCGAGCGGTGGCATGGGATGTAGATAATCTCATGGCCGCTTTGCACTAGTTCGCGCACTTGGTTGGCGCCGACAATGCTCTGGCCGTGGTAGATGCGCTTCCACACCAAGGAAATGATGCCGTTAAAGAAGCGTAAGAGCGGATAGCGGGTATCGGCGACCATGACGTCGAAGATCTCAAAGGCTCGCTGCTCGAGCTCTTCTTTGGTGGCACCACTTTTAGCCATTTCCTCGGCGATCGCGCTTTGGGTGCCATGGCGTTGTACCAGCTCTTGTAATAACTTGGGGCGATCAGGAAACGGCCGTCCCACAATCGATCTTGCTTTGCGCAAAAAGTGCAGTGAGATCAGGCGGTTTAAGGTGATGCTCCGCCGTTCCTCATCCTTGATCTCTAACAGGCGCTCTTCTAAGTACAGAGCCGAGCACGGGTCAGAGATGATGGTGCAATTGTCACGACCGGCAAAGGTCAGGGTTAAGAATTTGCGCCAGCCCGGGGTCGAGAGGTCGACGCCGCGAATGGCCTTGCCTTCAATCGACGGGTCGCGTGACCACAAGACGCTGATTGGGATGATTTGTAGGTCTTGCTTCGCCTCATGGCAGGCGCTAAACCAGTCGAAGATGATTTCGCTGATATCGCGGACATGGGCGTTGGAGCTGAAAAAGGACGGACTTCTCAGGTAAGCAGTGCGCGGCAAGAGTTTATTGCCAATGGTGATCTTCTCAAAAGGACTAGGCCAGCCTAATTGATTGGTGAGGCGCTCGACGGTGAGCATATTGCCCACCGAGGAGGACACCATGATGTAGACGATCTGCTTGTTGGGATCGATCTTGATATGCTTGAGGGGCTCAAAAGGAATAGGCTCGCAGGTCGCGGTGATGCGAATCGGCCAGTAAAACAGTTTGCGCAGAAAGTAGTTGACCATGGCTCGCTCCTTAGTATCACACTGCGCCCCCAAAGCTCATTGCGCTGGCAAAATTGGCAGCTTGTCCGCAGACAGCTTACTGCTGGTAGCTTGCTTGCAGGAAGCTTGGCGCTGGCGGTAGGCTGCATCACTGCACGCATCATCTGAGATGGGTCAAGCTCTGTCCTCGGTGCGGGCGCGAACCTTGGTGCTGGCATCAGCCGCGCTGCTTTAAGGCGGCGGCACCTCGTTGGGGTCGCGCTGGGCGCGTGGCTGCACCATGCTGGGTCGAGCCGCAGCAAGAAGTGACAGAGGGCATACGTAACACTTTACTCCCATGGCACGGCAATAGCGCACGGGGGGCGCCGGGATTGTTCCCTTTTTTGAAGTCTTAGGGAATAGGTCACACTTTTAGCGCAGCGCCGTGGGGTGTGCGGCGCGGGCGCCGCTGCCGGGAGCGCTCGCGTCTTTGGGGGCGGGCGCGTTTGAGCAAGGCATGTTGCAATGGCACCAACAGTGCTAAGCTTAGACCTTTACCTAGGTGCCACTGTGGGGAGATGCATATGAGTACTAAGCAAGGGGCAGGCGCAGAACAGGTGCGCGCGCAGACCACTGCCCAAGAGGCGGGGGCTGCGCGTGCGGAAGCTTCGCGTGCGGAGGCCACGATGGTGGGCGCGGGCGCGGCGGCAGGCAGCTGTGCTTGTGCCCCCGACCATGAGGCTGCACCGGCTCAGCCGTTAATTGCCACGCGTTATCGCACCTTGGTGATGGTGGCGGGCTTTGCCTCGGTTGGTACTGCCTTGTTGCTGATTGTCATGAAGCTGGTGGTGTGGCTGTTTTCGGGGTCGACGACGATTTTGGCTTCGCTGACCGATTCGGTCATCGATTTGGGCGCATCCTTTATCAACCTCTTAGCCCTGCGCTTTGCGCTCGCGCCGGCCGATAAAGATCACCGCTTTGGCCACTATAAGGCGGAGGCCTTAGCCTCGCTCTCGCAGGCGGCCTTTATCTGCGGCTCAGCCTTGGTGCTCATCATCAACGGCTACGACCGCTTGGTCAAACCGGTGCCGATTTCCTACATTGACGTGGCGATTTATGTCTCGATTGCCTCGATTGTGCTCACCATTGGCCTGACCATCTTGCAAGGTAAGGTCTGCCAGCTCACCGGCAGTGAGGCCATTGCGGCTGATCGCTTCCACTATCTGTCGGACGTGGGCTTAAACGCGAGCGTTATCTTGTCCTTGGTGCTCTCCAAATTGGGTTATGAGTGGTCGGATGGCCTCATCACGATTTTGCTCGGCCTCTACATTATGAAGAGTGCCTACCACATCGCCAAGATTGCGATTAACACCTTGCTCGACCGCTCGATGGAACCGACCGATAACAGCAAGATCATCCGCGCGATTTTGTCGGTGCCGGGCTTAAAGTCGTTTCATGACTTGCGTACCCGCCAAGCTGGCCCTCAGCACTACATCCAGTGCCACATCGTGCTCGATGAGCAGATGCCCCTGTATCAGGCGCACGAAATCGCCACCCAAGTAGAAGCGGCGATTCGCCAGAATTTCCCCGATGCCGACATCACTTTGCATATGGAGCCTGATACCGCGAGCACCTACGAGGATATCACCTTTGTTGATGCCCAGTATTGCGCGGTCAGCCCAGAGTTCTACCGCAAGCGGGAACAGGCGGCGCAAGCGGCCGCTGCGGTCGCGGCCGGTACCGCGTGTGCGGCCAATTTGCCTGAGACGCGCGCAGAAGTGGTGCTGGGCCATAACGATGGCTCGCATCAGGATGCGTCGGGCACGAGCGCCGCTATGTCGGGTGGTGGTGCCGCTGGGGCGGGGAGCGGTGCCCCGGCTGGTGTTGCTAAATAGCATGCTCCGGTGAACTTTGGGACTGCGTTTGGGCTGCGTTTTAGCTGTGCTCGGGGCGGCGTTGGGGCTGCGTGCGGTGCGGTGCTCGGGTGGCGCGCGATGCGGCGTTGGGGCTGCGTTCGGGCGTTGTTTGGGGCTTAGGTCGCACTTTGTTTAATTTGTAACATGGTGCGCTGGGGGCCTCTGGCGCGGCGCTGATCTGCTCTAAGGTCGATGGGGCTTAGGCCTCACGCCATTGTGGCACCTTTCCGGTGCCTTGTGCCATTTTTACGGCAATGTGACCGGTTCACCAATGGTAGAATGATGGGGCGATGATCGCGCCTTGACGCCGCGGCGGCCCAAAGGCTGCAAGCACTGAGCGTGGTCAGACTTTTTTGTTTCTTGCTTCCTGTTCATAGGTTGTACTATGCGCATTCGCGATTTATTAGATCCGCAGTCGGTTTGTCTTAATGCCGCTCCCGTGAGTAAGGAGGCGGCAATTACGACTCTGGCCGACTTTATGGCTAAGTCCGGCTGCATCAGCGATGTTGATAGTTATCGCGAAGCAGTCTTTGAGCGTGAGCGCAAAAGCTCAACGGGACTGGGCGAGGGTATTGCGATTCCGCATGCTAAAAGCGATGCGGTGACCCGTCCGGGACTTGCCTCCATGGTGGTGCCGCAAGGGGTTGACTTTGACTCCATAGATGGCGAGCCGGTGCACCTTTTGTTCATGATCGCCTCGCCCTTGCAGGCCTCAGATTCGCACCTTGATGTATTAGCACGCCTGTCGACCTTGCTTATCAACGAGGATTTCCGCAAGTCGTTGTTGGCGGCTCAAACCGTTACTGAGTATTTGGACGCCATTGACCGCGCGGAGGCCGCCGAGGACGAAAAAGAGGCGGCTGAAGCCGCCGAGCAAGCCGCTGCGCAGCAAGCGGAGCAGGAAACGGGCGAGCCCCCTAAGAAAAAGGGCTATGACATCGTCGCGGTTACCGCCTGCCCGGCGGGCCTGTCGCATACCTATATGGCCGCCGAGGCCTTGGAGCACAAGGCCAAGGAAATGGGCATCTCGATCAAGGTCGAGGCCGACGGGGCTGCGGGCAATCGCAATAGCCTGTTGCCGGAGGATATTGCCTCGGCCAAGGCGGTCATTGTCGCGGCTGACCGTGCGATCGATATCGACCGCTTCGTGGGTAAGCGCATGGTGCGCACCGGGGTAGTCGATGGTGTGCATCGCCCCGAGGAGCTGATTAAAAAGGCCTTAGACCCTAATTGCCCGGTCTATAAGATTGGTTCGATGGCCGCCGAGTCCTCGAACCTGCCGATGAAGCTCTATCGCCACTTGATGAGTGGCTTAACCTACATCCTGCCTTTAGCGGCGACCGCGGGCATCTTGTCGGCCGTCGCGCGCCTAGAGTTTGTCCAAAGCTCCAGTTTAGGTCTGTTCCTAGACACCATTGGCTACAGTATCGGCACCTTGCTCTTCCCAGTACTCAGTGCCTTTATCGCTTTCTCGATGGCCGGACGCATGGCGCTGGTGGCGGGCTTTACCGGCGGTGTCATGGCCGATATGGCGAGTGCCGGAGTGATTGGCGCGTTGTTAAACGGCTTTGTCGGCGGTGGCGTGTCCTTTGTGGTGGCGCGCGTGGCGCAGAGGTACCTCAAAGGCCATGACGCGATGTTCGCGCTCTTGGTCTATCCGCTCGCAGGCGCGGTGTTGACGACCTTGATCGCGCAATTTGTCACCAATCTCCCGGCAGCCTTGCTGGATAATCTGATCACCGGCTTTATCTCCAATGCCAACACCCTGACCTTGGTCATAGTGGGCGCGGTGCTCGCGGGCATGATGTCGGCGGACATGGGTGGCCCCTTCAACAAGATTTCTTATGCCACGGGCGTGCTTTTGTTAGCCGACTGCTTGCCGGAAAAAGGACCGGGGTCAATGGTCATGGCCGCGGTGATGTTAGGTGGTATGGTGCCCCCGCTGGCGGCGGGCCTTGCGGCCAAGCTTCTTGCGCCGCACCGCTTCTCGCAAAAGGAGCGTGATTTAGGTTGGCAGGCCATGTTAAAGGGCATTCTCTTTATCACTGAGGGCGTAATTCCGTACTTAGCGGCTGCGCCGCGTATGCGCCTTGCCTGCATTCTAGGCTCGGCGACCGCCGGTGGCTTGTCGATGTTCTTTAGATGCGGCATCGCCGCGCCGCACGGTGGCGTGTTCTTGATGCCGATTGCGATTAATCCACTGTATTACGTGCTTTCCTTAGTGGTAGGCGCGCTGGTGGGCGCCCTGTGCTTTACCGCGTTGCGTCCACAGACGGTGGAAAGCGGCGTTATGCCACGCGTTAAGCGGAGCAAAAAAGCGGCGGCGGCCGATGCGCCTGCCGCGGCTGAGTCTTCTGCGGCTGCGGCGGCAGTTACGGACGAGGCAGCTCCCGCTCCAACTCCCGCGACGGCCGTTGAGGTTGCTGCTGGGCCGACCGCTGCGGGGGTAACTGAGGGCGCTGCGGCTGGGGCGGAGCCGCCGGTTAAGGCGGCGCAAGCTTAGGCCGGTTGGGGCAGCGGTGGCAGGTTAATGCTGGGGGCAACACCGGTTACGCGGGCG
>DXIF01000209.1 GCA_019113025.1 Candidatus Anaerobiospirillum stercoravium | reverse complement strand
CTTTCCTGTGACCGTATCCAGCCCGTTGTGGTTTGGCTCTTGGCTCGTTGGGGCCGCTGTGCAGTTTCCTAGGTTGCACCGCGGAGTTGAGCGTTGACCATGTTGTCCTTAGCTTAAGCGATCAGGGCAGGGTTTTGCGCAAAACAGGCCCCTAATACGCATCTTATCGTGTGGGCCCCGGGCTTTTGGGGCGTGCCTGTGATCAAAAGCGTTATGGAGTTGGTGCTTTTGGTGGGCTAAGACAGCACGGCCTGCCGCAGCGTAAGCTGCGGCAGGCCGTGAGGGGGCGGCGCGGCCGCCGGGGGCGGCCGCGTGCCGGCGCTTTTTTTGGGGTTAGAAGGCCGGGCTGACTAAGATGATGAGGGAGCGGGCCTCAACGTTTAAGATGCTGCCGGGACCATACTTAGGCATGGCAAAGATGTTGGTGACATCTTGCGGCGTCTCGTCGGCGGTGTCGACTAACAGGCTCCACTGACGCTTAGCATTGCGCGGTAGCGGCGGCAACTCAATTTGCAAGTCTTCCCAGAAGGCGTTGACGAAAACGTAGGCGTAAATCTGGTACTGCCCCCAGTAGGCGAGGACACCAATGGTGTGGCTTTGGTCCGACCAATCAGGCTGGAATGGGCGTACGCCGTGCCATTGCAACTTGGTGCTGCGCAGTACGCGGTCGAGCATGGTGTATGACTTGCGCCGGTGCGTCGCCGATGTGCGGGTACGCATGGTGCGGCGCTTAATCATCTGCCGGGTAAAGTTGAGCATGTCCTCTTGGGCGGCCGTGAGCTCCCAGTTCATGTAGCTGAGCTCATTGTCCTGGCAGTAGGCGTTGTTGTTGCCCTTTTGGGTGCGCAAGACTTCATCGCCCATCAAGATCATCGGCGTGCCCATCGATAAGATGGTCAGGGCCATCATGTTCTTGCATTGCCGCAGGCGCAGACGGTTTAAGCTTTCGTTGTCGGTCTCGCCTTCGTAGCCGTAGTTGGCCGAGTAGTTGTTGTCGTTGCCATCACGGCCCATCTCGCCATTGTCGAGGTTGTGACGATAGGCGTAGGTCACCAAGTCATGCAGGGTGAAGCCGTCGTGGCAGGTGATGAAGTTGATGCTCTTTTGCGGATCGATCTCGCGCTCGTTGTAGATATCCGGCGAGCCAATTAAGCGCAGCACAAACTTCTTGAGCGAGTGGGAGTCGCCCCGGATAAAGGAGCGCACGTCATCGCGGAACTGACCGTTCCACTCACGCCACTTGTTACCGGCAATATTGCCCAGCTGATACAGGCCACCGGCATCCCATGGCTCGGCGATGATCTTGGCATCGGCTAGGCGGCAGTTGCGGTCGATGTCTAAGAGCGCCGGAGCATTCATGAGCGGCGTGCCATTGGCGTCACGGGCTAAAATCGAGGCTAAGTCGAAGCGGAAGCCGTCAACGTGCATTTCCTCCTTCCAGAAGATTAAGGAATCGAGGATTAAGGCTCGGACCACCGCATTGTTGGCGTTTAAGGTATTGCCGCACCCAGAGTAATTGTAGTAATCACCCTGATCGTTCATGATGTAGTAGGTGCGCTTATCTAAGCCCTTAAAGCAATAGCAAGGGCCTTGGGCGTTGCCCTCGGAGGTGTGGTTGTAGACCACATCCAAGATGACCTCAATGCCGTTGCGGTGCAAGGCTTTGACCATGTCGCGGAACTCATCTAATGGTCCCATGATCGACTGATCGGAGGAATAGGCCTCGTGCACAGCAAAGAAGCTCATCGGGCAGTAACCCCAGTAGTTGAGCTTGCCCGGCAGCGCGTCATACTTGTCAAATTGGTAGATCGGCAAGAGCTCGACTGCAGTGATGCCTAGATCCACTAAATATGGGATCTTCTCGATGAGACCACGGTAGGTGCCCCGGATATCGTCGGCTACGCCTGAGTTAGGGTTGGCAGTGAAGCCCTTAACGTGCATCTCATAGATGATGGTGCGGTTTAATGGGTGGCGCGGATAGCAATCAAGCCCCCAATCGTAGGTTGAGGTGTCGATGACCACCGAGCGGGCCGCCGTGGCCATATTCTTGGCCTCGTCGTTGCTTTGGAAGCGCTCATAGGCCTTAGGGAATAAGACGCGCTTGCCATAAGGGTCTAATAAGACCTTGCCCACCTCGACGTGTTGGCTTGAGGACTTGTAGCTGCGTACGGCCTCGCGCACGCGCCAAGCGTAGACTTGTCCTGCTTTGATACCGTGGACGAAGACATGCCAGTAGTAGATGGAGCGGTAGATCGGGCTGGATAAAGGGATCACCGTAGGGTTGGCATCGTCGACATCTTTGAACAAGAGCAGTTCGATAATCGAGGCAGCTGGGCAATAGATGGCGAAGTTGACGCCACCCTCTTCGATGGTCGCACCGAGCTTGTTGCAGTGGCCTTGAGAAATGACAAATTGCTCCAAAGTGATCTCCTATGCCAATTCCCACGCAGGCTCCTGTGAGACTTACTCTCTTCTGTGAGACTTGCTCTCTCCTGTGAGACTTGCTCTCTCCTGTGCAAACGCGCTCTTGAGCAGGTGAGCTGAGGCGCAAGCTAGGTGTAGCCTTGGCGTGGTGGTAACGGGCACAATCGTGCTGTTTTGGCTCAACTAACTGACAAGACTCAGACCTAGGAGTTCGGATCTACGCTCCGTGGTGCTGAGTGTGGACGTGCCGCGCTGGGATCCCAACTGAGCACGGTTCTGAGAAAAAAACTCTATTGTGACACCCTGAGCGCCAAAATCAAGCCTTATTTTTGCCGCGTTGTTGCCACCTAAGATGGACGGGAGGCGGGGCTCTAAGCGGTGGCGGTTGGTCCTAGGGCGGTGGGGGCTTCGTGCCTTGTTCTAGGGCACAAGCCGCGGGCGTGCTTACTTACAGGGGCGCGCGGGGCTAATTTTGCACTGAGCGGTGGCAAGGAGCGGGGGTGGCACTGCGCGCGGGGCTCAGTCATAGCGCACTTGGCCGGGCACGGCCAAAATAGTCTATAGTGAGCGCAGTTACGCAAGCGCAGTGCAGTAAGCGAGAGCTTGCTTGTGAGCAGGAGCTTGCAGTTTGCTGGAGCTTGCTGAGGTTACGTGATTTTTTGATTGGAGTTGGGGAATGAAGCTGAGCATCACGGATGTGGCCGCCATGGGCCTTAATCCTAAGACCTTTGGCTTAGAGGCAAACCTAGGAACTATCGTGGCGTTGGCCCATCAGGTTAAGGCTCAAGGCAAAAAGGCGCTCTTTACCGGCGAGCTGGCGTCCACCGGCGTTGAGGGCGGTATGATGCTGTCCCATCCTCATCTATTAGGGGCACTTGATTTAGAGCAGCTCTCGGCTCAGTTGCCCGAGGACTTTGTATTAGGTCTGGGCTTACCGGCCGTGGGCCCTAATGGGAGCTGTGTCAGCGATTACGCGATTTTGCGCTCGGGCCATCAGCCGCAGCGCGGTTTATGGCGCCTGCCGTCGCTGCAACCTGAGGTCACTGATAGCGTGGCCGCTAATTGTGCCGCCGGGATTGCCGGGCTCGGGCCCTTAGCTTTAGGCAGCGTGGGGGCGTTAGCATCATCGCGCGAGTTGACCCTAGGCCAGATTGTCGACAGCCACACTGTGGTTGTGGCGCAGAGCAAGTTCTTGGTGCTGCCGTTTTACGACAGCAACCACCTAGCATTGGGCTCCTTAGTGGGGCAGGCGGCGTTACAGGAATTAGGGCGCTATATCGGTGCTAACTGCGCTGATTTTTCCTTGATCGTGATGCCATCGGTCCACGCCTATGAGTGCCCAGCGCGCTATCGCGGCGCGGAGGATGCGGCGCTGTTATCGCAGCTGTCAGGTCTGCCGGTCATTACCATCAACAACCTAGGCTGTGAGGGCGGCTCCTTGATTTACGATGGCCTGTGCCAGATCTTTAACGCAGGTCAGCTGAGCGCCTCCTCAACCCAATTTGCTTTTACCCCATACAGCTATGTCGATAGCTTATGTCCAGCGCAGGGCCCTGAGTACGCGCCGTTTGAGGCGCAGCTTAAGGCGGTAGCCTTAGGCTTACGCGATTGGATGGTCAAGACCCATTCCAAGGGCTATACCTTGTCGTTATCAGGCGGTGCGGACAGCGCCTTGTGCGCCACCTGTGTGGCCTTAAGCCAGCTCTACAGCCTGCTGGATTTAGGCGTAGCCGACTACAGCAAGCAGCTCACTGACTTAGGCATCACTTGTGATAACGCGGCGCTGGCAACCAAGATTGGCGCCATCACCGGGGGCTATTTAGGTCCATGGCGTAATGGGGTTGCGCTGGGCGGATCCTCTCAGGGTACGGTTTTGAGCCCTGCTCAAGTTGAGAGCATTGTTGCGGTGCTCAAGAGCGAGGTGATGCCTCAGGTTTTAGTGTGCGCCTACCAAGCCTCGGATTACTCGGGCTCGGTCACCCGTACCGCGGCCACACAGATGGCGCGCTCAGTGGGGGCCACCTTCTATCAGTGGTCGATTGCCCCAGCAGTCAAGGATTATGTCACTACTGTCAGTGAGGCCTTGGGCTATGAGCTCACCTGGGAGCACGACGATATCGCGCTGCAAAATATTCAGGCGCGCTCGCGCTTACCAAGCATTTGGCTCTTAGCCAATCATAAGGGCATGCTGCTAATTGCCACCTCCAATCTCTCCGAGGCGGCCGTAGGCTATTGCACCATGGATGGTGATACCGCAGGTGGCCTCTCGCCAATTGCCGGTATTGATAAGAGCACTATCTTGAAGATCAACCGCCAGATCGCCGAAGAGGGCATAGCGCTGTTTGGGGCTGCGTCGCAGGCTCGGGTGCGCCTTGAGGGCATGAAGTATGTGGTCGCCCAAGAGCCAACGGCTGAGCTGCGCCCCGGCGGCGAGCAGACCGATGAAAAGGACTTGATGCCATACCCACTGTTAGACGAGATTCGCCGCCGCTTGCTCACTGGTCTCCTGCCGCAGGAGATTGTGGCCTCGCTGGTCGCGGACTTACAGGCTCATGCCATCTTACAAGAGTACCCGCACTTGCAACACTTGAGCGCAGCGGAGATCGAGCGCTTTGTCGCACGCTTTATCACCTTGTTCCAGCGCAGCCAGTGGAAGCGCGAGCGCTTTGCTACCGGCTTCCATATTCAGCCTGATGACGTTGCGCCTAAGGCCGGGTGCACCTTCCCGATCTTAGCCGACAGCTTGCTTAAGTTGTAGGCAACGTCTGCCGCTCGGGCCCGCATCAGCCGTGGCTCCCAAACGCCGCCGGGCGCGGGCGCACAGCGCTCGCGCCCGGCGGCGTTGAGGCTTAAGTCTGGGGTAAGTTATTTGGTGGGATCACCGGGCTCAGGCTTTACGGCAGCAGGGGTCGCTGGCTCGGCTGGGGTGGCTGGAG
>DXIF01000208.1 GCA_019113025.1 Candidatus Anaerobiospirillum stercoravium | reverse complement strand
GGTGATGAGGGATTCGAACCCCCGACCCACTGGTCCCAAACCAGTTGCGCTACCGGACTGCGCTAATCACCGACGGCGCACATTATAGGGAGCAACCCAAGGCCTGTCAAGGAAATTTTGCAAAAATTTTTACCTACAGCGGCGGGCGGCGGCAAAAACGCTAAAATAGGCCGTCCACGCGCTCCAAGTTACAAATTGGGCGCTGACACCCCAAGAATTAACCGAGATCAAACCTAGGAGAACTCATGACCACCAATTACGTGCGCCCGTCCAAAGATGAGTCCTTTATGGAAATTGCCGAGTCCGTTTCGATGCGCTCTACTTGTTTGCGCCGCCGCTACGGGGCCGTGATTGTCTCCAAGGATGGCCGCATCGTCTCAACCGGCTACAACGGCGCGCCGCGCCATCGGGCCAATTGCTCGGACTTAAACTCCTGCCTGCGCGATGAGCTCAAGATCAAGCCCGGCACCCATTACGAGCTGTGCCGCTCGGTCCACGCCGAGGCCAATGCCATTATTAATGGCAATCCGCTTGACATCATTGGCGGCACCCTATATTTATGCGGCACCGATGCGCGCACCAACACGCCCTCCAAGAGCATTGAGCCCTGCGCGATGTGTCAGCGCCTCATTCTCAACGCCCAGATTGCGCGCGTAGTGATGCGCGACGCCAACCGCCACTTAGTTGAGGTCAATCCTTTAGATTGGGACGACGACAGCGCCTTAATCGAGGAGCACCGCCGCAACCTCCTGGCCAAAGGCGGCGAGCACTCCGAGCTCGCCGAGCTCGCTGCCCAGCAGGCAGCAGCCACGGAAGCGACCTCACCAGCCTCAACTGCGGCAACCGCCGCAAGCTGCGGCTGTGGTGGTAGCTGCGGCTGTGGCCACTAAGCGCCCCGCCTGTTATTATGAGGCGCGCTGACGGCCGTGGGGCCGTCAGTTTGCGCCAATCAAGCGGCACTAACCTACTGCCAACCCCTATGAGAGAGGATGCGTTATGACATCATGTGCAGAGCATGCTGCTCAAGCTGAACCAGCTGCACCAGCTGAGACTGCAGCTCAAGCTGAGCGTACCATTCGCGCCCAATTAGACCTCTATCCGGCCGCCATCTTCGACATGGACGGCACCGTGATGAACTCTGAGATTTGGCATCATCAAGCGTGGCAACAAATGCTCAAGGACTTTGGGCTGCCAGCGCTGACCACCGCCGATCTCTATGCCTATGGGGGCATGCCGACCTTGGAGATTGCTAAAGCTGTGGTCAAGCGCTTTAACAGCGACGCCGATCCCCAGGCGATGTCCGTGCGCAAGGCTGAGCTCTATCGCAATGAGTTTATTAAGCACGCCACGGTGTTCCCGAAGATCGCCGCGCTCCTCAAAGAGCTGCACAGCGCCGGTAAGCGCGTTGCAATTGCCACCAGCTCACACAAGTTTGAGGCCACGCAGCTCTTAACCCAAAACGGCTTAATGCCTTACATTGACGCCTTAGTGACGGGCGATTTGGTCACCCGAGGCAAGCCTAATCCCGACATCTATCTGTTAGCCGCGGAGCGCCTCAACGTAGCGCCCCAAGACTGCGTGGTCTTTGAGGACACGGTCATCGGGATGCAAGGAATCAAGAACGCCGGGATGGCTGCGGTCAAGGTCTTTGAGGGCGAGCTTGATTGTGACCATGTGATTACCTTAGCTGAGCCTTGGCCTCAGGCTTAACCTCAAGACCTCAAGGAGACTGCCCCCATGGCCCCAGCCGCTACTCCAGCTACCGCGCCAAGCGCTACTCCCACCGCCGCTTCAGCACTGTGCGCTGACCCTAACTTAAGTGCCACAGTGCGCGCCCGCATTGCTGCGGCGCCGGGCCTCATTTTCGACATGGACGGCACCATCGTCGATTCTGAACCCAACCATCACAAAGCTACCCATCATCTATTACAGGACTTAGGGCTACCTGCGCTGAGCACCGAGGTGCTGGAAAGCTACGCGGGCCTGCCTGATGTCCCGATGTTCGCTGACATCCTCAACCGCCTCGAAGCGGCAGGTGCCATCACGCCCGAGCAACGCCAAAGCGATCCGCGCCTGACCATTGAGTACTTAAGCCGCACCAAATGCGCGCTCTACGAGCAAATCTACATGCCCCAAAACGTGCTGTATGAACGCATTGCGCAGCTGATTAAGGACAGCGCGGCCCAAGGCAAGCGTTTGGCGCTTGCCACCAGTAGCCCCCGCTCGCAGGCTGACTATATCTTGCAGGCCACGGGGCTTAAGCCGTACTTTGCGAGCATTATCACGGGCGATATGGTTGAGCACGGCAAGCCCGCTCCGGATATCTTCTTGTTAGCAGCGCACAGCCTCAGCCTCAAACCTGAAGACTGCTTAGTCTTTGAGGACGGTCAGCATGGCCTCAGCGCCGCGAAAGCGGCGCACATCGACGCCCTGCACTGCCTAGGTGGCGCGATTCAAGCGCTGTATTTAGCTTAGCCCGGCGGCGCGCCTAGGGCGCCCGCGCCCCACTAGAGCCTGTAATGACCCCGCCCCAGTCCGCCTGCGCGGGGCCCAGGCGCAAGCTCGAGCCCAGCCCAAGCCCAGCCCAAGCCCGCCGTAGCAGCTCTGCCGCCCCGCAGCCCAGGGGAGGCGTCCTGCCGCGTCCTTAGCCGACATCGTGCAGTTGAGCTGTATTTTCCAACTAAGGCTGAGTCCGCAACAGGGTAAACGCCTGTTCAGAGCCATTATGACCAAGGCTCCAAGCAACATTCCAAGTGCCATCAAGCCGTAAGGAAAACGGTGTTAGCCTCGTCGTAACGACCGAAGTTAGCCTGATTTAGCGCTTGAGTATGGAAATTGGCGCTCAACTGCACGATGTCGG
>DXIF01000207.1 GCA_019113025.1 Candidatus Anaerobiospirillum stercoravium | reverse complement strand
CTTAGTTTCCTTGTTGTAAACGCAGCGCCCAAGGGCGATGTTGCACTTGACAACCCCATTAGCCCTAACGCGTCGTTGGGCGATAAACGATGGTAGCTTGAAGTCGTCGAGGCAGTATTCCTTTAGTTGGGTTTCAGTCGGCATGGTCAAATATCACAAGGTCTGGTCGTTGGGTTATGGTGACAATATATTTAAACAATATATCAAACTTTAAGTATATTGTCAATACCTAGATTACAGCTTGTCGTACAATGATATTGATCCAAGCATGGGCTCCGTAAATTTGCATTTTGCGCCTAATGTCATATATGCAGGTCAAGCGCAAGAACAGCTCAAATAACGCAATCATTGAGTTTTGCTCTTGCCGAAGGGGCATATAACACCAAGCAGCGTCTTACAGTTTTACGGAGCCCATGTGATCCAAGTTCGGAGAATTTGGGCCCCAATATCACAGCATGGTTACATAGTTAGCGCTGCGCGACATCTTGCTGCGCTACATCTTGCTGCACCGCAGCAACCTGAGCTACTTGCTCAGCGTGCTGCGCTTGGCGCTCAGCCTCAGCTTGCGCCACCGCAGCTGTCGCCTCTTGATGGGCCGCCTCTAAGCGCTTAGCTTGCGCGGCAAAGAACATCTTGGTGAAGCGCTCTTCGCTCGTGACGTTGTAAGCAAGCGAGAAGCCCGCGCCTAACAGCACTAAGCCGGCCGAGACCAAGAGCACGTACTCAGCGCCATAGCCCATTTCAAGCGGCATACCACCAGCAAAGGCACCAATGGCGTTACCGAAGTTAAACGAAACCTGACCAAAGGCCACGCCGATAAGCTCGCCGCCAGGCGAGGTGCGCAAAATTGAGACTTGCTGCGGACCACCCGCGCCAAAGAGGCAACCTGCGGCGTAGGTTATGAGCACAATGCCCACAATCATGGTATTGCCCCAGTAGAAGGCGGCGACCATGGACCCAATGCAGGTAATGAAAATCCAGAAGGTGACCTTGCCTGGGGTGTACTTGTCAGCAAGCTTGCCTGAAATCAGGTTGTAAACGGTCATGGCTAGGCCCAGACCAATCAAGATCGGGGCAACCAAGCCCAAAGGCACGCCCATAAAGTCGGTCAGAATCGGGCTGACATAGCTTTGCATGCAGAAGATGCCGCCATTGCCCAAGAAGATGCTCAAACCGACCAAGTACGGGGCCTTGTCTTTGAGGAAATCGAACTGGCGCCAAAAGCCGTGATCTTCGAGCTTGCCGGGGTTGGGCAGCCAACGCCACAGCGAGATTAAGACCACGATGCCCCACGCCGCCATGAGCATGAAGATGGTGCGCCACGATAAGGCGTGCGCAAGCGCCGTGCCTAAGGGTACGCCGCACACAATCGAAGTGGTTTGTCCCACCAACATCAGCGCCATGGCCGAGGAGCCTTTGCCCGCGGCACTGATGCGCATCGCGATAATCGCGCCTAGACCAAAAAAGCAGCCATGAGGCAAACCTGAGATTAGACGCGCAATGATGAGCACGGTGAAGTTGGGCGCAAACACGGTCAAGAGCGAGCCCAAGACGTGACAGCTCACCACAATGAGAATCGATACCTTGAGGTTGAGCTTGCGCGTGAACACCATGTAGATAATGCCTAAGCACACGCCAAAGGCGTAGGCGGAAATGGAGTGGCCGGCCGTGGCAATCTCCAACTCAAAGTCCTGCGCAAAGTACGGCAATAGGCCCATGGCCACAAATTCGACCACGCCAAAACTAAAGGCACCAAAGGCTAAAGCTATCAGGCCCTTCATAAATAAGAACACCTTATAAAAATGAACATCCGTTGCGTCGCCGCGCGCACAGGTTACCCCCAGCTACCATCGCCTGAGCGGGGCCACACTCACCCCCTATGCTGCCGCGTCGCGTATTGTCATCAGCGCCTAAATCCAAGTCAAAGACAATTTGTGCCCCACCTGATCCCTGATCAAAACTGGTGCAAAAATTTAGCAGCTAGCCCCGAAACGCCGTAAATAAGGGCGAAATGACCGTGATCAGCAGACAGCTCAGGGGTACAATGAGCCCGCTACGACGAATGGTGGGCAGGGAGGAACAGATGAGCAACACCGCGCGACTCTTGCTGGTCATTGGGCTGTTTTGGTTCACCCAATATGTCTATGTGCCCTACACCACGCCGTACTTGCTGGCCCAAAAGGTCAGCGCCGACTTTGTGGGCTTGGTCGTCGGCTTCTACGGAGCAGTACCGTTTTTTACCCGCATCTTTGTCGGGGTGTTCTCCGATCGCATCGGCCAGTTCAAGCCGATGATTTTATTAGGCTGCGCCACCGCGGCCCTCGCCTCAGTCATCCGGCTCTATCGCCCGGACGGCCTGGGCTTTTTGATCGCCAACATCATCTCGGGCTTCTCCAGCTCGATGTGGATGTGCTTTATCTTGTTCCACACCAAGACGCTGACCCAAGAAAACTTACAGCGCGGCATGGGCCATGTCATGGCCTCGTGCAATGGTGGCATTTTGTGCGGCTTCCTAGCCTCAGCGACCTTATACCAGCACTTTGGCATGATGCTGATGTGTGCGCTCTCGGTTACCGCCGGAAGCATCGCTCTCATGTTAGCCCTTACCTTGCGCGAGCCACACGAGCAGCGCTTTAACCCACCGCGCATCAAAGAGCTCTTGGTGGTAGCCCGCAATAAGCGCCTGTGGTTTTTTGCCGTGATTGGCCTGATTCAGCAAGGCGTCTTGATGGGCACCGCTATGTCCTTTTCTAATGCGGTGGCCACGGGCTTAGGCGCGATGCCGTGGCAGATTGGCCTTATGACCATGACCATGACCGGCTCCTACGTCGCCTCGTGCTATATTTCCTCGACCACGCTGGCGATCCGCATCGGTCCGGGCATTCTCATGACCCTGACCCAGATTTTCATGGCGCTGTACTGCGTCTTAATGGTGAACTTGGACAATATCTACCTCTTGATCCCAATTCAGATCCTGATGGGCTCAACCGGCGGCTTGGTGTTCTCATGGTGCTCAGCCGAGGCCTTAAGCCAGATTGAGAGCTATCGTAGATCAACCGCGCTCGGCATCTTCCAATCGGTATTTGCGATTGGCATGACCGGCGTCCCGATCATCGCCGGCTACCTGTTCAACCACACCGGCACCTTAAACGCCGCGTTCTACTTCCAAGCCGCGCTGGCCCTGCTAGGTGCACTGGCCACGGCCGGGTACTACACCCACCGCCGCCACCAAAAGCGCCGCGGCATCCACCCCAACGCCTAACCACTTCAACGCGTAACCACCGTGTAACCACTCAACCACTACTGTTTAGGAAACTAGCACTATGTCTTTGCGCCAGACCACTCGCCTGTTGCTCATCGTAGGCCTCTTTTGGTACGCCCAATACGTCTATATGCCCAACACCGCGCCCTTTCTCTTGGCCCAAAAGGTCAGCGCCGACTTTGTGGGCATCGTGGTCGGCGCCTACGGCTTCACCCAAATGGCCGCGCGCTTTGGCATCGGCCTCATCTCCGACGTCTTAGGCAAATATAAGATCATCATTGTGGCAGGCTGCCTGTTTGCAGCAGTGAGCTCGATCGTGCGCATCGTGATCCCCACCGGCCCGGGCTTTTTGGTCGCGAACCTAATGTCAGGTCTAGCCTCCTCAACCTGGCTGTGCT
Source organism: Candidatus Anaerobiospirillum stercoravium (assembly GCA_019113025.1). Taxonomy (GTDB): domain Bacteria; phylum Pseudomonadota; class Gammaproteobacteria; order Enterobacterales; family Succinivibrionaceae; genus Anaerobiospirillum; species Anaerobiospirillum stercoravium. Next base: position 156 of record DXIF01000207.1, on the reverse strand, counting down.
TTATGCTCCTGTACACTTCAAGCGTCGCGGGCGGCAACATGCTGCAAGCCTTAGGTTACATCTTTGCGGCCAACAACCTCGGCATCATGCTCTCCTTCATTACCTCGGCGGTGCTCTATCAATACCTGGGCATGAGCTTCTTATGCGCCCTGTCGG
>DXIF01000024.1 GCA_019113025.1 Candidatus Anaerobiospirillum stercoravium | reverse complement strand
CGCATCATCAAAAAGGATGAGCACTACACCTATCATGAAACCACCCTAGAGCCTGAGCCAATACGCGCCTACGTTACGCGCTTTATTCAAAATCACGACCTGACCATATACTTCAACCAAGAACGCTGGGATGTAGCAGGAACATAGCGCGGGCCAAACGCCCACCTTACGCAGACGGAACCGATCTTTCAGCAATATACCCCCCCTGTAATACAACAAGGCCCAACTACCGTGAACAGCGAATCTAAAGCGCATCGGTAGCTGGGCCTTGTTGTTTTGCACCAAAGCAGCGCAAAACAAAAAATTTTCGATCAGGTATCTTTCTATAATTTTGATCTATTAACCAATCTACATTTTACTTTGACAAAGTCATATGTTCTTGGCGTTGCCGTTGTACGATCTCATCCGCACTTGGGTATGGGCTAAATTGGGCTCAGTTTGGCTCAGCTTATGGCAGCAACCGCCTTGGTCTCAGGACTTTTGACCAAGATTCACCCGACTGCTTCGCAACGCACGACCAAGAGGTTATTATGACCGCGCTCTGTCTGCGCTATACCAATTTCATCTATCGCTCCGAGAGCGAGCTCCTTGAAATCATCAAGCAGCGCAACTCGGACTATGTGCGGCGCTTTATAGACAATGCTCGCATCATCAGTGCCGAGGAGCACTTGAGCTTTTGCCGCAGTCTCAGTAAGCGGCCCGACCTCAAGTACTTTTACGTCACGCTCAATCATGAGCCCTTTGGCATCGTGGATCTCAAGGCCGAAACGCCCGATTGGTCAAGCGCAATAGGCGACAACTACACCTTCTTTGGCGATCAAAATTTGCCGATGGAAAAGGTCTATACCACGGCACTGCTGTAGCTCATGGAGCAAGTGGGCCTTAAGAAAGTACACGCCCATGTCAAAAACGACAACCTCAAAGTCCTACTACCCCTGTATCTCAAGCCTACTCCAGGCATGCACATCATCACCAAGGATGAGCACTACACCTATCATGAAACCACCCTGGAGCCTGAGCCAATACGCGCCTACGTTACGCGCTTTATTCAAAATCACGACCTGACCATCTACTTCAACCAAGAACGCTTGGAGGTAGCCGGAACCTAGCCGAGGATTAAACGCGCCGTCTCAAACACAACATTGTGACCCAGTTTGAGCACACTTGTGGGACTACCTCTTCCTTACCATTAGTTAGACCTATGACCCAGTGCTTGCGCCTTAGTAACTTCACTAAGCTCAGTGAAGCTGAGCTTCTCATGATCTTGGAGCGCCGCAATCAGCCTGAGGTGCGTCAGTGGATGACCAACTCAGAGCCCATCGCCCCTGAAGATCACTTGCGCTTTTGCGCCCGCCTCAAAGAGCGGCCTGATACCTTGATGCTTTTTGCCGAGTTTAACGGGCAACCGGCCAGTGTCATCTCCTTTCACGCCCAAGATCCTTCCTGGCACGAGATCGCTGACTTTGGCTGCTACGCCTTCTACCCGCAGGTGTACTCCGCTATCACCATTGAGCACCTGGCGCTGCTGCACTTAGTGGCCCAGCGCAGCGTCAAACGCTGCCACTGCAAGGTCAAAGCTGACAATCGGCTAGCCGAACTGCTGGTTACCCAGGTTTTAGGCGCCCGTGAGGTTGCGCGCGATCCAGACTATTCCTACTTTGAGCTGAGCTTCCCTGAGCCACCTGCACACTACCAAGACCAGCTCAACCAGCGCCTAGCATATCTCAAGCTGCAACTTGAGCTTAGGCTTTAAGCTCAAGCTCTAAATGCCGCATGCGGGCGGACCTTTTGGTAGCAGAATTGGCGCGTGACCGCCCATGCGGCACCGAGCTTAGTGCTAAAGCGCCCGCTCCCGCAAGGTACCCCAAGGCGTCGTCCCCACGCCCAACGGCGCCTAGGCGGCAGCGGTCGAAGCGGCTATGGGCCGTGCCTTGCGGCGTTTTAGCGACGCAAGCGGGGCTGACCTGCCCGAGCGCAGCGTCGACCCGCTGCCGGGCCAATGCCAACCGGAGCAACGCTGAGCGTGCCAACGCCAGCCTAAGTAACGTCGGCCCCGCGCTTAGCGGGCGCTATGCATCATCCACTCTTGGCGCTTGAGCTGCTCTAAGCCCGGAGGCGGCACGGTATAGCGCAGCTGCGGCGCGTTTTGCAGCGCCTGCTGCATCTCGACCCGGACCAACTCTGGGTCTAAGTGCAGACTTTGCTCAAAGGTCGCCAGCTTAGGATCTACTGCCGAATGCATGCTCTCAGCATCCGTGCTGGGAACGCTGGATACGCGCGCAAGGCACAGCGCTTCGGCCGCCGCGATGATGGTGCGCAAGCGCTCATCTAAGCCCTTCAAGATCAGCTCCCGCCATTCTTGCGGCACCCCATAGTAGGCCGCAGCCATTCCGCCCACCGTCGCCCCTAAGGTGTCGCTATCGCCGCCTAAGGACATGACCGTGCGAATGGCGTCTTCATATGATGATGATGACTCGTAAAAAGCGCGCAGCGCATAGGGCGCCGTGCCTTGGCTCGAGCTGTCGAAGGTAAAGTTGGGACGAATCTCATCCACGGTAAAGCTCAAGTCGCAATAGGTCGCCTCAAAGTACGCCTTAATTTCCTCAAGGGGCAAATGCGCTCGCGCTAAGTACACCGCCTCCGCGGTCGCTTGCGCCCCGCGTAAGCCCTCGATGTGGTCATGCGATACCACGGTCACAGCGTAAGCCAATTGGCGCGCCTCATCTAAGCTGCGCGCGACCAAGCCACAGGGGCTAACGCGCATGCAGGCGCCATTGCCGCAGCTGCCATAACCGGTCTCAGTGTCTTGGTTGAGCCAGATTGCAAAGCTGGAGCCATAACCTGCTTGCGGATAGGCCCGCCCTAAAGTCCGCATACAGGCCCGCGCTCGCGCCGCCACTAAGGGGTAATCCACGGGCGTATCCGGCTCTTGCCCTTGTAGCGCCTCGACTAAGGCCCCCGCGACCGCAATGGTCATGACCGAGTCATCGCTAAAATGCGAACGGGGTCCGATCCACTCAAAATCCTTAGTCTTAATTGGACGAAAGTCAAACTGCGACCCAACAAAATCGCCCAGAATTGCTCCAATCATGCTTCCTCCTTGGCGTCGCCCAGCAGCGCGCGGTCCCGCAACATTTTCTGCAACTGTCGCTCATTGTACACGCAAATTTAACACCGATTAAAAATTTTCAGCAGTCAGCAGCATCAGACCATAACCTAGTCTGACCTGGCAACCCCCTACCGGCGAGGCGGGCACGCCGCCGTCGCCCCACGGCGCCCGCGCCCCAACAGCGTTAACCCCAGCTGCGAGCACGGTGTCGGCAGTACGGTTGTGCGACAGTAACGGCGCCGGGTCGCGCGGGGAAAAATGATAGCGTCGTAGCAGTAAATGATAGATTGCTATCAAAGAGGATGGTTCCGGTTCTGGCGGTGATACGAGCACACAAACCGCTTTTGCTGGGATTGAGACCGTAATTGTGGCGGTCAATTGCGCAAAACGTGATGTAACTCTGATATTAATCTTTCATTTTTGGCTAAAGTAAATGACATCAAACTTTCATTTGCTGTCGGACGGAGCGCTGTCCTTAGGGGAGAGGCCTCAGGGGAGTGCCATCAGGGAAGAGTCCTCAGGGTTATGCCCTAGGGATGAGCGCTGGGCTCCAGCAAGAAAAGAATAGGTCAGGATTGTGTTTTTTGGGGTTGTCTATGGAACGCATCGGCAACGCGATTACTAAAGGTCTCGAGGTGGTGATTGTCGCGCTCATCTCGGTGATGTCGATCTTAGTCATCGTCAATGTGGCGCTACGCTTCTTCTTTTCCTCGAGTATCGTGGTCTCCGAAGAGCTCTCGCGCTTCTTGTTTATCTATATCGTCTTCTTGGGCGCGATCGTCGCACTCAAAGAAAATGGCCACATCTACGTCGACTTCATTGCCAAGGCGTTCCCACGTCCTATCCAATGGATCCTCAAGTTAGTGGTCAATTGCTGCATGCTCTACTGCTGCTATGTGTTACTCATAGGCAGCGTTGAGCTTAGCGAGTACAACATGGTCGACAAGTCACCGGTGGCAGGCATTCCTATGGGCTATATCTACTTTGCCGGTGCCATTGGCGCCGCGGGCATGGGCATCGTGCTCATCATCCGCATCTTACAGCACTTGAAAACCTTTGGACGTTGGCACGATGAGCTGCCGACCAGCGGTAAGGAGGCCTAGTCATGGAAGTTGCCATTTTCTTATGTGTGCTGCTGGTTAGCATCGCCATTGGCATCCCGATCGCCTTTGCCCTTATGATGTGCGGCCTTGCGCTCATGTTCTTTTTGGACATGTTCGACCCCATGCTGGTTGCGCAAAACTTGATCAATGGCTCGGATAACTTCACCTTACTGGCGATTCCATTCTTCGTCTTCGCCGGCGAAATCATGAACGTCGGCGGCCTAGCCAAGCGCTTGATCGACCTGCCGATGCGCCTGGTAGGCCATAAGGCCGGTGGTCTGGGCTATGTCGTCATTATCGCTGCCGTCATCATGGCCTCGCTCTCAGGCTCACCTGCCGCTGACACCGCCGCGATCGCCGCCATCATGTTCCCGATGATGGTGAAGGCCAATTACTCGGGCCATGGCTCGGCGGGCTTAATCGCCGCCGGTGGCATCATCGCCCCGATCATCCCACCCTCGATTCCGTTCATCGTTATTGGCGTCACCGCGGGCGTCTCGATCTCCCAGCTCTTCATGGCCGGTATTGTCCCGGGCATCCTGATGGGCGTGGCGCTGTGCATTATGTGGTTCTTTAAGTCGCGGAACTTACCTACTGCCGAGCGCGCCACCGGAGCTGAGGTGTGGGCCGCCTTTAAGGCCAGTATCTGGGCCCTGCTCTTACCGGTCATCGTTATCGGTGGCTTTAAGACCGGTGTCTTCACCCCCACCGAAGCTGGTGCCGTCGCCTCGGTCTACGCCCTCTTTGTCTCGATCTGCGTCTACCGTGAGCTTAAACTCAAGCAAATCTATGACGCCTTATTAGGCACAGCCAAGACCACCGCGGTCATCATGCTGATGGTCGCCTCGGCCCAAGTTTCGGCCTACCTCATGACCATCGCCGACCTACCACTCATGGTCGCCCAGATGTTAGCTCCATTAACTGACTCGCCGCGACTCTTAATGGGCCTGATCTTAGTGGTGCTCTTAGTCATGGGCATGGTGTTAGATCTGATTCCTATCGTCTTGATCTTAGTGCCGGTCTTGCTGCCATTAGTGCGCGAAGCGGGCATCAACGAAATCTACTTCTGCGTCATGTTCATCCTGTGCTGCTCCATTGGCCTTATCACGCCACCGGTCGGCAACGTCTTGAACGTGGTTTCCTCGGTCACCAAGGTGCCATTTGAGCGCGCGGTCTTAGGCATCCTGCCTTATGCGGGCATCTTAATCATCCTCATGTTCATCTTGCTGATCTTCCCTGACATTGTGATCGTGCCGATGGAGTTCTTGACCGCTAAGTAGCGCCAGCGCACACGCTGCCCCTTGATCGTTGCTGATTTAACTTATTTCATCTTTGCTCTTTGCTCACTTGCCTCAGCTCAGGGCGCCCGCCCTGAGTTCAGGCAGCTCCCACTCATTGGAACCATTAATTGGGACCACTAATGGGGACCATTAATTGGAATCATTATTGGGACCACCAATTTGGAGAATTGTTTTATGAAGAAGAAGACCCTTGCCGTATTTGCAGCGGCCGTGATGGCGGCGGTATTTGCTACCTCCGTTGAGGCTAAGACCATTTTGCGCATGGCCACGGACGTCTCGCGTGACAACTCGCAAGCCATCGGCGCCGAGCACTTTGCTAAGCTGGTCTCAGAGAAAACCAACGGCGACGTCCAAATCAAGTTCTACCCTGATGGCACCTTAGGCAGCAGCCAAGCCATTGTCTCGGGCACCCGCACCGGTAATATCGACATTGCCATGATCGGCACCGTCAACTTAGGTGGCTTAGCCGAAGGCTTCTTAGCTTTAGACCTGCCTTTCATCTTCAAGGATAGCGCCCATGTCTACCGCGCCTTAGACGGTAAGGCCGGTGCCGAGCTCTTTTCCGAGCTCGATAAGGTCGGCTTAACCGGCTTAGCCTTCTTTGAAAACGGCTTCCGAAACATCACCAATTCACGCAAGCCGATCAAGGTTCCAGAGGACGTTAAGGGCTTAAAGATCCGCGTGCCACAATCACAGACCTTGGTTAAGACCTTTGAGGCCTTAGGCGCTAACCCAGTGCCCATGGCCTATGGCGAGCTCTACACCGCGATGGAAACCGGCGCGATTGACTCCCAGGACCACCCAACTTCGACCCTGTACGCCGGTAAGTTCTACGAGGTCCAAAAGTACCTAAGCATGACCCACCACGGCTATGCTGCCGTGACCTTAGTCATGAACTCGCGTAAGTTCGACAAGTTAAGCCCAGAGTACCAGCAGATCTTCTTAGACTGCGCCAAGCAAGCCGCTCAGTTCCAGCGCAACCTCAACTACACCGAGGACCAAAAGCTGTTAGCTGAGATGCAAAAGGCAGGTCTTGAAATCAACGATGATGTCGATCTCGATAAGTTTGTTGAGGCCACCAAGGCTGTCCGTGACGAGTTCGTTAAGGAGCACGGCGACACCGTGGTCAAGTTAATCGAAGCTGAGCGCAACGTCCAATAAGCGTAGCCCTCTATCTTGAGGCGCCACCTTGTCTTAAGGCGCCACCTTGTCTTAAGGTGCCCCCAGCGTCCGCCCCGGCCTCAACTAAAACCAGAAACGAGGCTGGGGCACCCCCTGCCCCCTAAATTCTCGGGGCCCTCAGCCTCATCTGATGGGAGCGGAGCTCCCTTTGCCCTTACTCTGTGCATTTTTGCTTGGAGGCGGCCGTTGCACCCTTAACAAGTGCTAATGCCGTTATTTGCCCATGAAGCCTCTCATCTTACGTAATGTCAAACTCAACCCTATGGTGGCCGAATTTGTCGCCCAATACTACGACGTCATCAGCGTCGAGGAGCTTACGGACGCCAACGCCGCCTCCATTGAAGTGCTCCTGACCAATGGCACCGGCAAGGCCCCCAAGGAGCTGCTTGATCGCCTGCCTAACCTCAAATTGATCGACGACTTTGGCGTCGGCTTTGATGGTATCGATGTCGCCGAATGCAAGCGCCGCAACATCACGGTGTGCACCACCCCGGGCGTCTTAACCGAGGACGTGGCCGATCTTGCCCTCGCCCACATCCTAGCCCTTTCGCGCCAAATCTGCCGCGCCCACCACGAAGTGGTCTCGGGTGCTTGGAGCTCAGGCCACAAGAAGCTGGGCCTTGGTCATAAGGTCTCAGGCAAGCGCGTCGGCATCGTGGGCTTAGGCCGCATCGGCAAGGCCGTTGCCCAGCGCTGCCACGGCTTTAACATGCAACTTGGTTTCTACGACCGCTTCTTATCTGAGGACCAAGCGCGCGCCGACTTACAAAAACTCATCGGCGTAGCCCCTCAAATCACGGCATACCAGAGCCTAGTGGAACTTGCCCACAACAGCGACTATCTTGTGGTCTGCGCGGCTGCTACTCCCGAAAACCACGGCCTCATCAACGAAGAGGTCTTAACCGCCCTAGGCCCAACCGGCGCCTTGATCAATATCGCCCGCGGTGTCTTGGTAGATGAAGCGGCCTTGGTTAAAATCCTGCAAGAGGGCAAATTAGGCGGCGCCGGCCTCGACGTCTTTGCTCAAGAACCGCACGTCCCTGAGGCGCTCTTGACCATGCCTAATGTAGTACTCACCCCACACATCGCCTCAGCTACGGTTGAGACGCGCGAGCTTATGGCTCAGATCGTCATCGGCAACCTCAAGGCCTTCCGGGAGGGTACCCCCTACCTCACCGCCTTAGCGCTGTAGCCTAGTCAGGCACCGCCCAGCGGCAGTTGAGCGGGGTTCGGCCGCGCCGGGCCCCATTTGTGGCGCAATTTGCGACAACTAACCAAGCTTGGTGCTACCAGCTCGGTGCTACCAGCTTGGTGCTACCAGCTCGGTGCTACCAGCTTGGTGCTGCCAGCTTGGCGCAGCTTGCGCTCGGTCGATCAGGAGAATGGAGTATGAGCATCTTAAGCGCCCCCATCAGCACGTTCAAAAAAGGGCAATTGAGCCCACAGGCCCAAGGCATTGCCTTGCTGGCCCGGCACGCTCATAACTTCACCAAGTCCGAGACGGCCCTAGCTAACTTCATTGCCGCGCACTTTGATGAGTTCATGCATATGACGATTTTGGACTTGGCGACCGCGACCGAGCTCTCCGAAATCACCATCTCGCGCTTTTGCAAAAAGCTAGGTCTCGCGGGCGTCCACGCCCTCAAGATTAGCCTGGCCTATCTGCGCCCCCATGAACCCAACCACAGCGCGCTGCCTGCGGCGGCGGCTCAGGCGACCAATGCCTCGCCCGCGGCCTTACTGGGGGCGCAATTAGGGGCTCAGCAGCGCGCCTTTGCGCCGGAGGACAGCACCGAGCACATTTGCTCGGAGGTCTTTGCCACCATTAGCGCGGGCCTGCAACAAACGCTGCAACTGCTCGATTATGCCCAAATTGACCGCGCCGCCCAGCTCATCAAGCCCGGCG
>DXIF01000206.1 GCA_019113025.1 Candidatus Anaerobiospirillum stercoravium | reverse complement strand
ATCAAGACCGACATCATCGACTTTGACTTCTTGGCTGCGCAAGGCCGGACTCTGCCCCTCATCCCAATGGAGATCGTGGTCAAGGGCATCATGGAGCTCATTGAGAATCCTTACATCAGCGGCCAATCCATAGTGGTCAACAACGACTAAGCCCACAGCCATACTAAATCAATTGTATGAAGCGGCGCCCAGCTGGTACCAATGCCCCAGTTTTAGCCATTAGTAGCCATTAGTCACAACCAAACCGGAATGCCTAAGCTGGACCATTTTGGTTGGGAATAAGAGTCATGCCGAAACTATCGTTTAACAACGTCGCCATTAGGGCTATTAGCGCCGCGGTGCCCACCCATATCCAAAAGGTCGATACCAGTGTGCGTCAAGATGCCAAGTTCGTGGCACAAATGGGCATTGCACAGCGCCATATCTCACTGACCGAGCAAACCGCACTTGAACTGGGCTACACCGCCATCAAAGACGCCTTAGCGCACGTGGGCTGGCAGCCCAAAGACTTGGACTTGGTCATCTTCAACAGCCAGTTCCACGATTTTAACGTCGGCGACTCCTTTCTGCTGCAAAAATACCTGCCCTTAAGCCCTGATTGCATCGTCTTTGATCAGATCATGTGCTGTGCCGCACTCCCGTACGTGCTTAGCACCGCTTGCGCCTACTTACAGCAACCAACCATCCACAAAGCCGCCATCATTCTGGGCGATACCGTGTGGTCGATGTACCCCAGCAAAAAGGAACTGCTCTGTGCCAATCGCTTCATCTTTGGCGATGGCGCGGCGGTGGTGCTGCTCGAGCAAAGCCCAGAAGCGCACCCCATGGAGCTGCATCTTTATGCCGATGGCACAGGCTTCCAATATTTGTTCAAGAGCCAAAGTAGTGAGCGCAACGCATGGCGCCACTATGACCAGTTCAAGGTGCCCGATGGCAATACCTACGGCACACCGGAGCTGGGCTACAGCTACTTCTACATGAATGGCTTCTACCTCACGCTCTTTGCCAGCAAGAACATGAGCGATCAGATCAAACAAATCTGGGGTGAGCACATCCACGATTACGACTACTACGCCTTCCACCAAGGCAATAAGCAAATCGTCGACTTGCTCGCGCGCCCGCTGCATTTGCCTCAAGCCAAGGTACTTACCTCCTTTGAGGATTATGGCAACACCAATGGCGGCTCGCCGCTCATTACCCTGTGCCACCGCCTAGCTGACAACTCACAGCCGCTGCACATCTTCTCAGCGAGCTTAGGAGGCGGACTTGCGTGGGGCTATTGCGACCTAACCTTAGATCCGGGCGTCATCCTTCCGATTCAGACTACCGACTTGGTGTTCGACGAGCTCTTCTACCAGAAGGTGGAACCAGCCCCAGAGGGTACGCCGCCCTCACCTGTATCCCCAACAGAAAACAAAGGCCTAGGACTCAACTGAACCTACGCCCTCAAATCACGCTCTCGAGTTTCGCCCCTTCAGTAGGAATCAAGACCGTAAGCCCAGTGTGGCTTTTTAAGACCAAGCTTTCCCATTCACCATTAGCTTCGATCAAGGTAATTTGCCATGTTTAACGCCACTGACGTTTTAGCTCTGATTCACGAGATGGGACGTTCTGATGTCACGCTTGCTGATAACAATCTGCTTGAGGATGGAATCCTGAGCAGTTTAGAGATCTTCAGCCTGATTACCCTGATTGAGGAGCGTTATCACCTGTCACTTGATGCCGCGCTACTCTCGCCCGAGAGTTTGTCCAGCTGTGCCAACATTGCCCAGCTCATGTCTCAAGCACAAAGCGAGGCTTAACATGAGTACTTACCTCACCCACGTTGACGCCTATCTGAGCGCGAGCGCTCAGCGCGACCCCAATAAGATCGCCATCGTCGATCATAATGGCGCACGTCGTACCACCTTTGCTGAGCTCAATGAGCTGGGACAGCGCTTGGGCTCACAGCTGATTGCGTTGGGCTTAGAGCGCCAAGCAGTGCTCATCATCCTGCCCAAAAGCATGGAGGCGCTCGCGTGCTTTACGGGAGTCACCAAGAGCAACAACTTCTACACCATTTTTGAAGAAAATGCTCCGCTGGCTCGGCTCACCAAGGTCATCGCGGTGCTCAAGCCGCAGGCCATCATCACCCGCGCCGACTACGCCCACCGTGCTGACCTCGCCGCGCTATCACCTAATGCCACCCTGTTGGCGGTGGAAGACATTCCTACTTTTGCGCTTGATCTTGAGGGCCTGGAGCAGCGCCGCTTAAATCACATCGACACCGACCTACTCTACGTGCTCTTTACCAGCGGCAGCACGGGCGAGCCTAAGGGCGTCACTATCAGCCATCGTAGCGTCATCGACTACGTTGAATGGCTGACAGCTCACTTTGGTTTTAACCAAGACACGGTGTTCCTCAATCAGGCCCCGTTTTACTTCGACAATTCGGTGCTCGACATCTACTCGACTCTGAGCGTGGGCGCCACGCTGCATCTCATCGACAGCAGCTGGTTTATGTTCCCCACCAAGGTCGTGGATTACCTGAGCGCCCATCAGGTTACTACCATTTTCTGGGTCCCATCGGTGCTGTGCTACTTTGCCAATACCAACGTCTTAGCCCAACACGCAAGCAAGCTCAACGCACTTAAGCAAGTCATTTTCTGTGGTGAGCCGATGCCGACCAAACAGCTTAATGTTTGGCGCCGCCACCTGCCTCAGTGCCGCTATACCAATCTCTATGGTCCCACCGAAATCACGGATGTTTGTGCCTACTTCGAGGTCGAGCGCGACTTTAGCGATGATGAAATTCTACCCATCGGCTATGCCTGCCACAACACTCAGCTCCTAGTCTTTGAGCAAACTGATGACGAGCCGCCGTGCTATCGCCTAATTACCCCTGCTGACGTAGGACAAAAGGGCGTGCTCTTTGTGCGGGGCAACTCGCTGTCCTTAGGCTACTACGGCAATCAGAGTCAAACTCAGGCGCGCTTTATCCAAAACCCGCTGCACCACAACTACCTTGACCGGCTCTACGATACGGGCGACATCGTGGCTTACAACCTACGCGGCGAACTGGTGTGCTATGGGCGCGCTGATGGCCAAATCAAATACCAAGGCAATCGCATCGAGTTAGGAGAGATTGAGGCGGTGGTCAGCGGTCACCATGAGATCAACGCCTGTGCCTGCGTCTTCACCGATCACATCACCCTGTTCTACGTCAGCACCACGGGGCAAGAACTCGATTTAAGCACCTACCTCAAAGAGCGCCTCCCAACCTACATGATTCCTACCAGTAGGGTGCTGTGGCCGCGCTTTGAGCTCAATCAAAACGGCAAGATCGACCGCTTAAAACTCAAAGCATGGCTCCAAGGACCTCATTAAGCCCAGACCATCATTAAGCCTGAGCACCGCCGCGCAAATTTGGGCGCACGATTGGACGCAAGCTGGGACGCAAGCTTGAACCTGCGCACACGCAAAGAGGTTTCGCCCTCTAATCCTATTGTTGAGATATCCCTATGAGCTCATTTTCCTTTGACCATCTAACACTGCGCACTGTAGCTGCTGCAGTGCCGCGCCATGTTATTACGCTTGATACCTCTGAGCGGCGCGTGGCCAAATTCGTCAAGCAAATGGGGATCAAGCAGGTTCATATTTCTATAACCCAACAAACCCCACTCGATCTGGGCGCGGTGGCTCTGGAGCAAGCCTTAGCACACGTGGGCTGGCAGGCCCAAGATCTGGACTTAGTGCTCTTTGATACGCAGAGCGCTTACTTTTATGGTGGGGTGGGTGAGTCATCCTTACTGCACCACTACTTCAACTTACGGGAGAACTGCGCGGTTTTCGACCTACCAGTAGGGTGCTCTGCCTTTCCCTACTCGTTGACCACAGCTTGCGCGATGGCGCAGAACTCCGCTGACATTAAGCGCATCGCATTGTTCAACGGCGATATTACTTGGCACAAGTTTCACAGCAAAGATGAGCTCTTGCGGCAGCAAGAACACTTGTTTGGCGAAGGTACCGGTGTCGTCTTACTGGAAAAAAATAATGCTCCCGGCACAGGCGGTGCTCCCGGCGCGGGCGGCGCACCCATCACTACCAAGCTCTTTGCCCTAGGTCATGGCTACCAAGATCTGTTCTTTTACCCCAATGCCAGCCACATTTGGAACTTAACAGCACCGAGCTTAGTTATGCCCGATGGCACCCAAGTAGCGCATGAGCCCGGAGACAGCAAGCTAAGCCTCTACATGAATGGCATCGCGATCCACGAGTTCTCGACCACCAAGATCGCAAACAGCATCAAAGAGCACTACGGCGCTGCCCTCAAAGACTTTGACTACTACGTCTTCCATCAAGCCAACCGCCAGATTCTACAAGCGCTGACCACAAGCCTTGACCGCGACTGAGCAGCACATTTTTATGAATTAGCGTCCCCTCGTTATTTTAATATTGGTTAGCATAGGCTAACTAACTACGAGGGGATGACATACGCGATAACCTGATTTCTTTGCTTGCGAGCAGCCT
>DXIF01000205.1 GCA_019113025.1 Candidatus Anaerobiospirillum stercoravium | reverse complement strand
GAGGTTCAAGCGATGGATGAGGCACGGGCGCAAAGTGCCGCGGAGCTTGATGAAGCTGCGGCCTTAGAGCTGCAAATGCAGCAAGCTCGTGAGGCTCAGGCGGCCCAAGCGGCCGCCCAAGCTCAAGCCGCCGCTGATGCTAAGGCGGCCGCGCAAGCGGCGCAAGCTGAGCAAATTGCCGCGGCCCAAGCTCAGATCAAGAATGCCTCAATTGAGCAGATGGCTAATGCCCATGGCTCAGCCGGGGCGGAAGTGCCAACGGCCGATCCGGCCTCAGTTGCTACTATTACTCCGGCTGAGCAGAAGGCTCAGGCTCAGGCGGCAGCTGCCGCCGCTGCCACCGCGCAGGCGGTCGCAGCCGCCGGTGCAGCCCTTGCCGCAGGCAAGGATGCAGTTGAGCAAAGCGCTGCCGCCGTCGGCGCGGTCACCGGGGCTAGTGCTGTCGGTGGGGTGGGCGCCGTATAATGCTGCCTCATTAGTTGCTACCTCATTAGTTGCTGGCTGTGCGTTTCTGGGAGTAACGGGATGAATAATCTGCTCGCGCGCTTAAAGTCGATTGATCTGCCTGACAAAGAGATGGCGCCGCAAGTCGTGGGTAAGCTCACCCGCGTCGTGGGCTTAACCTTAGAGGCGGTGGGCCTTAAGGTCGCAGTGGGCGATCGCTGCCGCATTGAGCTGCCCCAAGGTGACCTTGAGGCTGAGGTGGTAGGCTTTTCGGGCGAAACCATCTTCTTGATGCCCACGGAGCAGGTCTCAGGTGTTACCCCGGGCGCCAAGGTCTACCCAATTTCAGGCATGCGTGAGTTTCCCTACGGTCCGCATCTCTTGGGGCGTGTGATCGACGGTATGGGCGAGCCGATCGATGGCCTAGGTCCGCTCAATAAGGGCCAAAGCGCCCAGTGGGTTGCCACGCGCTTAAACCCAATGGCGCGCCGCCCCATTCGCCAGCACTTAGATGTGGGCATCCGTGCGATTAACTCCTTACTAACCGTGGGCCAAGGCCAGCGTATGGGCCTGTTTGCCGGCTCAGGTGTGGGTAAGTCCGTGCTCCTAGGCATGATGACCCGCGGTACCACCGCCGATATCGTCGTCGTCGGCTTAATCGGCGAGCGTGGCCGTGAGGTTAAGGAATTTATTGAAGACATCCTAGGTGAGGAGGGACGCGCCCGCTCGATCGTGGTCGCCGCACCGGCCGACGCCTCGCCTTTGATGCGCTTAAAGGGCTGTGAGACCACGCTCTCGATTGCTGAATACTTCCGCGACCAAGGCTACAACGTCCTGCTGCTCTTAGACTCCTTAACCCGTTACGCCATGGCTCAGCGTGAGATTGCGCTTGCGGTCGGTGAGCCGCCTGCGACCAAGGGTTATCCGCCGTCAGTATTTGCTAAGCTCCCAGCTTTAGTTGAGCGCGCGGGTAACGGCGCTGAGGGCCAAGGCTCGATCACCGCTTTCTTTACCGTCTTGGTCGAAGGTGACGATCTACAAGACCCAATTGCCGACTCGGCCCGTGCGATTTTGGATGGTCACATCGTGCTCTCGCGCGAGCTCGCCGACTCCGGTCACTACCCAGCAATTGATGTGGAGAAATCAATCTCCCGTGTTATGCCCGCGGTCATTACCGAAGAGCATATGGTGATGGCGCGTACCATTCGCCAGTGCATCGCGCTCTACAATCAAAATCGCGAGTTGATCTCAATTGGCGCTTATCAGCGCGGCTCCGACCCGCGCATTGATCAAGCGCTGATGATCAAGCCGTACATCGACGAGTTTACGCAGCAAGGCATGAAGGAGGTCGTCCCCTTCTCCGATAGCCTTGATGGCTTGCGCAAGCTGGCCATGATCTTAATTGATGATGCCAAGGGTAAGGGGGGGCCGCAAGGTGGGCGCACCATGCCGCCGCCTAATCGCATGGCGCCACCGCAAGGGCGTCAAGTGGCCGCGCGCATGTCATTTACCCCGCGCAACCAAGGCTAAGCTTAGAAAAAAAGGTTCAACCCAGCGGGCAGATCCCGCCCCTGCTTTCAGATCCCACAACTGCCTTCAGAGCCCGCATCGGCTTTGGTTCGCTCATGCCCTAAGCCCGGCACTGCCACGTGTAGCGCCGGGCTTAGGCTATACTAGGGGGTAACGTTGAGAGCGAGGAAATGTGCCATGACGCATTTAGCGCGATTTAGTTTGAGGGGTCCGAGCGTAGTACTGGCAGCGTGCCTTATCGTAGCGGCGCCCATGCCCGCGGCTGCGGCAGCTGCACCCGAGTCAGAGCCGCCAGAATCTGAGACGGTAACCCCCGAAGAGTTGTGGCAGGGCTTTCAAGACCTGATGGAGCGCTATGGCCGCAGCGAGCCGGCCCCTGAAGGCGAGCAAGTCGACCCATATGCGCCCGAGGCGCCTAGTGAGAGCATTACCCCCGAGGAGTTAATGCAAGGGCTCAAAGATCTGCTAGAGCGCTATGGCTTCACCGAGCAAGCTCCAGACTCTGATCCCGCGCTCCCGGATGATGAGTCCCCGCACGACGACGCTGCCCCAGAGGACGCGCCTGATCAGGGTCCAGATAGCCCGTGGGTGCCAGCGGATGACTACGATGATATTAACCCGCCGGTCTTAATTTAGAGATCGCGGATGGGGCCGCCGAGGAGGGAGAGCTTGCATTTTCTGATTCTAATTGCCGGGGCCGCGCTCTTTTGTTTTGCGCCGCTGTGGCTCCAAGCGATCATTGCAGTGATCGATACCCTTATTCCTGATCCCATCCCGTGGCTGGATGAGATCTTAATGTGGGCCGTGGTGGTGGGGCGCGTGCTCAAACGTCCCCCGAAGGTACCACTGCACCGCAAATAGGGTCAGCCTCAGTTACCGGCCTAAGTTCTCTGACTCAGCTCAAGTCCTCTAAAGAAAAGTCGAGCTGCCCGCGCCGATGGTCGAAGCTGAGCCGATCTCGTACTGCAGGCCTGCCTCTAAAACCCTGAGTCCGAGGCTGGGGGGGGCTGGTG
>DXIF01000204.1 GCA_019113025.1 Candidatus Anaerobiospirillum stercoravium | reverse complement strand
GCAAGACGCGGATTGGTTTTACACGCACCTTCGGTAAGAACAAAACTCAATGATTGCGTTATTTAAGCTGTTCTTGCGCTTGACCTGCATATATGACATTAGGCGCAAAATGCAAATTTACGGAGCCCATGTAATTACTTAGCCATTGGCACAACACCGGCGCCCTCAACTAAATGAGCCTGCTCTGGGGACATGGCAAAGTCCATGAAGACCTTGGCGGCGCCCTCAAGTGGCTTGTCCTTAGGGGTAACTAATAAGAATGGGCGTTGCAGCTTGTACGAACCATCGCGGATGGTGTCTTCGCTGGCGGTAACGCCTTCAACGGTGATGGCATGAACCTTGTCGGATAAAGCCGATAAGGAGGCGTAGCCAATGGCGTTGACGTTTTGGCCCACGGTGGTGATCACGTCACCGGTGGAAGTTAACTCTTGGCGATACTTGCACGCATCGGAGGTGTCGGTAACGCTCTCAAAGCCATCACGGGTACCAGAGCCCGCCTCACGGCCAATCAGCACGATTGGGTGATCGTTACCGCCGACATCCTTCCAGTTGGTAACCTTGCCGGTGTAGACGTCCTTGATCTGAGCTAAGCTTAAGTTCTTAACTGGGTTTTGTGGGTTAACGACTACGACGATGCCGTCGATGGCAACCACGTCGCCCTTTAAGTTCTGCTGCTCATTGGCAGTTAAAGCGCGCGAGGATAAGCCGATATCGCAGCGACCTTCGGCGACTGCATTGATACCAGCACCCGAACCAGTTGGGTTGTAGGTAAAGCTGATGTCATCATGGGTCTCCATGAAGGCCTCACCTAACACACCAATTACCAGCTCCATCGAAGACGAGCCTTCAGTGGAAACGCTATCGTCGGAGGCGTAGGCGTTAGCAGACAGTGCCAAGGCGGAGCTGAAAACGGCAGCAGAGGACAACACAGCAAATAACTTCGAAAGCTTCATCTTTAACAAGTCTCTATATCAGGAGAATCTCAGGGATAATCTCAGGGAGAATCTCAGGAAAAATCTGAGGGCAATCTGAGGGCAATCTGAGGGCAATCTGAGGTGCCCCTGAGAATCCTGCTCAGTTGCACTATTTGGTCTAAATCTCTCAGACGGGGCCCATGATATAGATCACAAGTTAAGAACAAAGAGAGCTAGTGTTAAATTTACGTAAACTGCCAAAAAAGCCTGTTTTCACTCGTCAAACCGCATAAAACCGCCCTTTTAATCCGCATCACACCCGATAACAGTGCCCAATCAGCCCCCGCGCCCGCCCCTTGACTTTAACAATTCGGCGGAGGCGAATCTGGGCTTTGGCCCCGCGTCTTTTGAAAAGACGCGTCCATTTGGGCTAAAATTAAGGCTCCCAAGCGCGCCCAGCGCTTTTTTTGCGTCCCAAGCACGCCCAGCGCAGGCGCAACGCGCCGTGCCGCAACGCAACGCGCAGCGGAGTAAACACGCGGGCAACGTGATGCGCAGGCGGAGTAACCCCGCCCGCGGGCCGAGGTGGGCGCCTGGGAGCTTTCGATTTAGTTAGTTTGAGCGTAACGGTGGTGGTCAATGATCAAGAATGTGCGTCTTTATTCCGTGGCCTTAGATGAGCAACTAAAGCAGCTGTTTAGCCACGAGTCCGAGCTTGAGGCCGCACTGGCTGCGCAGCGCATCAAACCGATGAGCGAGAGCGACATGGCCACCTACGGCTTTGCCCCGGTCTTCGGCCGCGCCGCTCAGGCTTACACCTTTAGCCACAACAGCAATCACTTCTTCCGCTTTGTCGAGGAAAACAAGCTGTTACCGACCTCGGTGGTCAACCAAGTCTTAGCCGATGAGGTCGAAAGCCGCGAGGAGGAGCTGGGCCGCCCGCTCAAGAAGAATGAGAAGAAGACCTTAAAGCAAGCCATCATCAATAAGATGCTGGCACAGGCCTTTGTTACGCGCCGTGACTTCTTAATCTGGGTCAACTCGCGCTATGGCTTTGTCGGCGTCACCGTCACTGCCGCTAAGCGCGCGGAAAACGCCATCACCTATTTGCGTAAGGCCTTAGGGGGCTCGTTCCCTGCTAAGCCCTTCCAGCCACGCTGCGTGGTCGAAGATCGCCTGACCAACTTCATCGCCAAAAACGAGCTGCCGGAGCACTTTAAGTTAGGCTATGACGCCGTGTTCAAGAGCAACGATGACACCGGCGCCACGGTGCGCGTCACCAAGGACGACTTAACCACTGCCGAGATTACCTCGCACTTAGCGGCCGGCAAGATCGTGACCGAGCTGCAGCTCAACTTCAATGAAATCGCCACCTTTGTCTTAGCCCAAGACCTCACGGTCAAGCGCCTGACCTTAGATGACCAGTACTTAGAGCAAAACCTGCCTAAGTCATCAGGCGATAAGCTCGCTGACCTGCAAAGCATGACCTTAATCGAAGGCGAGAGCTTAACTGAGCTAGTGGGCGCCTTAACCAAGGCCTTTGACTGCGCTGACTAAGCCTGCGCCGCCTAAGCCTGCGTGTCTAAGCCAGCGTCGGCCCGTCAGGCGGGCCTAAGCTCCGATCTCCTCCCTATCACTCCCTAACGCCCCTGATGTTATGACCCAATCTTTAAGAAAGCCCGAACTGTTAGCACCGGCCGGCAGCTTACAGCACCTCAAGATGGCCGTAGACTATGGTGCCGATGCCGTCTATGCCGGTATCCCGCGCTGGTCGCTGCGCGTACGCGGCAACGGCTTTAGCCGTGAGGACTTTGCCGCCGGTATCAGCTACGCCCATGAGCATGGGCGCAAGTTTTTTGCGGTCTTAAACGTCATCCCGCACATGCGCCGCGTCAACGCCTTTGATGACTCGCTCCATGAGGTCGCGGCCTTAAAGCCGGATGCCTTCATCATGGCCGACCCGGGCTTAATTGACCGCGCGATCGAGCTTTATCCTGACATCCCAGTTCATTTAAGCGTGCAGGCCAACACCGTCAACGCCGGGACCGTTAAGTTCTGGCAAAAGATCGGCGTGAAGCGCTGCATTCTCGCCCGCGAGCTGTCCTTAAGCGAAATTGCCATGATGCGCGAGGCCTGCCCGGACATGGAGCTTGAGGTCTTCATCCACGGCGCCTTATGCATCGCCGTCTCCGGACGCTGCCTCATTTCGGGCTTATTAGCCCGCCGCGATGCCAATTTAGGCGCCTGCAATAACTCGTGCCGCTGGAACTATCGCACTAAGAACCTCAATTTAGTTGATGGCACCGGAGCGCATGCCGCTGGGCTCAAGGACGAGCACATTGAGTTTGCGCCCAGCGCCTCGCCCTTGGATCAACGCGACTTGCCGTCGCTTTATGCTGAGATCGAAGAGACCTCGCGCCGTCAGGGCGAGTGGATGCCACTCGAGGAAGATGAGCATGGCTCCTACCTCATGAACTCCAAAGATTTGTGCGCCCTACCGGTGCTCAAGGAATTAATGGAGTTGGGCGTCGACAGCCTCAAGATTGAGGGCCGCTCGCGCTCGCCGTTCTATGCCGGTGGTATTAGCCGCGCCTATCGCCTTGCCATCGATGCCCTGGCGTCAGGCCAACCGATTCCAGAGGAGAGTTACACCATCGTAGGCTCGATTCCGGCGCGCGGCTACACCACGGCGCTGTTAGAAGCTCATAAGCCCAATGAAACCCAAGACTACGCCACCAACGCCCCATCCCCGGGCAAGTGGCAAGTAGTGGGACAAATCTTAAGCCAAGATGAGCAAGGCGATCTCTATATCAAGGTCAAGAATCGCTTTGCCCGCGACAATAAGATTCTGGTCTATACCCCCCAAGGCCCGCTGAGCCTAGATGGCAGCACCCTGCGCGATAAGAACGGTCACCTGACCGACCTGGCTCCAGGCGACGGCTACTACGTCTACTTAAGCTGCCCGCAACAGTTAGACCTCGACACTGCAGTACTCTTGCGCGACGATTCGTAGCTGCGACAAGTAGCGCGGCGCCCGGTGCCGTTGCGGCGCACCGCGCCGCAAGGCGCCGCTTTGAGCGGCGCCCATGCAACAAAGCCATAGCTCAGTAAGCTATGGCTTTGTCGTTTATGGGGTCAGGAGCAGCTTGCGTTAGCTTACTCAACCTCAACGTCATCTGGGATGCTGGCGTTGTGGTAAACCTCTTGGACGTCATCTAAGTCCTCAAGGTAGTCGATCATGCGGATGAACTTAACCGCAGTCTCAGCGTCCAGCGCGGTCTCGGTCGATGGGGTCATGGTGACCTGAGCGTTAGAAGGCTGGATGTTCTGCGCGGTAAACGCGTCAACTACTGGTGCAAAGTTCTCTGGGGTGGTGAAAACATCGATCGAACCGTCGTCGTTGACTACCACATCATCAGCACCGGCCTCTAAGGCGATGTCCATAGCCTGCTCTTCGGTAACGGCCATCTTGCCGTCATCATCAGGTAAGAAGTTGATGACACCCTGCTTGGTGAAGAGGTAGCCCACCGAACCGGTAGTGCCCAGGTTGCCGCCAAACTTGGAGAAGCCGTGACGCACGTCCGAGGCGGTACGATTGCGGTTGTCGGTCATGCACTCAACCATAACCGCGACACCGCCCACACCGTAGCCTTCGTAGGTGATCGACTCTAATTCGGTGCCCTCGCCGCCACCGACACCACGCTCGATAGCGCGCTTGATGGTGTCACGGGTCATGTTCTGAGCTAAAGCCGAGATTACGGCCGAACGCAGACGTGGGTTGGAGCCCTCATCGCCGCCGCCCATCCGAGCGGCAGTGGTGATTTCACGGATGAGCTTGGTGAAGATCTTGCCGCGCTTTGCGTCTTGAGCGGCCTTACGGAAGCGAATGTTAGCCCACTTGGAGTGACCTGACATAGTAATCTCCTGCTTATTTTTCTAAATCGGTAACGGCAATAGCCAATTCATTCAAGGCTTCAGCTGAGGCCACATTAGGCGCCTCGGTCATTAAGCACGAAGCGGCGGTGGTCTTAGGGAAGGCAATGACGTCACGGATGTTGTCAGTGTGAGTGAGCAACATGGTAAGACGATCTAAGCCAAAGGCAAGACCGGCATGAGGTGGTGCACCAAAAGATAAAGCGTCCAGTAAGAAGCCAAACTTCTGCTGAGCCTCTTGCTTGCTGATGCCTAAGACGTTGAAGACCGCCTGCTGCATAATTGGGTCGTGAATACGAACCGAGCCGCCACCTACTTCGTAGCCGTTGATGACCATATCGTATGCGTCAGCAAATACCGCCATTGGGTTTTGCTCCAGCTGTTCTGGGGTGACATGGGCCGGGGCGGTAAATGGGTGGTGCATCGCAGTTAAACCGGCTTCCTCGGTCATTTCAAACATTGGGAAGTCGATGACCCATAAGGCCTTGAAGCCTGGGTTAACCAGATTGTGGTCACGGGCGGTTTGGCAGCGTAAGGCTCCCATAAAGGTCTGGCACTTAACCGTCTTGCCGCAACCGATAAAGACGATATCGCCCGACTGCGCGCCACACTCATTAACGACTGCCAGCAAGAGCTCTGGGCTTACATGCTTAGCAATCGACGATTGCAGACCGGCCGCGCCTTGCGCTAAGTCATTGACCTTGATGTAGATAAGACCCGAGGCACCTAACTTCTTGACGTAGTCGGTGTAGCCGTCGATATTCTTACGGCTTAAGGCCGCGCCACCAGGTAGCGCAAAACCTACGACTTTGCTGTCCTCAGCGTTAGCGCTCTCAGAGAGCACCTTAAACTCGGTGTCCTTAACTAAGTTATCTAAGGTGTGCAGCTCAAAGTCGATGCGCAGATCGGGCTTATCCGAGCCAAAGCGCTCCATAGCCTCAGTCCAAGTTAAGACTGGGAACTTGCCTAAATCGAAGTTCTCTTCGTGCTTAAACAGACCTACCATCATCTCCTCCATGATGTCGCGCACATCTTGGGAGGACATAAAGGAGGTCTCAACATCGATCTGGGTGAACTCAGGCTGACGGTCGGCGCGTAAGTCCTCATCACGGAAGCATTTGGTGATTTGGTAGTAGCGGTCAAAGCCTGCGATCATCAAAAGCTGCTTGAACAGCTGCGGCGACTGCGGCAGCGCATAGAACTTGCCATGGTGAATACGAGATGGGACCAAGTAGTCACGGGCACCTTCTGGGGTGGCCTTGGTGAGCATTGGGGTCTCAACGTCGATGAAGCCATGCTCATCCATGAAGTTACGCACAAAGTGGGTAATGGAGTGACGCTTGGTGAAATTGTGCAGCATCTCAGGACGGCGCAGGTCTAAGTAGCGATAGCGCAGACGCTGCTCTTCGGTATTGTCCTGATTGAAGTCCAGCGGCAGCACGGCGGCCTTGTTTAAGATCTCCAAGGAGCTGGCATAGACCTCAATGGCACCGCTCTTCATATTGGCATTAACTTGGCTTTCCGGGCGGGCGCGCACCGCACCTACCACCTTAATGCAGAACTCACCACGTAAGGTGGCCGCTAACTCGTGGACGTCTTTGACATCAGGCTCAAATACCACCTGAACTAAACCCGTGCGATCTCTCAGGTCAATAAAGATAAGACCACCTAAGTCGCGGCGCTTATTGACCCAGCCGCACAGGGTAACGGTCTGTCCAACTTCGTTCAGACCAACTTGTTCACAATAGTGAGAACGCATTGACATAAGGATGCCTAATGAACTACCTACGCACTTACATGCGAGGTTTCGTGAAATCGATGCTTCACTTTTAGTAAGCCCCCAGAGCTGGGCGCTGACGGGTATGTCCACCCTGCCCCCTCAGGTAGGAGCAACAGCTCATGCCTGAATTAATAGGCTGATGGTACATGACCCAAAAAGTGATGCGCCATCCGCTTACCTCCCCCAGCTCACGCCAAGGGAATTACGCGGCAATTGATAAAACACTTAACCGATGTTACACGCCCCACGCCTGAGCACAGCATGCGATGTACCGGCGTCCCACAGCCCTCAGTAGTTGGTGCTAACTGGTGCTAGCTGATACTAGCTGATGCGAGCTGGCTACTAACTGGCATGCGGGCACGAGGCACAAGCTGGGGCGCTGTCAGCGCCCGCCCCCGGAGCGGAGCAGGACTTGGTCTCGCTGGCAAAAGGCTGCTTTGAGTTACCAAAAACCCCGACGCCCTTCAGCTCGCAGCTGGAGGCCGAGATCAACTTGACTAAGCTCTCATGGCCACACTCAGGGCAAGTCGTCAGCGCCGGAGCGCTCATGGACTGCAGCTTAGTTAAGGTGTGCCCACAATCGCGGCAGCGGTACTCATAAAACGGCATAGCAAACCCAAAAACTAATGAGCAAGAAACAGGTAAAAACAGTTCCGCACCACCCCAAGATTTACGACTCAAGTCACATCTTACGTGGCGCTACCAAGCCCGTAATTATAGCTTTCTTTTAGCCCAGCCAAAAGCCCCAGCTCCGAAGTTAAGGCGGGGCTGGGGCTTATCTGCTATCGTTTTTGAAAGCGCTGTTAAGCCACTGGGGTCTCAGGCGGCTCAGCACTGCTAGGTGCAGCAGGAGGGGCATTGGTTGCAGACGCGGCAGGTGCGGCATTAGTTGCAGGTGCCGCAGGTGCGACATTGGTTGCAGGCGCCGCAGGCGCGGCATTGGTTGCAGGCGCTGCTGGCGCGGCATTGGTTGCAGACGCTGCTGGCGCGGCAGCAGGAGCAATGGTCGGCTCCTCCTTACGCGCTGAAGTTAACACGTTGCCGGCGTTCGGGTCATTGAGCTTGCGCGTAATCACCATCACGATGGCAAGCATAATCACGAGCAAGATGGTACCCACAAGCAAGGCGTAAGCTTGGACATGAACGATGGCAAAGAGCACCGCGTACATGGCTAAAAGCAAGAGGTCCACGCACAGCGCACTGCGCAGCGAATTGAACACCGCCTTTAAGTAGGCGGCAATCATGCCGGACATCAGCACCGCCGCGACCACGTAGGCGATAAGGAAGGTGGTGTGTTCGCTTAGGGCGAGCAAGACCATATAGAACAAGATCAAGGCCGCACCAACCACCACGTACTGCACCAGGGACACCATGCGCCGCATCACCAGCTCAAAGGCCAAGATGGTGACAAAAGTCATGGCAATAAAGAGCAAGACGTACTTGGTCAAGCGCTCGATCAGCTGATAGGTCTCAGACAGATCCGCCAGCTCAATTTGGTAGCACAAGTCATGGTCGATGCCAGTATTCTCCTCTCCTTGCACGCGGATCTGCGCAATGCCCGTGGCTAAGTTATTTTGGACATAGTAGGCCCTAAAGGAGGGCTTAGTGCCCGCGCCCGGCACCGCCTCAGCAGGTGCGCTCGCTGTTGCCGGGGTCGTCCCTTGTTCCGCACCAAAGCTCAAATCCTCAGTGCGCGCTGAATCCAACACGCCTGCGCCCGTGACCACGCGCTCAGTAGGCAAGAACGCGCCCCCAAAGGACGGCACTACGCCCACTCCGCTTACGGTCAGACGCGACTCTTGCGCGAGCGGCTGATAGGACAGGCATTGGGCGCCGCGCACATAATAAAGCGCCTCGACCGTCATCAGCCCTCGCTGCGATGCGGCGGCGCTAGTTAAGGTCAGCTCCCCTGCTACCGCCACCGTCGAGCTATCTTGCGCCGCGCGTTCAGCTTCAGCATCAAAGCGATTGACTAAATCAGGTACCTGCTTAAGCTCCTCAGCGTTGGCTAAGGATGGATCGGTGGCCTTATCGGCAAAGGCGCTTTGGGCGAAGATTGAGCCTGAAACATCCTGATTAGTTGCACCCCGGTTCTCCTGTGCCGCCTGCGACTTGGCTAAGGAACATGAGTTGCTATCACCGGGTTGGGCTAAGCTTACGCCATGGAGGATCTTGGAGACATCTTGGTAGTTTAAGTTGACCATGATGCCCGTGTAGGTGGCCGAAGGCACAGGACTAAAGGCTTTACCATTGATGCAGATGTATTTGATCTCATCGATGCCGCGATTATTGCTGACGTTAAAGATCAACTTAAAGTGCTCGCGCTTAGTGTCCTGCACTTCGCTGCGCGCCTCAATCTCGTCTAAGCGTTCGGACAAAGCAAAGGTGCTGTGCTGACGAACCGCCAGGCGATAGAGCGTGGTCTCGTAATTGCCGCGATAGCGCTGATGGGTCTCAAGCTCAAGGCTGCTGTCACTGTCAAGCGGCGCGATGTAGTAGTCACGCAAGCTCACCGTGTTATAACGACGCGAGGAGCTGTTACCGTCCTCATCTTCTTCGTAGTGATAGGAGCTTACTGCCTCAACCGGCACAATCAGCTCGGGATCGGCGAGCCATTGCGCGCCCCCCCACGGCTCAACCATGGACTCAATCGCCTGCTCTTCGTTGTAGCGGCGATCGGACAACACCCAGTCAAAAAAGAGCGCCGGAATCAAGAGCAAGAGCGAGATCACGGCAACCAGCAGGATGTGGACCCCCAGATTAGAGCCCCAATCGGAGCGTTTACCTGCTTTAGGCGCGCCTACCGGCTGCGGCGGCAAGCTGCCTGGTCCCATTGGGCCATTAAAGCGCGCTCCGTTTGGTCCTTGGGGGCCTGCAGGTCCCTTCGGGCCTTGGGGACCAGCCCCCATTGGGCCTTGGGGACCAGCCCCCATTGGGCCTTGCGGACCATGCCCCATTGGGCCTTGGGGGCCAGGCCCCATCGGCCCTTGAGGGCCAGGCCCCATCGGCCCTTGAGGCATGCCGGGGCCCGGTGGACCAGCAAATTGATGATTAAGTCCCTGTGGCCCGTAGGAGTAATTTAAGCTTTGCGGGTACGCAGGTGGCGGCAGATTTGGCTCATGCGGCGCTTGAGCCTGAGTGACCTCATGCGCAGCTTGAGGAGCTGCCGCATCAAGTGGAGCGTGAGGACCGGTCGCAGCAAGCGCCCCCTGCGCTCCGCTCTCTCCTAATTCTTGGTGTAACACTGGCTGCTGGGCATAGGAGCGATCAAAGCCATGCTGAGCGGCATATGTCCCCGGATACGGCCCGGGACTTGGGTCAAAGGCATTAGGGTAAGCTCTTGGCGCATAGCGCGGCACAGGAGCCTCAGTCCCGTCGGGACTTATTACATAGGGGGCGTAGCCGTGCGGCGGCAGCCCTTGTTGGTTGGGGGCCATACCTTGCGCCTGGGATCTAAAATCTGCTCCTGCCATAAGCTGCTCCTAACAAAAAGCGTCACTTATCCCCCATCTTAACTGCGGGGCTCCATATTGCAACTCTTCATTGCAAAAAGTAAGCACGGGCCAAGATTGCTGCCCCCTGCCACAAATAGGTGCAACGGGCGTAAATCGTGAGCAATTACAGGGCAAGAATAGGCTTTTTACTGGTAAATCATGAGGGGCCTGCCCCCTTGTGGGGTTTGGGCTCTGAGCCCTGAGCTTAATTTGCACCACAATGCCGTTTTTAGGCTGAACTTGGCTACAATGGGGCGCATGGTTTGCCCCTTACTGCACTGGCACAGCGCAACGCTGCGTGAAAAGTACCCGCACCGGCTTCCTCTCACCAAAGCTCACCACAGCTAGCTCACAAGTAAGCAAATTAAGCCGAGCTGAGAAGACGTTTGTGTCTGTGCGCCGCCTTATAAAGCCCACAAGCTACCCTTTTCCTTTTTATTTCGGGCTGCGTGCGCACATAAGTTCAGTCACGGGGAGGATGTATCAACCCTTTGTTTTGTTTAATCGGAGTATCCCATGGGAACATTATTCAAAGCTTCAGCCTTGGCCGCTTGCCTTGCGCTGGGACTTAACGTCGCACAAGCTGACACCACTGACACGGACAGCGTGACTCATGGGGACAAAGTTTTACGGGTGGGCTGTGATGCTGCCTTTGCTCCGTTCACCTACACCGATGACAAAGGGCAGTTAATCGGCTTTGACGTCGACTTGATCAAGGCCATTGCCGAGGAAATGGGCTACACCATCGACATGAAGGGTTATCCATTTGATGGCATCATCCCAACCTTAATCACCAACAATATCGACCTCATCATCTCGGGCTTCACCATTTCTCCTGAGCGCGCCCAACGCGTTGACTTCTCAGATCCGTACTATCGCTGCGGCTTAACCTTCCTCACCATGAAGATGGATGCCGACAAGTTCGACAGCTTCGAGAAGATCAAGCACGCCGAGATCTGCACCCAGATCGGCACTACCGGCGCCCTGTACCTGCAAAAGGTCTTAGACGAGCCTAAGCTCAAGCAATTCAACTCGCCTCCTGAGACCTATCTTGAGATGTTAAACGGCGGCTGCGACGTCGTAGTTAACGACCGCCCGGTCAACGACTTCTTCTTAGCACAAAACCCTAAGAACAAGGACATCGTGGTCTCGCACGACATCACCAGCGCCCAAAACGAGTACTACGGCATTGCTGTACGCAAGGGCAATACCCAGATGCTCAACCTGATCAACGAGGGCCTAGACCGCGTGATCGCAAACGGCAAGTTTGCCCAGATTTCGACCAAGTGGTTTGGCTACGACATCAGCGCCGACCTCAAGGCCCACTCAGCTGAGGCCGCCGCCGCTGCAGCCGGTACCGCGCAACAGCAGTAATCACAGCAGCAATCACAGCTGTAACCACAGCTGTCAGCACTGCGCGCTCTCAGCTGACCCGAACGCCCTCAGCGCCACGACTGCGTGGCCTGAGGGCGTTCTGTTTACCCCCGCCGCGGGCAGAGCGCACACCCGCACGCCCGCCAACGCGGGCCGGAATAAAAGACGCGGGCAGGACTAAAAAGGCACGCGCCTTGCTCTATAAATGCTGCTTCAGGCGCCAAGCGGCAAGGATTGCTCGTGCGTGCGCCCTAGTTTTCATCTTGTGAGGTTATGTGCGATGAGTGAGCAACGCGGTAACAACCCATCAAGCCGCACCGGCCGTGCTAACGGCACCACCAATGGGAACTCAGGCTCCCACAGCTCATATGGTCGGAACACAGGCCCCAACAACGCCCAGCAAGGCTACGGCTACCAAAACCGCGCCTACCACGGCCCTCAAGGTAATGGGGGGTATCAAGGTAATGGTGGCTACCAAGGCAACGGTGGTTACCAAGGTAATGGCAGCTATCAAGGCAATGGTGGCTACCAAGGCAATTATCAGGGCGGTAATTATCAAGGCGGCAACGGCAGCAACTACCACAATTACGGCCATTACAATCCCAATGGCCAGATGCCTTACTCGGTGCAAATCCCGTGGGACAAGTTTGAGCTGCGACGCAAGAAACATCGCAATCCGCTCTGCGCCTTTTTACTAGGACTGGGCAGCGTCATCACCTTTGCGCGTAATCTGGTCTTTAACCTGATTTTCCTGGCCATCATCGCCCTAATTTTCATGGGGCACTACATTATCTCCGACCTCAAGGAACAAGGCATGAGCATGTCTCAAGCCGTGGTCGAGCAGATGAATGGCTCCAGCCTCCCGGCGCAAGTGCTCTACTTTGACTTAAGCGGCAGCTTAAGCGAGGCCCCCTTTAGCCCGAACCAGTTTGACAGCATGCAGCGCGAGCTGGAGTACATGCTCAATGGCACCTACAGCCATGAGCTGGTGGCAATCGAAAACGCGCTCAACTTGGTCGCCGGCGACCCTGAGATCAAAAAGGTCTTGATCAATGTCGACGGCATGGATGAAATCAGCTTGTCGGTCGCCGAGCGCTTGGGCAAGGCGCTTGAGCATGCCCGCCAGGTCACGCTCCCCGAGGGGCAAAGCGCGCAAGCTGCTGCCGACGCTGATGCGCCGGGAGCGGAGCGCGAAGTCATTGTCATGGGCACGAGCCTGAGCCAAGCGGCCTATGTCTTAGCGGCGCACGCTGATAAGGTCGTCCTCGACCCTTTAGGCGAGGTCGCGCTGCGCGGCATCGCCCTATCCTCCCTCTACTTCAAGGACACCTTAGAGCACTTCAACCTGACTCCGTACATCTTCCGCGCCGGTAGATTTAAGAGTGCGGTCGAGCCATTCATCTTAAGTGGGATGTCACCTGAGGTGCGCCGCTCCTATCAGGCCATTGCTGCCAAATCATGGGAGCTGTACCTAAACGCCCTCAAGAGCCGCAGCGCCATCAAGAATGTCAACAACATCCTGCCCGATGCTGCCACCTACGTTAAGTGGGTTGAAGAGTTTCAGGGCGATCGCGCCCAAATGCAAAAGGCCCAAGGCTTAGTCGATGAGGTCATGCCCCTGGAGCGCTACTTACGGGAGCTCAGCACTGAGGTCAACGTCGATGCCGACCACCAAGACCGCCCGGCCATCATCACCTACCAAGACTACCTCTTGCGCTACCATTATCTGACCACGGGCCAAAGCAATGTCGGTTCGCTCTCGGCGATCGATATTCCACGCTCGCTCCAGCACCCCGAGCCTCAAGACGACTCCGCCCCAGAGCAAAGTGCGAGTCTGCCTGGCGCCCACTTCTTAGGCGTCTCCAGCAGCACTCTTAAGCTCAGCACCACGCAGCAGGTAGCGCAGCAGGCGCCAAGCGAGAGCTTGCTGGGCAAGCTCAATGAAGCGCAACAACAGCGCGAGCGGCGTGCCGCTAAAAATCGGGGCAGCAGCCGCACCGGCACCGGTGAGGTCGCGGTGATTTACGGTATTGGCGAGATCCGCGATAGCGGCGAGCGCATCACCGACTTCACCTATGACAATATCGCCCCATTAATTGAAGAAGCCGCCGACGATCCCAACATCCAAGCGGTGGTACTGTAC
>DXIF01000203.1 GCA_019113025.1 Candidatus Anaerobiospirillum stercoravium | reverse complement strand
GGCTGCGACCACTGGTGCTGCAGCTGGGAGCGGAGCTGGCGCAATGACGGTCGATACGGCTGGGGCGGCGGCCACCGGCGTAGTTTGACGGCAGATGCGCAGCTCTTCGTCACCTTGCTTTAAATTGATCTCCGCGACATCAGAGTTCGATACGAGGTTAATCAATTTAGCGATCTTGTGAATGTCAATTTCCATGAGTGCAATCCCAATCAAAATAAAAGCAGCACTGAGGCAATAAAGCGCAATTAACACGGCGACCGCGGCTCAATAAAAGCCCGCCGCCGGTGAACCTACGAGAGCCTAACCCCACCCAAAGCAACAAAAAAGATGGAGCGACAAGGCTCACTGCCGAACCTGCTGGGCGGCCACCGCCCCGGGCCTAACCATGCCAAGGCACGAAGTTAAGGCGGGGGTGGCTGAGGACACCTCATAAGCTCAAAGCCCGCGGCGCACCGGCGCCCCATGTGTGAAGGCGCATCAGCGCGTCGGCACCCAATGCGCATCGGCGCAACAGGCGCACCGGCACAGCGGTGCACCGGCGTAAAAGCGCACCGGCGCAGCGCTAGGTCGGCTCAGCTTAGGCTCTCATCAGGCCACCGGGGGGCCGGAGGCCTGAGCTCAGCTGGCAGTGTGCTTTCTAGGTTTAGGAGCTCAAGCCGATGCGTCAGGATCTGGCACAAAGGTACCCAGCGGTACGCTGCAAGGAGCTCCCTAAAACAGGGCGGCTCACTTCAAGGTCCACCTAGGTATGTGCTAGTTGACCCAAAACGGGGCAGTAAGTTCCCCCAAGGGTCTACTTACACGTTAAGCTCCCAGCCCGCTGCCTCCAGCACCATTAAAGACAATAGGTGGTGGCAGCATCGACGCGGTAACAGCGGGGTGCACCAAGGCAGAGCACGCGCTGTCAGCGCATCTTAAGCCAACAGGCAACCAAGCTACCTGCTGGGGTCGTTAAGGCTAGCGCCCTTGGGGGGGCCAACCTTCGGGAATTAAGAACAGAGAATTAGGCTCCAACGAAACAGGGGCAACCATAAGCTGCGCTCATAAGAGCAAGGGGCTATTGTGCCTGCTTCTTTTGGAGGTACGACACGGCATGGTCAAGGGCATAACGATAGCCATTTAGACCAAAGCCGACGATTACTCCCATGGCCTTGGCCGAGAGGTAGGAATGATGACGAAATTCCTCGCGGGCATGGACATTGGAGATGTGAATCTCGATGAACGGAATAGAGACCGCACTTAAGGCATCTAAGATCGCCACACTGGTGTGAGTGTAGGCACCGGCATTAATCAAGATAAAGTCGGTGGTGCCGTAGGCTTGCTGAATCTTATCGACGATGGCCCCTTCGCTATTGGACTGAAAGCACTCCAAAGTGCAGCCCAGCTCTTGGGCTTGCGCCTCAAGCGAGGCAACCAAGGTCTGCAAGTTATCAGCACCGTAAACCGCAGGCTCACGGATGCCTAAGAAATTGAGATTGGGGCCATTAATGACCAGAATTTTGGGCGAGTGTGACAATCTCGGTCTCCGTCTGAAAGGTGGCCCAATTTTAACAACAAAAGCCAGTTTGAGCGCAAATTACGTAACTTTTACGCGATTTGGGCCCGCTTTTTGGCAATTTTGCGCAAAATCGCGCTCTAACCTTTGCTAGTTACAACGCCGGACGCGGCGAAACTCCATTATGCACCCAATGCCCATTTTTGTGCACCCCAGCGCCCAGAGCCGCGGTGCGTCCTGACCACAAGCCCCGCTTGGTCGCGTAAGTCCCCTGGGCGGCCACCCGTGGGCGCCCGCGGCCTGGAGCAACCATGGTGCCCTAGAGCACTACCTTGCACGCCGACCAAGGCTAAAACTGTGTTCCTCGCGCCACAACGCGCATAAATACGGCTTTTGTCGGTGAAGCCCCAATGCAATTCAGTTTCTTGGCAGTTTGGGCGCGTTAAGTGTGAGCTGGGATACATTTTGTGAAAAGTTTAAGGCCGGTCGTAGCGCGGGAACTGACTTATTGCATCAATTAAGGTCATGTCCGCATTTGGCACTTGCGGCCATGTTCCGAGTTTTGCCGTGCGCTTGAGCATAAGTTCTATTGGTTAGTTAGCATTTGTTTGTTGGCTTAGGAATCAGAAATATTGGTCAAAATGTGCTAAAATTGAGGTCATAAGATTATGATTTTGTCTGATGGCAAAGTCGTTGTCGGGTCCACATTGCGCTGGCTTGACCTGTTTAAGACTTTTGGTTCCATTGCTGGATGTAAGCTGATCGCAAGAGGAGGCGTTATGACTCAAACTCTCAATACCACCCCTACTAACGTTGATCCGTCTGTGGTTGAGCAAGTCAGCTCGGGAGCTGAGGTTGTTGACCAAAATCAGGCGTTGGCTGAAATCCTCAAGCGTTTTGAAGACAACACCCAAACCCAGCGCGATAAAGGCACGGCCTTTGAGCTGCTTGTGCTCAAGGTCTTAAGCATTGCTCAGCCTTGGTGCGAGCAATACGAGCGGGTGCAAACCTACGCTGAATGGGCTAAAGAGCATCCTGAACTCACCGGGGGTGATGCTCGGGATACGGGAGTGGACTTAGTTGCGACCAACAAAACGCAGCGCTTAAACCAGCTTAATTCTGGGGCCGGGGCTGGAGCTGCGCCTTCCTTTACTGCGATTCAGTGCAAGTTCTTTAGACCAAATCACTACATCCCGTCAAGTCAAGTTGACTCCTTTACCGCGTCCTTGGCTCGGGTGGGCACTGATGGCGTGACTAAGCTGTTTAGTGCGGGCCTCTTCGTTTACACGGGGCGGCTTTCGGAGCAGGTGGAAAACCTGCTGCTCCAATGCCAAACTCCAATTCAAACCCTCGGTCGCTCTGAACTTGAAGATGCCAATGTTGACTGGGTGGGCTACCTTAAGAGCGGTGAGCTCAGCATCACCCATGCAGTCTTGCGCCCTTATCAGCAGGAGGCGCTTACTGCTGTGCTGAATGGCTTTCAGAACAATGACCGCGGACAACTCATTATGGCCTGTGGCACGGGCAAGACCTTTACGGCGCTCAAAATTGCTGAGGCCTTAACGCAAAATCGTGGTTTCGTCCTGTACTTAGTGCCATCGTTAGCCCTGCTCAACCAAACTCTGCTAGAGTGGAAGCGCCAATCTGCGGTTCCTTTTACGGCTTTAGCGGTTTGCTCTGACCGCAAGGTGGGCAAGGCGGGCAATGATAACGATTTTGCCGGTTTCTTACGGCCATCAGAGTTACTGGTACCAGCTTCAACCAATGGCGACAAGTTGGTCGATAAGCTCATTGAATCGTACTATGAGGCAAGACTTAGCCGTAAGCCGATTGCTGGCATGACGGTCTTTTTTGCCACCTATCAGTCGCTGGGCGTGATCCATGAGGCTATGGCTAACTGTAGCTTCATTAACTTTGACCTCATCATCTGCGACGAGGCGCATCGTACTGCGGGCAGTTATTTAAATGCCGATAAGGCGGCTGATGGGAGCTCGGAGTCGATTTTTACTCGCATCCATGACAACAGCTATGTCAGCGGTACCAAGCGTTTGTACATGACCGCTACCCCTAAGGTTTATGGCGAATTGGCCAAAGCCCAAGAAGAGGCAGGTGAGGCTGTCTTGTACTCGATGGACGACATAAACAAGTTCGGTCCGGTCTTCTACACCTTGAACTTTAGCAAGGCCATTAGCTTGGGCTGCCTTGTCGACTACAAGGTACTGGTCTTGGTTTGTGATCAGCACTTAGAGTCTAAAGAAGAAGTGATGACCTACCTGTCGCAAAGTAATGCTGCAAAGGTGGTTGGCACTTGGAAGGCTTTAAACAAGTTTGGCCTCGGTGAAGTCTTAAGTGATGATCCCGATCCAATGCGCCGAGCCATGGGCTTTGCCCAAATCATCGACTCAAAGTCGCAGTACGACAAGGTTGGCTCAAAGCAGCTGGCGGCCCATTTCCAAGATGTGGTTGATGGTTATCGTGCCCACTTGGCAGCGCAAAATGCCAATGTTGAGCGCGCTTCAGATGAGTATGCCTTTGTCTTGGAGCAAGACCTAGTTTGCGATTGTCGTCATATTGATGGCTCCATGAACGCAATGCAAAAGAGCGCGCTGCTTGATTGGTTACGCGCGGAGCCAGAAGAGAACCATTGCAAGATCCTCTTCAACGTGCGTTGCTTAAGCGAGGGCGTCAACGTTTCCAGCTTAGACTGTGAGGTGTTTTTTAGCCCGCGCAAGTCTCAAGTGGAAGTGGTCCAAATCGTCGGGCGCGTTATGCGTACTGCTCCGGGCAAGGTTCGCGGTTACGTCTTGATCCCGGTCGTGGTCAATGCTCCGGATAGTCCAGAGGCTGTGTTAGAGCAAAATCGCGATTTTAACGTGGTGGTACAAGTGCTCAATGCACTTAAGTCCATCAACCCTGATACCCCATTGGTCGATCCATTGTTAAACAAGTTAGATGACCGTATTGAGGTTATCTACACCTACCGCGGCGAACTGCAACCTAAAAAGCAGCCAAATGCGGCAAGTTCGACCAATACCGCCGCAAGTGGGAGTAACGCTGGGAGCCACGCTGGGAGTAATCAAGCAGCATCAACCACTGGCGCTCAGGGCGTTCAAGGTCTCTTATGGCAGGATCAACTTGCATTCGAAATTGAGGAGAACGTCAAGGCTGCAATCATTAAGAAGCTGGGACGGCGTAAGGAATGGCAGGACTGGGCTGATGATGTTGCAGACATCTGCACCGCTCAGGTTAAGGCCATCAATCAGGTGTTAGCATCGGGCACAAACTCGAAGCTTAAGGCTGAGTTTGCCCGATTCTGTCAGGCGCTGGAGCGAAGCATGTGCCACCATTTCGAGGTGGATGAGGTCATCGAGATGCTGGCTCAACATATTGTGATTAAGCCGGTGCTGGATGCTCTGTTCCATGGCTTCCCGTTCACTGAGTACAATTCCATTGCGCGTACTATGACGCAGATGTTGGAACAGCTCAATGCTGCCGGGCTGACTCAGACCAATGTTGCGCTCGGTGATTTCTACGACAGTGTTGCCCAGCGCATGCAAAATGTCACTACGCTGGAAGATCGTCAAAAGGTCATTATTGAGCTGTTCGATCGCTTCTTTAAGAAAGCGTTCCCTAAGCAGCAAGAGAAGCTGGGCATCGTCTATACCCCAATTGAGGTAGTGGACTTCATCAACTACTCGGTCAATGACTTGCTTCAGCGCGAGTTTGGCACGCATTTAGGCAGCCCGCAGGTTGAAATCCTTGATCCCTTCGCCGGAACTGGCACCTTCATTACCCGCATGATGCAGTGTCCGGACCTGATTGCCCCCAATGAGCTTGAGCACAAGTACCAGCATGAGCTCCATGCCAATGAGTTGGTGCCGCTGGCGTACTACGTAGCCGCACTTAATATCGAGCACGTCTACCACGAGCTCCTGGGCAAGGATGCTCAGAGCTATCAGCCTAACTCCATCATGGTGCTCAAGGACACCTTTGCTGATTATGAGCAGCCAGCTGTAGAGCAGGGGCAGGCCGAGGCTAACTTGGTAGCACAAGCGGAGCAGGCCAGCGCAGAAGGCTATTTTGCCGCCAACACAGAGCTTAGTCGCGCTCAGCGTGCGCTTAAGTTCAAGGTTATCCTCGGTAATCCACCTTACTCAGTAGGGCAAGGCAGTCGCAATAACGATAATCAAAATGAGCGTTATCCTGTTCTTGAGCAACGTATGGCACAAACCTATGTGGCCCAAGCTGATGCGGTGTCTAACCTTAAGAGCTTGTATGACTCATACATTAAGGCTTTCCGTTGGGCCTCTGATCGTTTAGGGTCAGAGGGCGTTATTGCCTTTGTCACTAACGCAGGCTGGATCGATTCGGCAGCAGCGGTTGGCATGCGTCGTTGTTTACAGCAAGAGTTTAGCGCGGTCTATATTTATCACCTAAAGGGTAATCAGCGTAACACTACAGGTGAGCAATCGCGTAAGGAAGGAGGCAAGATCTTTGGCTCCGGCAGCCGGGCGCCGATTGCGGTGACGGTTTTGGTCAAGAACCCGCAAGCTCAAGAGCAAGGTAAGATTTACTTTGCAGCAGTGGATGACTACCTCAGCCGCGAGCAAAAGTTGGCGCAACTGCGTGCTACCCACTCTATTCTCAATGCCGCACTGCAAGAGCTTAAGCCCGACGCCTATGGCGATTGGCTCAATCAGCGCCGCACTGATTTTGCTCACTTTATCGCTTGCGACGGTAAAAAGAGCTCAGGCGTGGCCTTGTTCTCTAATTTTTCTCTGGGTCTCGCTACTGGACGCGATGCTTGGTCTTATAGTTCGAGTAAGGACTCTCTTGAGCGCAACTTCGCAGCTTGCATTGATTTGTACAACGATCAAGTCGATTTGTACAAAGCTGATCCGGTGGGGTTTGAGCGTGAGAATGATGAGTCCAAGATTAAGTGGAGTCGTACGCTTGAGAACATGCTACGGAGAGGCAACAAGTCATCTGCATTTGCTAAAGATGCGGTGCTTGTTGCATCGTTTCGTCCTTACTTTAAGCAATTTCTTTACAATGATAAGCATTGGCTTGAAATGGCTTATCAAATGCCACAGCTGTTCCCGCGTGCGGAGGCTGGTAACTTGGTCATCAGTGTGAGTGGTGTTGGTGTTCAAGAATTTAGTTGCTTGATGAGTGCTCAAATGCCAAATTTGGGATACTTGTCCAATACCCAATGCTTCCCGCGCTATCTCTATCGCAAGCTCGAGACTGAGGGTGATGCCTCCTTGCTCGCCGCGGTCGATAGCGCCCAAGGTCAGGTGTTGCTAGGCTATGAGCGGGTCGACGCGATTGCGCCTGAGGCCGTAGCCCACTTCAAGGCCGCGTATCCAGATGATGCCGCTGAGATTGATGCTGATGCCGTGTTCTATTACATCTACGGCATCTTGCACAGTACCGAGTATCGCGCCACCTATGCCTCCAACCTCAAAAAGGAGCTGCCGCGTATTCCGCGCGTTGCTCGCTACGAGGACTTCAAGGCCTTTGAGACGGCGGGGCGGGCGCTTGCTCAGCTGCATGTGGGCTATGAGCAGGTTGATCCTTACTCCGCTTGTACGCTGTCCTACGCCCCGAACGTTACCGCCGATACCATGGACTACCGAGTTGATCAGCTTAAATACGGCAAGATTAAGGGCAAGGTCGGAGCAGCGGCGCTTGATAAGAGCGTTATTGTCTACAACCATCAGCTCACCATTAGCGGTATTCCGCTTGAGGTTCAAGACTACGTAGTCAACCGCAAGTCGGCTTTGGACTGGGTGGTTGAGCGGGCGCGCGTGACGGTCGATAAGGCCTCGCGCATCCGCAATGACTTCAACGACTACGCTCAGGCCATGGGCGATGAGCGCTATATCCTCAAGCTCATTTTGCAGGTGATTACGGTCTCCCTTGAGACCAATCAGATCGTCAAGAACCTGCCGACACTCAAGATTCATCCGCTGGATCAGTAAGGGGCTCAGCCCATGGACTGCCTAGGTCTGCCTAGGACTGCCCATGGAGGGCCGGGAGCTTTGTCCGCCCTTGGCTTGTGTCGGTGGGGTCAAAAGAGAGCAAGGTTCCGCTCGACCTGTAGATGGTACTGACCTGTGCAGCGCGCCGCAGTGCCAGCGTGCGTCGCGTGCAACGGCTCGGCCCGGCGCGGCGCGGGGCGTGCGGCGGCGTGAGCGGCGCCTAGGGGGCACAAATGCGATGTTCTCGGGAAAAATCGGGGGCGTGGCACCAAGTTAAAGCGCGGTTTGTGCTAAAATTTGCGGCGTTGATCAAGCTTTGCGCATTTGGCCTTTTACATCAGAGGGTTGTTTTGCTTGCGCTTGATCGTTGGTCAGTTGGTGACGGTTGTCATCTAGGTCTTAGACTGCTTGAGAGGCGATGCTCCTTGCGTGCGCCTTTCTGGGCGGTCATCCGTTATAGGAGAAGCTGCCTGCTTTAGGGGTGCTCAATGGCTCATCTCAAATCCTAAGGAGGGAGATGGAGGCGTAAGCATCACATCAAGCTGGTGCCTAGCGCAAGATTGGGCGCGGTGCTACTTGCTTCCTGAGGCGTGGGGGTGGCGCAAGTTTTTTATGCCGATGATTAATACTGCAACTTCTATCGCTCAATACGATCCAGAACTCTTCGCTGCTATGGACGCTGAGAATCAGCGCCAAGAAGATCACATTGAGCTCATTGCCTCGGAAAACTACGCAAGCCGTTGCGTCATGGAGGCTCAGGGTTCGCAACTGACCAATAAGTACGCTGAGGGTTACCCGGGCAAGCGTTACTACGGTGGCTGCGAGTACGTCGACCAAGTTGAGCGCTTAGCCATTGAGCGCGCTTGCAAGCTGTTCCACTGCGATTACGCTAACGTCCAGCCGCACGCCGGTTCCCAGGCTAACTGCGCGGCCTACATGGCGCTGTGCAATCCTGGTGACACCATCTTAGGCCTGTCCTTAGCGGCCGGTGGCCACTTAACCCACGGCGCTTCGGTTTCGTTC
Organism: Candidatus Anaerobiospirillum stercoravium; assembly: GCA_019113025.1. Classification (GTDB taxonomy): domain Bacteria; phylum Pseudomonadota; class Gammaproteobacteria; order Enterobacterales; family Succinivibrionaceae; genus Anaerobiospirillum; species Anaerobiospirillum stercoravium. The sequence continues at coordinate 9,486 of DXIF01000203.1, read as the reverse complement.
TCGGGCAAGGTCTACCACTCCGTCCAGTACGGCGTCAATGCCGCCGGTGAGCTTGATTACGAAGATATCCGCGCCAAGGCCTTAGAGGTTAAGCCTAAGGTCTTAGTTGCAGGCTTCTCGGCTTACTCGGGCATCGTTGATTGGAAGAAGATGCGTGAGATCGCCGATGAGGTCGGCGCTTACCTCATGGTCGATATGGCTCACGTTGCTGGCTTAATCGCCGCCGGGGTTTACCCAAGCCCAATTGACTACGCTCACGTGGTCACCTCCACTACCCACAAGTCCTTAGGCGGTCCACGTTCGGGCTTTATCCTGTCCAACTGCCACGACCAAGACCTGTACAAGCGTCTTAACTCCGCGATCTTCCCAGGCTCGCAGGGCGGTCCTTTAATGCACGTTATCGCTGCTAAGGCCGTGGTGTTCAAGGAGGCGATGGAGCCTTGGTTCGTTGAGTACCAAAAGCAGGTCGTAGCTAACGCTAAGGCCATGTGCGAGGTCGTGATGCAGCGCGGCTACAAGGTCGTATCCGGCGGCACTCACAACCACTTATTCTTACTTGACTTCATCGGCCTTGAGATGACCGGTAAGGATGCGGAGACCGCTTTAGGTCAGGCTCACATCACCGTCAATAAGAACTCGGTTCCAGGCGACCCACGCAGCCCATTCATCACCTCCGGTCTGCGCCTTGGTACCCCAGCTTGCACCCGTCGTGGCTTCAAGGAGGCTGAGGTACGCGAACTGGCTAACATCATCTGCGACGTCCTCGACAACTACAAGGACGAGAGCGTGATTGCCGCCGCCCGCGAGAAGGTCACCGCCTTATGCGCTAAGTTCCCAGTCTACAAGAACTAAGCGCGCCGCTAGGGCAACTAAGCGCGCCGCCAGGGCAACTAAACGCGCCGCTGGGCAACGTGCTGCCCGCGTGCTGGGCAACGCGCTGCCCGCGCAGCGGCGCCGCCTGTGGCGGCACCGCTGCCGCAAAAAAGCCCACCAATTGTTTGAGGATGTGACTTCAGGCATGCGGTGGGCTTTTTTTATTGCCGCAAAGCGGCCTAAAATGGGACTTTAGGTTGTTTGGAGCTTGGTGTGAGGTGCTTGGATGAGCAAGAGTGCAAGCAAGAAGAGCGATGTCAAAGCTAGCAGCAAGGCTAAGGTCAGTGCCAAAAAGAGTAAGCAGGTGGGGGCCATCACCCCAGTTGAGCTTAATGAGCACGATGCCCATTACTTAAAGCTCGCGCTCAAGGAGGCCAAGCGCGGCCGCTATACCACCTCGCCTAATCCGGCGGTGGGCTGCGTCATTGTGCGCGACGATAAGATCCTAGGTCAGGGTTTCCACCATGCCGCGGGGCAGCCCCATGCCGAGGTGATGGCCCTGCGCGATGCCGACCAAGATGTCGCTGGGGCTACGGTCTATGTGACCTTAGAGCCGTGCTGCCATTATGGCCGCACCCCACCGTGCGCCTTGGCCTTAATCGAGGCTAAGGTCGCGCGCGTGGTGATTGGCTCGCGTGACCCTAATCCTAAGGTCGCAGGCGGCGGCATCGCTATGCTCCAAGAGGCGGGCATTGAGGTGACCTTGGCCGCCGGCAAGCTCAATGAGCGCTGCTTAAAGCTCAATCGCGCCTTCTTTAAGAGCATCACCACCAAGCGCCCATTTGTCATCACCAAGTTGGGCATGAGCATGGATGGCAAGATTGCGCTCTCGGATGGCTCCTCTAAGTGGATTACCAATGAGGATAGCCGCTCGGACGGCCAGCGCCTGCGCCTATGGTCGGACGTGCTCATCACCACCGCGGCTACGGTGCGGGTCGACAATCCACGCTATAACGTGCGCATCGATGAGCTCCCAGCTGAGGTCATGACTGGCCTTGATACTGCGCTCATTACGCAACCGCCTAAGGTCGTCATCGACACGCAAGCGACCTTGTGCCAAGGCTACGATGACAAGCTCTTGCGCCCGTTCTCGATTTTTAGCCAAGGCGAGAGTTTCATTGCAGTGGGCACTCAGCACGACCTAGGCGCGATCTACGAGGCATGGAGCGCCTCGCAAGCGGCGGGCACTAAGCTCAAGCTCCCCGAGGAGCAGCCAACCGGTGGCTGGGTCGTCGCCCCGGAACGCATTGTAGCGGCGGGTCCTAACTTTGTGCTTGAGCGCTTTACTGAGCGCGTCTCGATCTTGTCCTTGCCGCAAGTAGGCGCTCATGTCTCCTTAGAGGCGCTGCTTGATTTCTTAGGCTCTAAGGAAATGCGGGTGGCCATGGTCGAAGCGGGCGCAGCGTTGACCTCCGCCTTCTTAAACCAAGGCTTGGTCGACGAGTGCTATTGCTACCTCGCCCCAATGTTCTTAGGCGCCAGCGCTCAAAGCGGTTTGCAGCTGCCTGAGCCGCCGACCTTAAAAGACGCTCAGCGCTTTGCCCGCATGGACTGCAAGGTCATAGGCGATAATGTCTTAGTGGTCTTATCTGACCCCATCAAGCCTAAGACCAAGTTAAAGTCCAAGGCCAAGGTCCCGGCCAAGACCACCGCCCCGGCCGCTGCCTCAACCACCAAAGCTGCGACCAAAGCCGCCGCTAAGGCGGCCGCTTCGAAGGCGGCAGCCAAGACCGCTGCCCAGACGGCAAGTAAGCCCGCCGCCAAGGCTAAAAGCGCAGCTGCGGCGACCAAGGCCAGCAAGTCTGCCGCCAAGAGCACCAAGAGCGCAACTGCCGCCGCTGCTCAGGCCGCTGCACCGACTGAGACTCCTGCTGTTGAACCTCAGGCCACTAAGTCAGCCAATAAGCCTGCGACTAAATCCGCGGCCAAGCGCACTAAGGCTTCAGCTGCGGCTGCATCAGCGCAAGCCCCAGTTAAGGCGGGCGCTCAAACCAAGAACGCGGCTAAGGCCACCGACACTAAGACGAGCAAGAAGGGCGCGGCCGCTAAGGGCGCACAGGCCGCGGCGCCTGCCGCTGAGCCTAAGGCGGCTCAGCCTGAGGCCCAAACTGCCGCTTTAGCCACGGCTAAGGGCCGCGCGCGCCGCAAGAGCGCAGCGCGCACGGCAGCGCCAGCGGCAGACGATGCAGACGGCCGCTCTTAGGGTAAGATAGGGGCCTTTGTGCTTGAGGTCGCTTTGTGAGGTTGCGATGTTTACGGGAATTGTTCAGAGCGTGGGCGTGTTGCAGAGCATTACGCGCACGGGTAAGGGCGCGCATGTGGTGGTGCAAACTAAGCCCGGCTTTTTGCCCGGCAAGGTTGAGTTAGGCGACTCCATTGCTACCAATGGAGTGTGCTTAACTGCTACCGCGCTGCGTGAGACTGCCTATGAGGCAGACTTGTCCTTTGAGAGCTTTAACCTCACCGCGTTCTCCTCCTACACCCCGGGCGTCAAGCTCAATTTGGAGCTCGCGTGCACTCCAGCTACGCGCCTGGGCGGCCACATTATGCAAGGCCACGTGGATGGTGTGGGTAAGGTCTTGGAGCGCTATCGGGTCGATGAGGCGGTCAATGTCTGGGTGCAGGCTCCTCCCAATTTGGCGCGCTATATCGCCATGAAAGGCTCAATTGCGGTGGACGGCATCTCGCTCACCGTCAACGAAGTGCGCGACTGCGACTTTCGCTTGACCTTGATTCCGCACACCCAAGGTGAGGTCGCAACTTCCTTTGCGCCGGGCTCGGTGGTGAACCTCGAGGTCGACGTCATCGCGCGCTATTTAGAGCGCTTGATGAGTGTCAGTGCAGCGAGCGTGGGGGGCGCTTCAGCGCCGGGCGCGACTACGGCAAGCAGTGGGGGCGTGACTTTAGCGAGCCTGCAAGCAAATGGCTTTTTCTAGCGGTGCTTGCTATACTAGCGCGGCTATTTCGCGGCTATTTTTAGCGGCGCGAGCCTATAGATGTTTTTTGGGAGTCAGCGATGGCAGTTAATTTTATTGAGGGCATTAAGCCTTGCTCTGATGCCAAGGTCGGCATCGTCGTATCGCGTTTTAACAGCTTTATCTGCGAGCGCCTGCTCGAGGGTGCCTTAGACACCTTAAAGCGCGAGGGCCAAGTTGACGACTCCAATATCACGGTGGTCCGTGTCCCGGGCGCCATTGAGATCCCGCTGACCTTAGAGGCCATGGCCCAACAAGGCAAGTATGACGCTTTAATCGCCTTAGGCTGCGTCATCCGCGGTGCCACCTACCACTTTGAGGTGGTCGCCAATGAGTGCGCCAAGGGCATCACGCAAGTTACTTTAGCCAATAAGTGCATTGTCTCAAACGGCGTTTTGACCACCAATACTATCGACGAGGCAGTCCAACGTGCCGGTTCTAAGGCCGGTAATAAGGGCTCGGAAGCTGCCTCGGCCGCATTAGAAATGATTAATGTCATGCGTCAGCTCAAGGCCTAATTGAGCCCAGATTGGCTTTCTGCCTTGATCTGTCCTGAGCCCAAGGGGCGCTAAAGGCGTGCCCCTTGGGCTTTAGCGTTATTTTTTTGAGGTTTGTGTTTTATGGATCAAACTGAGGGTGCCGTCACTCCGGCCATGCGTCACAAGGCGCGCCATTTTGCCTTACAGGCGATTTATCAATGGCAGTTGACCGGTATGTCCGCCTCGACCATTGAGCAGCAGTTCCTAGAAGATCAGCCGGTCAATGGCGCTGATCTCGATTATATGCATGACCTGATTCAAGGCGTGATCGCCAATTGCGACACCTTAGACTCAGCCTTTGCCCCGTTCTTATCCCGGCCGTTAAAGGACTTAGATCAGGTGGATAAGGCGATCTTACGCATTGGCACCTTTGAGCTGATGTATCGCCAAGAAGTCCCATTTAAGGTCGTGATCAACGAAGCCATTGTGCTCGCCAAATCCTTTGCCGAGCAAGATAGCCACAAGTTCGTCAACGGCGTTCTCGACAAGGTCATCAAGAGCATCCAAGCCCAAAAGAAGGCCTAGGTCAGCTCTACTTGGCTCTATTGGGCTCAATTGAGCTCAGTTGCAAGCCGCAGGCGCCCCGCGCCGCCTACCGCCCCGCTTAGGCCTAACGCCGAGGCTGGGTCGGCGGCGTTAGGGCTTAAGTCGGCGTGCGCATTGGACCCCATTGGGGTCTTATTTTTTTGTTAGTATGGTGGGGCGGCGGGGCAAGTAAGCCTCAACAGTGCCGCGGCGGCGTAAGCTGCAGCAAAGCTTTAGGCCAAGCTTTGGTGAAGCTTTAGGCCAAGCTTTGGGTAAAGCTGTGGGCAATGTTGTGGTACTCAGGCCGAACCAGCAGTGGGGGCCGGAACCGGTCTAAGGATAGGGCGATGGTGAGCGACGAGTTTTCATTCATCCAGCAGTACTTTGCGCGCATGGAGCATGCCGCGTATGGTCACAATGGAGCACAGGGCAAGGTGGTGCTGGGAATCGGAGACGATGCCGCCATTATCCCCATGCAGGGCAACTACGCCATCACCACCGATACCTTGGTCGAAAACGTTCACTTTTTCACGAACTTCAATCCCAAACTCTTAGGTGCGCGCGCGTTAGAGGTTAACTTCTCGGACGTCTACGCCATGGGAGCGCTGCCCCAATACCTGACGCTCTCCTTAGATATCCCCGAGCGCTACTTAGACTTTGATGAGTTCTGGCAGCCCTTTGCTCAGGGCGTAGAAGAGTGCTTAGCGCGCCATAATTGCTACCTGATTGGCGGCAATGTCACCCGCAGCAACAATCGCAACGCGCCCCTGACCATCAGCGCCACTGCCTTTGGTCAGAATGTCGATAACCAGCGCAATTTGCGTCGCTCGGGTGCCAAAGTGGGCGATTTTATCTATGTTACCGGCTCTTTAGGGGCCAACGGCCTTTATGTCAAGACCGTGTACAACAACACCTTGCGCAATCTCGACTTAGAAGAGCGTCGGCACTTTGAAGAGCACGCTTTCCACTACGATGAGCGCATCGCCGCCTTCATTGTGCATGTCATCAAGTACAGCCAGTGCGGCATTGACGTCTCCGACGGCTTATTGGGCGATTTAAGCCACATCCTGATGCAATCGCACTGCTGCGCCCTGTTAAATTACGAGAGCTTGCCCCTAGACGAGGTAAGCCGCGAGCTCTTGCCGCACTTTAAGGTCTCGCCTAAGTCCTTACTTAAGTTAGGTTTAAGCGCAGGCGGCGACTACAACCTCATCTTTACCGTACCGGCGAACCGGCAAACTGAGTTTGAGGCGGAAATTGCCGCGGATCCGGCGCTGCAAGGCTTCTTGTGCACTTGCATCGGTCAGGTGGTCGCAAGTGACGATCCCAATTTTGACTGGGAGCACAATGCCCTCGCCACTGATGGCGGGTTGATTACCATCGTCAATCACCAAGGCGAGCCGACCACGCTGCGCTTAGGGGTGGGCTCCTACAACCACTTCTTAAGCAATAGCTCCCTGGCGGGGCAATAGCATAGAGAGCATAGCGCACGCGCCTTCGCGTTAGCACGCGCCTCCCGCGCTCGCACGCCCCCCGCTGACCGCGCCACCTCCTCTGCACAAATAGCAGCGTGCTGTCAGCGCTTCTCTCTGGGGCATTGGTACGATCACCGCGCCTGCCTAAGGCAGCTATAAGCTCATTGTGCTAAGCTAGGCCCCCAGTTGATCCCGTGGGATCGCGGACCTCGAATTTGGGAATTGTAGTTGTGAAGAAGAATATTTTAGCCTTGTCCCTGGTGGGCGCTGCTGCCCTGATGCTGGTTGCTTGTGGTGAGGATAAGGCCGTCGCCGCCCAGAGCTCAGAGTCAGCATCGACTTCAAGCGCTCCAGCTGCGAGCGCGAGCACGAGCGCTGCTGCCGCGGGTGCCGGGAGCGTCAGCGCTGCCTCGAGCTTTGAGGACAAGGTTTCCTACTCGATTGGTGCGAGCGTTGGTACCTACATCGCCACCATTCAACGCGATCAAAGCGAGTTTATTGGCACCTTAGACCAAGAGCTCGTCATCCAAGGCTTTGTTGATGCCATCAACCAAAAGACCGCGCTGAGCGAAAAGGAAATTGCTGACACCTTAGTGGCGTTAGACCAAAAGGTCCGTGAGGGCTTAGAAAAGAAGGCCGCCGCGGACGCCGCCACCAATTTAGAGGCCGGACAAAAGTTCTTAGCTGAGAATGCTAAGGCCGATGGCGTTCAGACCACCGATTCGGGCTTGCAGTACAAGATCTTGCAGGAAGGTAGCGGCACGAGCCCAACTACTGCTGATACCGTACGCGTCCGCTACAAGGGCACCACCATCGACGGCCAAGTCTTCGATGAGCAAAAGGATCCCATCGCCTTCCCACTGGCTAACATTATCCCAGGTTGGACCGAGGGCTTACAGCTGATGAAAGAGGGCGGCAAGGCCATGCTCTACATCCCATCAGACTTAGCCTACGGTGAGATGGGCGCCGGTGACCTGATCAAGCCTAACTCGGTCTTAGTCTTCGAGATTGAGTTAGTCGAGGTGCTGCCACCGGCTGCTCCTGAGAGCGCCCCTGCGGACGCAGCGGACGCACCTGCCGCTAAGTAGCTCTCGGCACAGGCCTGAATGCAGGCTGTCCCTTTCTTCTTCACGCCCGTTGGAGTTGCCACACAAAAGTGCGGCAGCTCCAGCGGGCGTGGTATTTGGTCGAAGCTCAAACTACCACCTGAGGCCAGTCCCGCCAGGTGGGCGCGCGGGCGGGCATGGCCGCCGCAGGCGGGGCGTCAGCCCACGCTGCGCGCACGCAAAAAAGCCCGTAGGGTTGCCCCCACGGACTTTGCGAGAAATTGTTCAGTTGGGTCAGGTAGTGCTGAGTGCTACTACTTGAGGTTCAGAGTGTCGCGAATCGTAAAGAAGATATCGGTCTGGTCAGTTAAGCCCACTACGCGTAAGGCACCAGGACCGTAGGCGGCAACGCGCAGCTGAGCACCGGTGTGACCGGCATCGTCGATATCAGTGGAGTTACCGTAGTTGATGGCCATTGGCACGCCATCATGGGTTAAGACGCGCTGGCTAAAGCCTGGGGTGGTAGCGTCTGGGTAAACGATTTGGGTAGCGTGAGCGTGGTCAGCGGTAACGATGACCAAGGTGTTGCCATCCTGCTTTGCAAAGTCTAAGGCGACCTGAACGGCCTCATCTAAGTCCATGGTCTCGCCAAACTGGCCGCAAGGGTTAGAGGCGTGAGCCTGCTTGTCGATCGAAGCGCCTTCAACCTGTAAGAAGAAGCCCTTCTCGTTGACCTTTAACAGGTCGATCGCCTTTTGGGTCATCTGAGCTAAGGTTGGAACCTGAGCACCGCGCTCGCTATTAACCTCGCACTTAACGACTTCATCTTGGATGCCGTTTAACTTAGCCTGTGGGCCCTTTAAACGGATAGGCATATTGCCCTCGGAGAACAGACCTAAGACCGGCTGGTCTTGGTTGGCCTCGGTAATGGCATTCAGGCCATTTAAGTCGCGCACGACTTGGAAGCCACGCTTTTGCGCCTGCTCAAACAAGGTCATGTCCTTGTACTCACCGGCATGAGCGGTTTCGTTAAAGCTCTTAGCACCACCACCTAAGATCACGTCCGCACGGACGTTTAACAGCTGCTCGGAGATGGAACCGGCACCGCCATTTTCTAAGGCGTTAGCGGCGCACTTCTCAGCGGTGACATCAGGGCCATAGCACTTACGCTCAGTAACGTGGGCGATTTGGGCGGCCGGAGTGGCGTCTTGGATTTCGGCAGTCGAAACGTCGCCGGTCGCAAGGCCGTTGGCCTTAGCCAGCTCCAGTAATGACTGGTGTGGCTTGCCAAAGACATCCACACCGATGGCGCCGTTGTAGCTCTTCACACCGGTCGACCAAGCGGTAGCCGAGGCGGCCGAGTCGGTGACGTAATCAGGCTTGTGGGTGGTGCGATCTAAGGAGTAGTGGGTGTACTGGCCGGTAAAAGGCAGAGCATCTAAGCCCTTGAAGTAGCCCCCAGCACCGTGGGCAAAGTTACGGGCGGCGGTGATTTCGCTATCGCCCATGCCATCGCCAATTAAGAGGATGACGTTCTTAGCGTGCTGTTGCTTAGCTAACTCTAAAACGTTGGAGTAGAGCTCGGTTTGGTTGTCCTGGATACGACGAGCGCCGGCAAACTGGGTGACATCACCTGCGGCTTGACGCACATAGAGGGCGCTATCATCGATGGCCTTGTCGGTGGCGTTAGCCGAGCAAGCGGCTAACATCAGAGCAGCGGTAGCTGCGGTAACAGACTTGGCAAAAACGGACTTATTGAGCTTCATAGAAAACTAAACCTGCAAGAAAACCGCATGATGCGGCAAGCAAGACCGCTAAGTGCGGTCGAGTTTTAAGGCGCGGGCCCAAGCCACAGCTTGGATTAAGCCTTGAGCCTGATGCGCCTCAACTTCAAATGGTTGCTTTGATGGTGCTTATGGTAGTGGTGCCGGATTAAGGCTCTTGCAGCGTTTTAGTTAAACTTTAGTAAAAAAAGGTACTTTTTTGTTAAATTGCGGTAAAGTGCTCAAATTCCGCAACAGGGTAGGTTGGATGATGCCGCGTGTCTTTGTTG
>DXIF01000202.1 GCA_019113025.1 Candidatus Anaerobiospirillum stercoravium | reverse complement strand
GTTCTATCCGAGCTCTGGGCACGCTGCTGCGCGCAGTAGCGTGCCCGTGGTGCCGCCGTTTAGGGCGACACCACAAGTTCAGCTCTCTCCTAAAAGCGAGGTATGCCATTGGTCGCAAGGGGATAACGTGCCGCAGTATCCGGGCCTTGAGGAGGAGGATTCAGCTTGGCTCACCGCGTCTTGGTCTTATGAGGACCAGGATAAGTAGTGGTAACGCGGTTGTGGCGCAGTTTCGGTGTTGCCCGCTAGGCGCAGCTGCCGCTAGGCGCAGCGGTCACTGTTCCGGGCGCCGCTGCAGGCGCGCCTCAGGCGGCGCGGGCGCTCAGATGGGATCCTAAGTTTGTGCTAAAATAGCGCACCCCTCAAAATTGGCTTCATCGTAAAGCTTGCGGCGGTACACGCTGGGCGGCTTTATGGGCGAGGCGTCAGCGTTTTCTTGCGTCTTCGTGGGTAAGAGAACAAGGTATTCGGTAACTTAGGATCATCTCAATGATCGAACTTAAGAATATTGAGAAAGTGTATAACCAAGGCACGCCTAAAGAGGTCAAGGCCTTGCGCGACATTTCTCTTACCATTGAACGGGGCGAGATCTTTGGTGTGATTGGTCTGTCAGGTGCAGGTAAGTCCACCTTGATCCGTCACATCAATATGTTGGAGCGACCAAGCTCGGGCCAAGTCATTGTCGATGGCCAGGACTTGACCGCGATGAACGATAATGAGCTGCGCGAGGTGCGCCGCCATATCGGCATGATTTTCCAGAGCTTCAATCTGCTCTCCTCGGCTACGGTCGCCGAAAACGTGGCCTTTCCGCTCAAGCTGGTGTCAGGCCCCGAGCGCTTAAGCGACGAGGAGATTGCAGCGCGCGTCAAAGAGCTCTTGGAGTTAGTTGAGCTCTCGGATAAGGCTGAGATGTATCCTGCTCAACTCTCCGGTGGGCAAAAGCAGCGTGTGGGCATTGCCCGTGCCTTAGCTGGTAATCCTAAGATCTTACTGTGCGATGAGGCGACCTCGGCGCTCGATCCTAAGACCACCATGTCGATCTTAAAGCTCTTGATGACGCTGCGCGATAAGTTAAACCTGACCATTGTCATCATCACTCACCAGATGGAAGTGATCAAGGAGTGCTGCGATCGCGTTGCGGTGATCGACGGCGGTGTCATCTCGGAGCTCGGCACCTCCCTGGATATCTTCACTGAGCCGAAGCAAGCTTTAACCAAGCGCTTGGTGAGCGCCGCAGTGCGCCGCGGTCTGCCTGAGCTCTTGCGGCACACTGAGATTGTCTGTGAGTACCATGAGGGTGCCAAGGCGGTCATTGAGCTCTTGTTCTTAGGCCCGAAGGCCGATGCCCCAGTTATTGTCGAGGTGGCGCAAGAGTGCAAGGTCGCGATCAGTATCTTGGGTGGTTCGATTGATCACATCAAAACCGAGCCGTTTGGTTTGCTCGTAATTGAGGTCGGGGGCAGCCGCGCCGAGATTGAGCATGCGATTGAAGTGCTGCAACAGCGCGTGCACAAGGTCGAGATTTTAGGCTACGACCAGCGCATCCAGTTGGCTGATTTGTAAGGAGCAGATCATGGATTTCAATTGGTCGGCCTATCAAAAGATGGCTTCCCTCCTCGGCCAAGCCACCTTAGAGACCCTATACATGGTCGGTGCCTCTTCGGCGATCTCGATTGCCTTAGGTGTGCCTTTAGGCGTGCTGCTTTTAGTCACTTCCAAGGGCTACTTCTTTGAGCACGTCAATTTTTACCGTGTGCTTAGCACCATCGTTAACGCCTTGCGTTCGATTCCGTTCATCATCTTGATGGTGGCAATCTCCCCGCTCACCAAGTTCATTGTGGGCTCAAGTATCGGTACCACCGCGGTGATTGTGCCCTTGGTCATTGGCACCATTCCCTTTACCGGGCGCTTGGTTGAAACGAGCTTACGTACGGTTCCCAGCGGTTTAATTGAGGCTGCAACCTCGATGGGCGCAAGCCCGTGGCAGATAGTGCGCAAGGTGCTGCTGCCGGAGGCTTTGCCTGAGCTTATCCAAAACTTCACCATCACCGTGATTGTGATCATTGGCTGCTCGGCTATGGCCGGTGCCATCGGTGGCGGTGGACTAGGTGACGTGGCCATTCGCTATGGCTACATGCGTTTTCGCCTCGACATGATGATCGCCACCGTGGTCATCCTGATTGTCATGGTGCAATTGGTTCAATTCATCGGTGACTACCTCACGCGTAAGTGTGATCACCGCTAATCAGACCGTTTAGCATCAGTAACTCAAGGGCAGCTACGGCTGCTCTTTTTCATGATTCGCGCCGCCTCGCGGCGTAGGATCGCCCCAGTTGCGGCGTAGGAACGTCTAAGCTGCGGCGTAGGAGTGGCCCGGCCGCGCTCTTGTGATGGTACCGCGCCCCGGGTTATCGTTGTGCTGGTTGTGCAGAGCTTCGTGCTATGGCCTTCTTAATCTTCATCACCACCTTATTGCTCATTATTTGGAAGCCCTTTCGCCTCAAGGTTTGGATCTATACCTCCTTGGGCACCCTTTTCGTCTTTGCCTTCAAGCTCATCACCTGGGAAGATGTCCAAGAGATCTTTGGCCTGACCTGGGATAGCTCGCTGACCTTAATTGGCCTCATTATCATCTCACTGTGCCTTGAGAATTTGGGCTTCTTTGACTATTTAGTGGGCAAAATCTTAAAGCGCGGTAAGCTTGCGGCCACCGGGGACGTGCTGGAGCTTAACACCCGTAAGTTCTGCGTCCAAATCATCATTTTAACCGCGCTCACCTCAGCCTTATTTGCCAATGACGGCGCCGTCTTAATCTTTACCCCGCTGATGGTAGCCTTGTTGGCGCGGATGGCTAAGGAGGAGGCCAAGTTTGCCACAGTGCTCTTACTGACCACGGCTTTTGTCTGCGATGCCGCGTCGCTGCCCTTGGTGGTCTCCAACCTCACCAATATCATTACCGCCGGTTACTTTGACCTGAATTTCGCCAGCTTTGCTGCGACCATGGTGTTGCCGACCATCGCGAGCGTCATCACCATGCTGATTTGCTTCTTTATTGGTTGCAGTCGCCTGCTACCTGTGGTCATCACCTTTAAGTTGGGTGGGGACAGCGAGCTCAGCCCTGCGCTCAAGCGCTTTTGCTTTGGCTTTATCGCCTGCTTTGTGGTCGGGCTCTTTGCCGCCGAGCTGACTTCAGCCCCGGTGTGCGTGCCGGTATTGTGCTTTGCTGCGGTCATCACCACGGTGATGCTGATTAAGAACCGTGGCCGTAACGCCCGCATCTTGCTCAAGGCCCCGTACGATATCGTGATTTTCAGCTTCACCTTGTACTTGATCGTATTTGCGATGTACAAGGGGGGCCTGGGTCAGCAGTTAGTTAACATCTACGGCAATATGACCCAGCTGAGCTTAGTTGAGATGCTCTCGACCGCTTATCTCTCGGCGGCAGGCGCAGCTATCTTCAACAACTTGCCGATGATCATGTTGGGCAACTTAGCGCTGCAAGACTTCTTTGTCAGCGGCGACACCATCGCCGCCAGCCACGAGGCCTTAATCTACAGCCACCTGGCTGCCTGCAACATCGGCGCAAAGCTCACCCCAATTGGCTCGCTCTCGACGTTGTTATGGCTGGGCTTTTTGGAAAAGCGCGGCTTTACCATCAGCGTCAAGCAGTACTTTCGCTTCAGCTTCACCATGGCCATCCCTGTTCTGTTGGTGGTGGTTACGGTGATTTGGCTCCAAGAGTTCGTGCTCCAGCTTCTGGCAGCTTAATCTTACCAGTCCGCACCCAACCCGGTCGGGGACAGGTGCGGGCGCATGAAACGCCTCGGCTTTGGGCGTCGTGTTTAGTGCACGCTCATGTGCGAGCACAGATTGATCACCATGACCCCGGCCATGATGAGCGCAATGCCGATAAGGGCCGGGAGATCGGGCGTTTGCTTGAAGGCCAAGACGCCGATCACGGTGATCATGACAATGCCCAGGCCCGACCAAATAGCGTAGGCAATGCCAATGGGAATGGTGCGCAGCGCCATGCTCAAGAGGTAGAACGAGGCGACATAGCCCACCACCGTGATGACCGAGGGGATGAGCTTGGTGAACTGGTGGGTGTAGTTGAGCGCGGTGGTCGCGCCCACCTCGCAGCCAATGGCTGCGAGCAAGAGCAAGGCATTGTGCATAGAACATCCTGTTCGCGCCGCAAACCAGCAAGGGTAACGTCGCGCACCGCGGGGCGCACCGCGCTACGTGACGGCCGCATCATAGCAAAGTTGGGGGCAACCGTGCCATCATGCTGCGCACCGGCCCCAGCCTATCGCCAAGGCGCAGGCTGGTGCTGGTGCTGGGGCTAGTGGGCGTTTAGTCCACTAAACCTTGGGCTTTGAGGTAGCTGAGCAGCTTTTGCGCGGTCAGGGAGTTGACGCCCATTTGATGGCGTAAGTCGCGCTCGGTCAGGCCGAGACCTTGCGCCTTGTGTTCTTGCGCAAGCTGCCGCGCCTGAGCTTGTAGAGCACTTAAGTCCTCAGGGCTGGTTAGGCTTAGGCCTTGGCCTTGGGGCAGGGCGGCTAAGTACTCGGGGTCGCCGCTGTGCTCATGCCACGCCTTGACCATGGCACTGATGTCAGTGCTGGTGACATAGGCGCCGTGGGCGCGGTGCGTGGTCTCATTGCTGAAGCGATGGAGCATATCGCCCTTGCCTAGGAGCTCTTCGGCGCCATTTTCATCCAAGATGATCTGCGATTCATGATAGTCGCTGACCTTAAAGGCGATGCGGGCCGGGAGGTTGCCCTTAATGAGGCCCGTGACCACCTTGGTGCGCGGCGATTGGGTCGCTAAGATCAAATGGATGCCCGCGGCGCGGCACTTGCCCGCCAGCTGCACAATTAAGTCCTCAAACTCCGTGCCCTTGGAGCGGCCGGTGGCGCGGTTTTGCGCCATCAAGTCGTTGAACTCATCGATCACAACCACGATGCGTGGCAGCGGCGCCAAGAACTCAGGGGCATCTTCGGTCTTGACGAAGTAGTTGCGCACCCGCCGTCCAGCCGCTTGCTCGCGCTGAATATACTGGTTGTAGGCAATGAGGCTGCTGGTTTTGAGCACATCGTCAAAGAGCTCGTAGCGACGCTCCATCTCGCCAATACACCAGCGCAAGGCCGCCATGGCGTCGACCGTGACGTCCTTGATCGCCGGGGCCAGCATATGGGGCAGGGCATCGTAGGCTTGGAATTCGCGCTTAGGATCGATGATGATAAGACGCAGCGTTTGGGGCGAGTGCTGCGCAATGAGCGACAGCAAGATGGCGTTGAGCCCCACTGACTTACCAGAGCCGGTGGTCCCGGCTACCAATAAGTGCGGACCGCCTTCGACTAGGTCGCGTACGACCGGCATGCCATCAGTGGTGAGGCCTAACGCGAGCGCGAGCCCAGCCTTAGTTTGAGCAAACTCAGGACTGGTTAAGACATCGCCGAGGGTGATGTTCAGGCGCTGCTCATTAGGCACCTCAAGGCTAACGCTCGCGGCAATAAAGCGCACTGTCGGCACGTTAAGCTTGCGCGGCATCTCCGCGACAATGCGCTCAATGGCCTTGGAAGTCTCGCCATAGCCCAGCTTTAGGACAAAGCGGGTGAGGATGGGGCCGGGTACATAGCGCTCAACCTTGGCGTCGACGCCAAACTCGCGCAGCACCGCATCAATCTGGACGCACTTAGCCTCAAGCTGGGCTTGATTGCGCGCCTCGTCATGCTGCGAGCGCGGCAAGAGCGCCGCCACATCTGGGCGCCAGCCATCATAAGGACGACGTGGTACCGTCATCAGCCATTTGCTGCGCGGGGGCGCCAGCGTGACTGGGGGCTCAGTGAGTACCATGGACGGTTGGTGCTCCGGTGACTGAGGCGCCGTTGGCGCTACCGGCGCAGGCGCGCTTGTGGGCTCCGGTACTACCACCGCCACAGCGGGCGCCGGGGTAGTTGGTTGGTTAGCAGTCGGCTGGACCGCTGTCTGCTGATTGGCGTTGGGGTGAGCTACAGGCGGCTCATGAATGAGCGGCACGCTCTGTGCGCCCAGCAAATTAGCGCTGTGAGCTAAGCCGTGCTCCGATCCGTTATCCAAGTCATCAGCCAAGCCTAAGCCGCTGTCGCGGCCCAGCACCTCTGATTCGAGCTTAAACTCAGGCGCAGTGGGTTGCGTCGGCGCGGGCGCCACGACCACTTGCTCAGGCACTGGGATAGGCTCAGGTTGCGGGGCAACCTGGGGCTCAGGTTCAACCTGAGGCTCAGGTGCGACTGAGGGCTCAGGCTCAGGAGCGGGCGCGGGAGTTGGTGCCACCTGATCAGGGGTTACGGGCTCCGGCGGCAGCTCGGCTTTGAGGATGAAGCGTTCGTCGGGCTTGGTGCAGTACTGGATGATGGTGTCATCGTGTAAGGTGGCACTGAGTTCTTGCAAGGCTTGGGCTGAGCCTAGGCCCTTGTTGCGGTAGAAGCTTTCCAGCACCGCACTCATGCCGCGGCCCGTGAGCTTGGCTTGCACCAGCGGGAAGCCTTGCTGCGGGCTTGACTGGTCAAGTTTAGGGTCGATGTGCGCTTCGCACCATGGCGTTGCGATGAGGTTTTGCTCCTCATCTTGCTCGCCGTGGCGGGCGAAGACCAAGGAGCAGCCCTTGAGCAGGATGTCGACTTGGCCGTTGCGAATGCGCTGCTGGATGCGGCTAAACTCGTCTGGGCCCATGCCATTGGGGACCATGACGCTGTGGTCGAGCTGATCGCTATTGTCGACCAACATGTCGGCAATGCGTGCCAGCCACTGCTTGCGATCTAAGCTGTGGCGCGTGGCGTAGCGCTTAAAGGCCCGGTGCAAGAGCTCAGTGGTCTCACGCGTTTGTTTGAGCGAGCGCTTGGCCGCATCAGTGCTGCTTCGCTCCAAGAACTTGCTTTCCAGCACCACTAAGTTGAGCAGATAACGCTCGCCTGACGCGCCTTGCTCACCATGCTCGCTCTGCTGGGTGATAATTTGAATGCCCAACAGGTCGGCTAGGCGCTTTTGGCGCTGATTGCCCACGCCCTTGAAGATGGCTTGGTAGTCATCAAGGTAGACCAAGGTGCGATAGGTCTTGCCCGCATCATGATAGTGCTGGGCCATGATGTCCATCATGGCTTGGCCCATAAAGCCGGTTAAGACCACGCCCATGAGCTCGGCGGCATGCTGATGGCGCAGCTGGGCGCGCATCAAGAGCCGTCCTGAGATGTTCAAGGACGCCTCCGCCACTTGCTGCAAGCA
The DNA here is from genome assembly GCA_019113025.1 of Candidatus Anaerobiospirillum stercoravium. Lineage (GTDB taxonomy): Bacteria > Pseudomonadota > Gammaproteobacteria > Enterobacterales > Succinivibrionaceae > Anaerobiospirillum > Anaerobiospirillum stercoravium. The sequence continues at coordinate 10,148 of DXIF01000202.1, read as the reverse complement.
GGTGCCTTGCTCCTGGGGATTTAAGTCCGTATCGGCCACAATCTTTTGGAGGAAGGTGCGTGTCTTGGCCTCGACGTTGACTTGGGTGGCGATGATGAAGTTTAAGGTGTTCTGCGGCAGTTTTTGGTAGTAGAGCACGCGCACCTGCATTTGCTTGAGCTGCTTGCGCTCGAGCAAATCATCAAGATAGAACACCGCATCGCATGACTTGTGAATCTGCGCTACTGCCTCATACAGCAGATTGCCCCAGCTATTAGGGCCTTGCGCAGCGGGCACGGCGCGGGCATAAAGCGGCGTGGCAATGGTCGGGACTGGGGTCGCGGCGGTTGCTTGTGCGCACTTACTCAGCCCTAAGGCCGCAGCGGCGCGCCCGCCCACCGTTTGCGTCTTAGCTTGCTGGGTTAGCGCAAGCTTCAGCTTCGCTTGTACCGAGGTAACGGCGCGGAAATCGCCCGTCGTGAGATAGTACAGGCTATGCTGGAGCAAGATTTTGCTTAGAGGCAAGACCGGGCTGACCACAAAGCGTCCCATGGTGCCATTGGGGCGGGCATCGACCATATTGATGAGCGAAGGCTGATAGTGCACCTCGTCGGTCACCAGTGGTACCTCGTAAGGCGCACTAAACTGGAATTGCGCTTGGGCGTCAAAGGCGTGAACCATTAAGCCAATTTGGGCAAAGCGCTCATGCGCGCGCTCGTGTGCCCGCTCGGATGCGTGTCCATGGGTGGCATTGCTGGCAGCGCCCCAGTTGCCCCACAGGGAGCTTGGTTGGGCGTGAAGCTGGGCGTTCAGCTGGGAGTTCAGCGGGGCGTTCAGCTGCGTTTGCTGTAAGCTCATGCGCTCTAAGTAGTCGTTGAGGGTACCAAAGCGCTTGGTGCTGCCGCCTTGCTCGGCAAGAAGAATAGTGACGCTGACGGCTTTGACAAATTCAGGGCCTTCCAGCGTTTGCTTGAGGGCAAAGCGCTCACTCTCAAATAGGGCAAAGATGTCCTGCGCGCGGTTGATATCAGGGCACACTATGACCAAGTTAAGGTGCGTGTGCGGCCACTTAGCGCGTTGCTCACGCTTGAGCAGGCGATACAGCTCTAAGGCAAAGCTGGGCACTGGGCAGTGGCTTAACATCAGCGTGCACTGGGTCAGGGGATAAGGCGAGTGCTCCAAATAGGAGTTGATTTGGCTGCCAATGGCAGTGAGCACTAATTCGCTGGAGTTACTGCTGACATTAGCCCCGCCTAAGCCGACACAGCCGCCCCCGCCTTGGGCGCCCACCACTACCGGAGCAGCCGTGGCCTTTTTGCGCCCGCGGGTTTTAGCCGCAAGCGGGGCGCTGAGCTTAGGGCCTTGGTCTTGGTACAGCTTGTGCGGCGCCACATAGAGGGTGTAGCCGCCTAAGGCTTGGGTCGCGATGAGCTCGCTAAAGGCGCTATAGCCCATGCCCGCAGCCATACCGGGCATCATGCCGGGCATGGTGCTAGGCAGCGCGCCCATTGGCCCTTGGTTGAGGCAGAGCTCGGGGGCGTCGTAGTAGTTGAGATCTTGCTCTAAGGAGTTCAGGAAAACCGCGCGATCGTTGATCGAAATCGGCTTTTCAAAGATATCGCAGATGAGTTCGGCGCAGCGCTCCAGCTTGCAGGCGTGGCTGCGCAGCGCCTCGACCGTAAATGGGGTGGCGATCGCGTAGCTGACGTCTTGGACGTTGGCGCTCTTACGATAGGCCATGCCCACTTGCAAGACCAGCGCTAAGAGCTCTTTGAGCTGCAAGGTCGCAGGGCTCGTGCCCTGTTGCAGTCCGATGAGCGGGCTTGAGAGCAGCTCATAGAGTAAGGCGCTATAGCTGTGGCTGAGCTCATGCAGCTCCTGAGGTCGGATGGTGCAGGCTTTGAGCTGCTCGAGACTATGGCGATAGCGGCTGCTAAAGTCCGCCCACTGGGCCTTAATGGCAGTAATTGAGCGGGTCAAGCCCTCATCAGGCAGATAGGCGGCAACAAGCTGCTCTAATTGTGCCCACCCAGTCTCCCATTTGGCACCTAGATCGCAGCTGGACTCCGGACCAAAGAAGGTGGCCTTATCCTTATCTGCGCCCTTACCCTTAAGCCCCGGGAAGAGCAAGGTGGTATGGTTGTACAGGCTTAGGTCTTGGAGTGTGCCTTGGGCGGTCAAGGCATCGTGCTCAAATAAGCCCGAGCGTAAGGATGGTCCGACCAGCAAGGCTTCAAGGTCAGCGGCAAAGAGGTAGCTGACGCGCTCGGGGCGCAATTGCCATGCGATCTTAAAGGGCTTGCCTTGCTCGAGACAAGCTCCCGGCTGGGCCTCCTTTGGGCGGTAGGTCGGGGTTAAGACCAAATCCAAGGTCAGATCCTTTTCCCGGCCGGAGGTGCTGCGCTTGAGACGCTGGTTTTGGGCCTTGGCCGCAAAAAACTCCGGGAAGTTAAACAGTGGGTTTAACAGTGGAGCCTCCTCACTCTTACTTTGGTGCGAGGTGGTATTGCTCCCGGCGTAGTCCACGCAAAAGCGCCCCGGCAAGCACTCGGTTAAGTCACGTAAGAAAGCACCATAGCGCAGGCTAAAGTAGGCCATGACCGCATAGTTCTTGCTCAGAATCTGCTGGGTGGTGCCGTCTAAGGTTAAAGTCAGACTAGCCAGCTCTTCTTCACTGTGGTCATCGACGCTGCGCGCTAAGTTCAACAGCGCTTTGCTCAGCGACAGGAGGAAGTTGGGTTCTGCGATGACATCTTCGTAGTAGATGTACTTTTCCCACTCGCGGCTTAAGGCGCTGTCTTGGTCGAAGATGGCGCGGCGGCTTTGGTACAGGTCATTGAGCTCATTGCGATCGGCGCGGGTGAGATCTTTGACGTTTTGCTTGACCAGCTCGATCGTGGCCTCTTCTGCGGGGCTTAACTTGGACTCGTTGGTCAAATGGTCATTGAACAAGTCCATGGTGCGCTCATAGAGGCTCTTCTTTTGGGTCGCCTGGGGCGCGGCGTTAAACAAGCGTTCGAGTTTACCATTCCACTCAATGGTGCACAGCGGCGCAAACAGCGCCTCGCGCGGGGCGCCGGTCGCGGCCACAAATTCCTTGATGAGGCCAGCCTCCCACTCACTTAGCAGGGGCAGCGCTGCATCGTCAGCGCCCTCGTTTTCAGGTACCGCCTCTGAGATAACCGGCTGGGTGTCCGCCAGCAGGGCGCTGAGATTGTCTTTAAGCTGCTTGGTCTTGAAGGTGTCAAGAGGCAGGCCCGTGGTCGCGGCGTAGTTTAAGGTGGTCGGCCGGGCCTTGAGGGTACCGGTGATGAGATTCTTAACTTGATCCTTGGTGTAAGGCTTAGGGCTCTTGCTTTTGGATAAGAACAGCGCCTGCTCGCACGGCACTTGGAAGGTAGGGAGCGCAAGGCCCAGCGCCTCACGTAAGGTGGTGCTGCCTTGGGCCGACGCCCCTTGGGCCAAGTGGATCAGCACCGCGGCGATGTAGGTGCACAGGTCGATCGGCTTTAAGCTCATGGTATCCATGAGCGCGCTTAAGGTAGTGGCCAAATCAGAGCGCAGCGGATTAGTCAACAGGGCGCTTAGCGCCTGCGGCACGCCGCTCAGGTAGCCCGCGCCCAAGCAAGGCGCGTCCGCTGTCGGCGCTGAGCTGCCTTGCGCGCTCTCTTGCAAGTCGCTTAAAAGCTGGGTTAAGACCGAGTGCAGTACCGTCTTGGAGGCCAAGTGCTGCTTGAGCCCATCGGAGTTGATGCGGTCGGTGATATTGCTGAGGGTGTCCTCGTTTTCGCCGATCGAGATCGCGCAAAGCTTGATGGTGTTAGGCTCGATGTTATTGCGCCAGTAGGTGGCGTTTTGGTCGTTGCTGACCACCCACGCAGGCAGCGTCGGTCCAAGTTCTAAGTCCGGCAGTGCCATCTGAGTGATGGCCACGGACAGGGTGCTCAGGCTGAGGTCGCCGTGCGCTTTAAGCGCTAAGAGCTTAGTGACAATGGTCTGAATATAGCGCGGGTCGAGGTGCTCAAATAAGATCAGGCGCGAGCGGTCTAAGCCCAGCTCAGGCTCGGCGCTGTCAGCACTGTCTTGGTTGGGGGCAGCGTTCTCGGCTAAGTCCTCGGGCAAGAACTCTTTGATGCAGTGCACCCCCACTAAGCCCAGAATCTTTAAGGCAAGCTCTTGCGTGGCCGCGCGCTGCGCGGCCATGAGCTCACGCTGATAGCCTAAGGCCTGCGATTGTGCCCCGGTGAGCTTGAGGAGCAGGTCGTCGGAGGTAGAAGGAGAAGAAGTATCTTGAGGCATAGCGCACGGAACCAATCAGAGGGACGAAACCAGAGAAAACTAAAGACCAAGACAAGCAGGTGCTGCGGCCGGTTAGATGCTGCAGCGCAGTTTAGGCTTCGCTTACGCGAAGCTTACGCCCAGCGGGGCGGGGACGCGCTGGCAAAAGGGTTTTTAACAAAATCGCAGCCGTCGCTTAAGACCAGCAGCAGGCCCAAGCGTTCAAGCTTGATGCGCAGCGCACGCTCGTTTTTGCGCAGCTCCTCGGTCAGATCGCCTAAGCGCAAGCTCCCGGCAAAGAGGCCGTCCTTGGCGTAATAGGCGCGCGCTTGCTTGACCCCAATGATGAGGTGGTAGCGCTCAGCTAAGGCTTGCAAAAAGTCTTGCCACGGCAAGTGGCGGGTGCGCCCTAACACTGCCATGACCAAGGTCGTGACCAAGTGGTCGCTTAAGACATAGCAGTGCCCGGTGGTCAGCTCAGTGGTGATGAGGCCGATTTGCTTGCCCAAGGAGCGATGGTAGCTGTTATCAAAGCTGGCTTTGCCTTTTTGCTGGAGGTAAGCGAGCACGGTACGCAGCCACTCTTTGTAACTTACGCGCAAAGCGACGATCTTCTCCTCAGGCGAGGCGCTTGAGGGCAAAGCGCTGAGCGCCGCCATAGAGTTTGCATTGTCGGCCTTTTTCTGCGTAAGCTGAGTTACGACCCACTCTTTGAGCTCAATTTGGCACGCTTCATTGCAGTGGTACAAGTAGAACAGCACCGGGAAGAGCACGGTTAAGTGATGAGCCTTGAGCGCCAGCACCTTGGTGATTTTAGGCAGCAGCGCTTCCACCACGCGCTGCAGATGGGCTTGGAAGTAGTAGCTGAGCATGTTGGCATGCAGCTCGTGGTTGGCTTTGCAGCGGGTGAGTGCCGCCTTGCGCATGCGATCTTTAGGTGAGGTGTTAACCGCGGGCACCATATTGATGTCAACGACCGTGCCTACCGAGGCCATGACGCCTTGTCCTTGCTCTAAGCCCAGCACCATGAAGTTAAGCAAGGTGATGGTACCTAGGGCGGCAAAGAGATCTTGGGTCGTCAAGCTCTGGGAGAGGATATTGGCCCAATCGCCCAGCATCTGGATCATGACGCGCTGGCCCTTAAGCGGGAAGAAGTTGGCCTTACTGAGCTTGTCATTGGCCTGCTGCCCCACAGGCCAAGTAGCCTTGCGTGCGTTAAGCCACTGATTAAAGGCAAGCTTGCCGCTCTCATTTTGCAAGTTATGACCATGCTGAGCGATATAGGCGCATTGCTCGATTTCTGCGCGAGCATAGGGGCCCTCCAGCTGCTGGGCACAAAGGTTAAAGACATTAGGCTGCATAAAGAAGCGCTGGTACAGCTGGGTGCCCACTTGCTCCGTGAGCGCCAAGACGCGCGCGGCCAACTCCGCGCCGCTTATTGATTGGTCTAGGCCCAGCTGCGGATAAAGCGAGCGCTCATGCACCGTTTGCGCCCAGAGCTGATAGAGGGTTAAGCTCGCCTCGCTGGGGGCGCGCAATAGCAGCCAATAGAGGATTTGCCCCGCGCCTGAGAGCTCGTCGGCCACCGGCGTGCGCGCGGCACTGAGCTGCCAAAAGCAGGTGTAGGCGCCGCTGGGAATTAAGAAGCGGTCGGTCCAGGCCGCGCCACTTGAGTTGGAGTCCATGGCCCAGTTTTGCAGTAACCCTAAGGCCGTGGCAAAAGTCGCAAAGTCCTTGAAATTGACCCGCAGATAGCTCAAATCAAGGGCGCGCGCTGACGCCGGGGCCTCATCCTCATCACTTGCGTTGGGCTCTCCTAAGCACCAGGGATTGAGGCGCACAAAGTCGCGCTGCCACTGCTCCCACTTGCCTTCATCGGTCAAGTCCGAGCGTCGGGCGATGAGACTGACCTTAGGATTGTTGAAGACCAAGGCGCGCAAGAGCAAATGGCTGGATTTAACAAAGGCGGGCGTCCAGGTGGCCGCGGCCTTGCTGGGCACCACAGTGCCCGCATCTGAGGTCAGGTACGGGGTGAGCGCTTGCTCAGGTGGCTGGCTGAGCAGCACCTGCAAAAACTCAATCATGGTGCCCTCAAGGGTGCACTTATCATTGAGGCCAAAGCCTAGCAAGTCCTCCTCGAGCATAAAAGGCCGCAAAGCGTGGCTCTTGGTGGGGAGCACGCGCAGCCCTAAGAACTTGGCTTCGTAGCGCCTAGTCTGGGTCAGGGCATTTTTCAGGGCTTGCTCCCACGAGCTGGGGCCAAGGCCCGTGCTCCTTAACGCGCTGCGGGCGCCGGAGCGCGTGCTGTTTACGGCACTGCCGCCCCCACGCGGCTTGGCCGCGGAGCGCACGTTGCCCCCGCCTGCCGCGCCCGCGACTGGTGCTAACAGCGGATGGTGTCCGCTCAAGCAAGATAAGAGCAAAGCCACAGTTTCATCCTCGTCACAATTGATCCCGGCGCTCAGTGTAACGCGCCCGGGGGCCAGCGTTAAGCCTTGGTTCATAAGCCTGAGCTATCAGCCCGAGCAAGCAGCCTGAGCGCATACGCCTTAGCTAAAAGGGTTGCGCACATAGTCGAAGCTATCGCTCAAGCTGATGAGCAGGTGGTTGCGCTGCAACTTGAGCTTAAGCTGGCGCTCATTGGCATTGAAGTCGTCCTCTTCGCCATAGCGGGACTGCTGCGCCTCGTGGGGCCCCACCACCAAGTGGTAGCGCTCATGCAGCTTAGTTAAGAAGACCTTAAGTGGCAGAGGGCGCCCTGGGGGCACCAAGGCCAGCACCAAGTAGTACAAGAGCTCGTCGCTTAAGCAGTAGTAATAGGTGACGGCGCTCTCCTTGGTGGACAAGCCAATGTTGGCGCACCAAGTCGAGTGCAAGGCTTGCATATGTACGTCACGTTTGTGGTTGACCATAAGGTCTTCGATTTCTGAGTAGCAAATGCTCTCGGTGGTGGTGACCACCGCGACCTCGCCTGGTTCATCGCCAATCGTGCGCTCGGCCAAGTCCAAATGAACGCTCTGCTTGAAGTCAAAAGCGCTGCGCATCAGATTGCCTACCAGCGTTTGCTCGGCAGGACTTAAGCTCTCTTTAGTTAAAAGTTCAGGTGCGCAGGCTGCAACCAACGCTTGTAGATGCGCGCGGATGTAATGAGCGCGTGCCGTCTCAAAGAGCGCGAGGTTCTCCTTTAAGCGCCGCATTGAGAGCGCCCGCACCGCGTTTTTGTGCTCAGGGTTAATCACTGCGACCAAATTGAGATCGGGCGCACGCGTCCGGGCGTCCGGATCTGGTAGCACCAACGGCAAGCGCAGCACCGCCGCTTCTTGCTCCAAGAGGTAGCAGAGCTGATGCAAGATTCCCAGTGCGCCCAAGGCTAAAAACAGTTCTTGCTTGGTTAAATCCAAGCGGCTGATCGCCTCAAATTCCTCTAACAGCAAGTGATAGCGCGGTAGGTCGCGGTAAGGCAGATAGCGCGTGGCCGAGATGGTGATATTGTCCGCTTGGCTATTGTGAGCGATGCGCTGGGCAAAGGTCGCTTCGTGCTGGAGGGTACGCAGCATTTGCTGCTCGCGTACCTCTAACAGCTCAGCCAAGCGTGGATCTTGCGGCGCTTGCTGAGCGAGCAGGCTGCCGCCCAAATAGCCCGCTCCCAGATTGAGCCCATTGTGGTCGACAAAGAAGCGGCGCACTAAGCGAGCCCCCAGATCTGGCACGGTACTTGAGGCGGCCGGTTGGGTGCAGGTCGCACGGGCGCGCGCTAACATCGAAAAGACGTTTTGCCCGGCTCCGGCAAACAGGTTTTGCTTGAAAGTGCCGTCGTTGGTGATTTCCCAGAACAGCGCCTCATAGCCAAATGGGAACAAGAATAAAGTCGACCACTGACGATCTTTATCGGTGTCGATCGACCACGAGCGCAGCACTTTAACTAGGCTAACAAAGCGCTCAAAGCTCTCGCCATAACCAAAACCACTGATGGCTTGCAGCTGGCCAAATTGCTCAGCTAACTGGAGCTCTTCAGAACGCTCGCTGTTATCCGGCGCTCTGCTTAGTGCAGCGTCTTCTAAACTTGCATCCGTGCCTTTAGCAGCGCGGGAGGCAGGGGTGGTCTTATGCCAATTGTTGTTAGCGCAAAACTCAGCAAACCACTGCTTCCATTTGCTCTCATCGCTCTGGGTGCTGGTCGCAATGTCGCCCAGCATCGGGTTGTTAAACAGGATTTGGCGCAAGCGCAAGCTGCGGCGCTTAAAGTAGGCAAAAGTCCCGTACGGATCGCTTTGCGTGAGCGCAAAGGGCTCGTCTTGGTTTTGGCACGCCAAGACCATCAGAAACTCCAGCATCAAGTGCGTCGCTTGCTCGCCACTGTGAAAGCCAGTACCGTAAATGTCTTCTTCCAGCTGGTAGAAGCTGTTGCTATCCTCACGTTTAGGGGCAAAGCGCGCACCTAACACCGTGTCTTCTTGGGCGCGCAAGGCGTTAAGCACCGGTGCTAACAGTTTTTTGCAAGCTCTCAGCGTCTGCGCTTGCTGCACAAAGTCGGCGGGCAGCTGCGCCGCCGCTTGCGCGACTGTGCTTACGAACGAGCTGACATCAGAAAGTAGATCATCAGAGGACATAGCATCATGGGTCATAGGAGCGGGCGCTTCCTCAACGCCCCAATAATCTGAGTCAGCAGGCTCAGCTGCGTGCGATGCGCTTTGCGTATCAGCAGCTAAAATGGCGGATTCATCCGTGCGAGATGTCGCTTGCTCTGTGCTGTGAAGTGGGGCGGCATGGGCCACCGGCTCAGCCGCGTGCGGCGCGACTTGCACGACAGCGTCTAAGGTAGCGGAGTTGCCCGCGTTGGTATCCGTCTGCGGCGCGCCGTTAAGTGGCGTGGGCAGGGTCACAGGATCAGCCGCGTGTGGTGCGGCTTGCGTGGCAACGTCTAAGGCAGCGGAGTTGCCCGCGTTGGTATCCGTCTGCGGCGCGCCGTTAAGTGGCGTGTGCTGGGCCTCAGGAGCAGCCGCGTGTGGTGCGGCTTGCGCGGCAGCGTCTAAAGCGGCGGGGCGGGCGCTGGTTGGCGATAAAAAGGCCAAAGCGGGATTGCGGCGGCGCGCGGCCGGGTCGGTGTCTAAGAGCGCTTGGCGCTGGGCGCGCTGAAAGTTCGGACCTAAGCCCCCTTGCGGCTCCTCGTCGTCGCTCTTAACTGGCTCCGCGCTGAAGTCTGTCTTTTGAGACTGAGTGTCAGCGCTGGGCTGGTTCTTGCGCATAATCTCGTCAATAAAGGCTTCGTCGGCTGCTTTGATCCGGCGCTGCTCGCTGCTTAGATGAGCCGCATATTGGGCGTGCTCATAGGCGGCTATCGCTTTGCCGTGCGGCATCATATGACGTTGCTGCGCAATTAAGGTCGCCGCTTGCTTAGATGACAGCGCGCTGGGACCGTGGTCGCGGCTGCGATACGGATCGTGCTCGTTCTTGGCCACAATGGCCTCAGTGAGCCCATCTTGGTGTTGCAGGGCTTGGTACTGGTCGCCCAAGCGCTGTTCTGCCTCGGTCGGGGCAATGCCTGCCAGCACCGCATCCTGGGCCGCTTGGCGCAAGCTCTCTTGCTCTTGGTCGCTTAACTGCTGGTTAGGCGCAAACATCGTGTTGGCGCCTTCTTGGGGGGCTGATGCTGGTTGTTGCTCTGCTTGCAGTTCTGCTTGTTGCGCTTTTAGGTCTTGGACCGCCCAATGCGGCACTTGGCTTAAGCGCAATACTTCAGCGGCGGCGGCCATGGCATCAGGCCCGTGCGGTTCACCTGTTTGTGGTCGTTGCGTCGTGATCGCTACTTGGTTTTGAGCGCTGCGGGTGAAGACACGCGGCACGCCTGCCTGCTCGGTCGCAGAATGCACATAGGTGGTGCCATCGAGCTT
>DXIF01000001.1 GCA_019113025.1 Candidatus Anaerobiospirillum stercoravium | reverse complement strand
AGTCCTTTCCATACGGAACCAAGTATATAAGGGATTTTGGGGCTCAAACAATGGGGGTTACAATCTGGCAGCAACCCCCTTGTCCCATGTGGGGCCACATCGCTGTATTACTCCGGGGGTTACCGCGCTCGCTTTTGTCTTTGCGCTTTGAGGTGCGCCCGTCGGCGGGGTAGGGTGACAAGGGAGCGCGCTTTAACTGTGCGTTACGCCAAAGTCGGGCGCACCATGGTCACAAGCCCTGAGCGCGAGCGGTTGTGGCCTGAAACCTACCATAGACGTACATTTGCGCTGACCTGCAGCTCTCTGAGCTGAGCGCGCCGCTTCGCCCCGTCCGCCTTACCGCCAGGTGGCGGGATTTTGCTGCCATAGCGGTCACAGAGCCGCTATTTTATGGGCTCTGGGCCTGAGCTCCCCTGCCACTTTTTGAGTTAGGTCACAGAGATAAGTGGCAAAATTCCTATAATGGGCTCTGCAACTTCCAGCCGAGCCGAGAGCTAAGCTAGATGCCTCAGGGCTGTGCGGTGCCTAGGTGCCATACCTTGGTACCGAGCCTAGGTACTAGTCTTAGGTGTCGCGCATGTGGCCGGGCCGCGCTGTGCTGCTTGGTAGGTGCTCTCATTTGTGGTGGTTGGTAGGTTGGAGGATTGGAGATAGCGCTGCCTGATGCGGTAACGCTTAAGATAAATCGGGGATGGTCTCAAGTTTCCTGTGGTTGCCTTGAGAATGCAGCTTAAAGTGACGATAGTTTGCTGAGACATTGCTTGTGAGTGAGGTTATTTATGCCTAATATGACATACGGGAAGGCGTTTGCCCTGAATTTCATGGGAACAGCGCCCACATGGTACAAACTTTTTGTGTTGGGCTGCCTCATCCTAAACCCAATTTTAGCGGCCATTTCGCCGGTTTTAGCCGGTTGGGTCTTGGTGGCTGAGTTCATCTTCACCTTAGCCATGGCCTTAAACTGCTACCCGTTAATCCCCGGTGGTCTCCTTGCCATTGAAGCCGCATTTATTGGCCTGTGCGATATGGAGGGAGTGCGCGAGGAAATCGGGGCCAACCTCGAAGTTATCTTACTTCTGATGTTCATGGTCGCCGGTATTCACTTCGTGCGCGACGTGCTCTTATTCACCTTCACCAAGCTCTTAGTTAAAGTCCGCTCGCACACGCTGCTGGCTTTTATCTTCTGCTTATTAGGTGCCTTCTTATCGGCTTTCTTAGATGCCTTAACCGTACTTGCGGTCATCATCACCATCTGCATTGGTGTCTACCGCTACTACCACGATTTAATCAGCGGCGATGCCGCGACTGCCCGTTTGAGCAATGACTCCTTTGTTAAGGACGAGTTCAAGCAGGACTTAGAGACCTTCCGCGCCTTCTTACGCTCGATCTTAATGCACGCTGCGGTTGGTACCGCGATCGGTGGTGTCTGCACCTTGGTCGGTGAGCCTCAGAACATCATCGTCGGCAACATGGCCGGTTGGAACTTCGTCGAGTTTGCCTTACGTGTGGCTCCAGTTTCGCTCCCGGTCGTGATTTGCGGTTTTACTACCTGCATTATCTTAGAGAAGACCGGCTGGTTTGGCTTTGGTACTGCCATGCCACAATCGGTGCACGACATGCTGGTTGACATCGAAAAGCGTAACGATGCCAACTTAACCACCCGCGACAAGATGCGTCTCATCATCCAAGCGATCTGCTGCGTTTGGTTAGTCGTGGGCTTAGCCCTGCACTTAGCGGCGGTGGGCTTAATTGGTCTGTCGATTATCGTCTTAGCTACCGCTTTTTGTGGTGTCACCTCCGAAGAGGAAATTGGTAAGGCCTTCACCGAGTCGCTGCCATTCTGCGCCTTACTGTGCGTCTTCTTCACCGTTGTTACCGTAATCTCGCAACAAGAGCTGTTCCGCCCATTAATCGAGTGGGTACTGTCGACCCCACCTGAGGCGCAGTTACCGATCTTCTACTTAGCCAACGGTATTCTCTCCTCGGTCTCGGACAACGTCTTCGTTGCGACCATTTACATTCAGGAAGTCTATGCCGCCATGCTCCAAGGCGTGATCAGCGGCGAGCAATTCGACCACTTAGCCATTGCGATTAACACTGGTACCAACTTACCATCGGTTGCCACCCCTAATGGTCAAGCTGCCTTCTTATTCCTGCTCACCTCAGCCTTAGCCCCACTCATCCGCCTCAACTATCTGCGCATGATGTGGATGGCTCTGCCTTACACCATCGTCTTAACCGTCGTTGGTTTAATCGGCACTTGGTTCATCCTGCCACCTCTGACTCAGTGGATGATTGATTCGGGCTTATTAGTCTCAGGTGATATCGCCCATGCAAGCGAAATGGGCTCGGCTCTTAAAGACGCCGCGGGGGCTGCCGCTGCCGCTGCCGGGGCCGGTCACTAAGTGAGGCCGTAACGCCCAGTAAGGCCGTAACGCTTAAGTTACGGCCGCTGCCGTAGCCTTGGGGCGTAGCCTCAACTTCAGTTCAAGGACAGTGTTACCGCGAGGTGGCACTGTCCTTGGCGTTTTACGGGCTCAGCGCGGCGTTGTCGCTCACTGCGCTGTACTCCCTGCTGGCGTACGACTCGCTGGGCGGGGGCACCAACGTACGAAATCGGCCTATCACGGGTTAATTTTGCGCAACTGCGGTTAAGTGCACGCATCCGGCCTTTGCTATAATCGACTGACAGGAGAGCAGCTGCAGGGTTTGGTGCCGCATGGGCGCCGTGCCTGCGCGACGGCGCCGTGTGGGGGTGCAGCGTGGCACCGCACGCTAGGCGCGCTCTCTGAGGTGTGTAGTAGTTTGGGCGTGGCAGCCCTAGGAGCAACGCGTGCGCCCGCTAGCCGCGAGCGACGCGTAGTGCCCTAGGCTGGCAGCACCGCAACAAAGAGGGTGACAATTAATGCAAGTCTACTTAGTGGGCGGTGCGGTGCGTGATCAACTCTTAGGCATAGCGGGCGCCGATCGCGACTATGTGGTAGTGGGGGCCACCATTGAGGACATGCTCGCGCAAGGCTTTCGCCAAGTGGGGCACGACTTCCCGGTCTTTTTGCACCCGCAAACCCAAGAGGAATATGCCCTAGCGCGCACCGAGCGCAAGAGCGGCCATGGCTACACCGGCTTTATCTGCGACTTTGCCCCTGACACGACGCTAGAAGAGGACTTGCTGCGCCGTGACCTCACCATCAACGCCCTAGCCCAAGACCTCACGACCGGAGCCATCATTGATCCTTATGGCGGACTTAATGACCTTGAGCACAAGGTTTTGCGCCATGTTTCACCAGCCTTTGTCGAAGACCCATTGCGCGTGCTGCGGGTCGCGCGCTTTGCGGCCAAGCTCCATCACTTAGGCTTTACCGTAGCCCCCGAGACCTTAGAGCTGATGCGCTCCATGGTGCAATCAGGGGAGCTGACAAGCCTCACCGCTGAGCGCGTGTGGATTGAACTGGAGAAGGCGCTTAACACGCCCGATCCCGAGATCTTTATTGAGATTTTGCACTTTACCGGCGCTTTAGGCGTGATCCTGCCTGAGCTTGAGGCGCTCTCCGGGGTGCCGGGGCCGGTGCGCTGGCACCCCGAGGTCGATACCTTGGTGCACACCATCATGACCTTGCACCGCATTGCGCAAGAAACGTGCGACCCAGTAGCCCGCTTTGCCATGCTGTGCCATGACCTGGGCAAGGGCTTAACCCCCAAGGAGCAATGGCCGCACCACAAGAACCATAATGTGTTAGGGCTCAAGCCGTTAGAGGCCATGTGCGCCCGCTTAAAGGTGCCCAACGAATACCACGACTTTGCCAAGCTGGTGGTCTTCTACCACTCCTTTATCCATCATCTCTATCAAGACGGGGCGCATGGCATTGTCATGCTGCTTAACCACTTAGACGCGTGGCGCCGCCCGGAGCGGATCAAGCCGTGGATTTTGTGCTGCAAGTGCGACTTCTTAGGGCGCAAGGGCTTTGAGGCGCGGCCGTTTCCGCGCGCGGAGTACCTCTATGAGATGTTCACCCTGTGCCGTACCGTCACCGCCAAAGAGTTTGTGGCGCAGGGCTTAAAGGGCACCCAAATCAAGGACGCGATGTTTGAGCGCCGGGTCGCCTTAGTCGCAGAATTTATGAAGACCATTCCCCAAGGTGAGCTGGACGATCACAACAACA
>DXIF01000201.1 GCA_019113025.1 Candidatus Anaerobiospirillum stercoravium | reverse complement strand
GAGACGGCGGGACCGGGGCGGTAGCGCTGCCGGGGAGGCAGCGCCATGGCGCTGGGCGGCGGCGTTGAGGCAATAAAAAAGGCTATCTTGCGATAGCCTTTAGTGAGCCTCTTGCGAGGCGTGTTGTTAGTTGCTCATTACATGAGCTCGGTATGTCCGGCCGCCCCGATTTACGGCCGTGAGACATGTTCGGTTAGGTCTATTGGCGCTTGAAGACCAAGAGGTAGGCGGCAAAGTCGCTGTCGACCTTGTCCATGTTGAGACCAAAGTGCATCAGCTCGTCGCCCCCAAAGATGTCGCCCTCTAAGTTGTAATTGGAGAGGTAGTCTAAGGCGTTGGCGGCAACCGAGGTCGAGAACATATGCTTGGTGACCTGATAGGTGGCACTATCCTCTAAGCCTACTAAGCGCAGCTGACGGATGTTGCCCTGAGGTTGGCACAAGTTGCGGAAGTACATCAAGATAACCTCGGAGCCATCCTTGGCTACAAATTGCCACGCGGTTTCGTTCTTAGTGCCCTCAAATGGCGACAGTAAGCGGTAGAACTTACCAAATTGGATGGTATTGCGCAGCTCCTTGTACAAGGCGATATGACCTGCAACCTCTTGCTGCTCTGGTTCGCTTAACTTGCCTAAGTCCATCTCATAGCCGAAGTTGCCCGACATGGCGCAGACAAAGCGGCTTAACATTGGGGTGGTGCGGCCTACCTGGTGGTTAGGGCAAGCTGAAACGTGGCAGCCCATGGTGATTGGTGGGAACATCAAGGAGGTGCCGTATTGGATCTTCTGGCGGCAGACCTCATCGGTGTTGTCCGAGGTCCAGGTTTGCGGCATGTAGCAGATGACGCCTAAGTCGAAGCGACGGCCACCACCGGCGCAGCTCTCAAACAGGATGTTCGGGAAGGCCTCAGTGATACGCTGCATGATGTCGTAGACCCCCAGCTGGAAGCGGGTGGCAATCTCATGCTGCTGCTCGGCTGGGAACGCCGCCGAACCGATATCGGTTAAGTTGCGGTTCATATCCCACTTGACGTAGTCGATGTCCGCCGAGCCTAAGACCTTGCAGATGGAGTCCACAACATAGTCGCGTACGTCTTGGCGCGATAAGTCTAAGACGTACTGATTGCGCTGCTGAGCCCGGACGTGATTTGGTACGCCTAAGGCCCAATCTGGGTGAGCGCGGAATAAGTTGGAGTTCGGGGAGACCATTTCAGGCTCAACCCATAAGCCAAACTTAGCGCCTAAGCCGTGGATCCGGTCGCACAGGCCCTTGATGCCATTAGGGAGCTTGCGCTCGTTGATCTCAACCCAATCGCCTAAGGAGCAATTGTCCTTATCGCGTACGCCAAACCAGCCGTCGTCCAGCACGATGAGCTCAGCGCCCAACTTCACGGCCGTCTGTGCAAACTTGACGATGCTGTCCTCGGTGAAGTCCATATAGGCTGCTTCCCAGCTGTTGACCAAGACTGGGCGTGGCTGATGCTGATGGACGCCGCGGACCATATGCTCTTGGACGAAGTAGTGGAATTGCTGGGACATGCCATTGAAGCCGTCTTGCGAGTAAACCAAGATGGCCTCTGGGGTGGTGAAGGTCTCACCTGGCTTTAAGTGCCACTTGAAGTCAAAGCCGTTGATGCCCATGACCATACGGGTGCTGCCGTAAGGGCTAACCTCAGTGGCGGCCTCAAAGTTGCCCGACCAGACTAAGGCGCACGCGTAGACTTCGCCTTGGAACTCATCGGTGGTACGTGGGCATAAGGCCAAGAAGTTGTGGTGCTGGTGCGAGGTAGCGCCGCGGGTGGACGAAGCGATCTCGATGCCGTGGTTTAATGGGGTGCGCTCGATATTGCGCTCAAAGGCGTGCTTACCCCATAAGGAGACGCGTTCCAGCTCATCGGTTGGCAGATCTAAGGCCATTGAAGCGGCCTTGCGCAGAGCAAGTGGCGCGGCACCAACATTGGTGATGCGGCTGTGACGGGCAATGACGTCGACATCATCGAAGATGGTGTAGGAGAGGACGACCTCTAAGTCACCTGCGACTTCTTGCATGGTGATCTCTAAGGTGGTGGCCTCGCCACCCTTGACATAGGACGATGGCAGGCTCTCTAAGGCCTTTTTGCCCGTGAAGATTTCGTGGCTCTTATAGCGCAGATCGACGGTTGAGGTACCGTTAGCGAAGGTGACCTCTAAGGCCGGGATGCGGTAGTCACCTGAGCCGTAAATTGGGTATTCCTGCGGCAGCACATCTAACGAGAAGGTGCGGGCATCAGCATGCAGCTCAGGGTTAGGAGCACCCTCGCGCTCGGTTTGGTAGAAGGCGCGCTTGGTGTTGAAGTGTTGCAGGGCACGACCAAAGTGCAGGTGGCCTAAGTAACCCTCATGGAACAGCTGCATGACGTATTGGATGTGGCCGTTAGTTAAGGTAAAGGTCTTATCTTGCTCGTTATAAATTACGGACATAACCACGAAACCTCAAATCAAGGGAGGGTCAAGGCACAAAACTAAATGCTGCAAACCACAAAACCGCAACGAAGACGTGAAACTGCGTGCAACGCCTTGAGAACACCACCCGGGTCAATACGGTCAACTCAAGCCAGTTGGGGCCCGCGCTGAGTTCACCTCATAGCCATACCAAGCAAAGTCAAACCAAGCAAAGTTAAACCAAGCAAAGCACGTGAGGTGAGACGCTCAAGCTCAAACTGGCTCAAGTTGTTTTGGTGAGTGTGTAGGCATAATGTAATCAAAGCCCCAAAAGCCGGATAACAACTTTCCTACCTAAATAGCATGTAGTCGATGTGAGTTTCATCGCAAAACTGAAAACTCGCGCCCCAGCCCAGTACTTGAGCCAAAGTCCCGCCCCCATAGATACCTAGACACCGCGCCCGCGTGCCCGCAAGCGCGCTCCGCCGCGCGCCGCCCGCTGTCGCACGGGGCGCCACCAGGTCTGCGCCGCTGTGACCGGGCTCCTGATTGAGTCGGGCGG
>DXIF01000023.1 GCA_019113025.1 Candidatus Anaerobiospirillum stercoravium | reverse complement strand
CCCTTGCTCTGTGGCCTGGTGCTGGGCCTGCTCCCGGGCCTTCTCTTTGGCGACCTTGTTTTTGAACTTGCGCCACGGGTCACCTAGGTACTCGGGATCGGCAAAGTGCTCGGGATTGACGTAATCCTGTTGCACTTGGCTCTCGTCGCACGGATCGGTGCCATAGCGATTAGGGCCTGGCGTGCCCTCGTTGCCGCACAGATAGAGGATGTACAGATACAGTACCATCGCGCACCCGGCGATGGTCGAGGTAATGGTGGTGGCGTGCTCGGGGTAGAGGGCGTGCACCGGCATTAAGGCCACGAAGTAGGCGATGGCAATAAGATAAGGCAGGGCGATGATCTTGCCCGAGCGATCGAGATCGTGCAAACGGCGAATAATGGCACTGTATTGGCAGCACAGGATGGCGATGATCACCAGCGCTTGGATTAAGGAGCCCACCACCGGAATCCGAGTTAAGAGCACGCTAGCGGCAATCATGACCCAGGAGAGCAAAAAGAACTTCCAAAACTCGCTACGGCTGGAGCGCCCATAAAAGCGCAAGCCCTTGGTTTTAAACCCCAGCACCAGCGCTTGCAGTACCGTCACCTCACGGCTCATGACTTAATCCTCACCTTGCTTGGAGCATCACGCTCCCACTATACCTGCTGCCCGCAAGACCAAGCTGTGCCTCGCCTCGGGCGTCGGGTGCTCCATATTGTAGCCGATCGCAGCGGCGCTTATGGCGCAAAGCCACCGCCTGAGCGGTGATCGTCGTCTTGGTTGCGGTCGCTGCCGCGGTCATTTTTACGTTGGGCGCGTAGTTGCTCGCCAAAGTCATCATGGCTACCAAAGGGATTGAAATGGGTTCCGCCTTGGTCGCGGCGCCCTTGGTCGTAGTAGTTACTTTGGTCGTTAGGCTTGCTGCGCTCGTTCCACTGGTACCACTCATAGCGTTCTTGGCTGCGGTAAGCGTTGCCTTGGCTTAGGATGCTGGGATAGAAGTTATCTTGCAGCGGATCCGGGCCAAAGCGGTTGGGGCCGCGCGTCCCCGGCAGGGCGCATAAGATGAGCAAGATGAGCTGACCAAAGCCGGGGATAAGGATGACTAAGAGCCACCATGCGGCCAGGTCGCGATCATGCAGGCGGCGCGCGGCGCAGCATAAGGTGGCGGCCAAAGTCAGCAAGATTACGATGAGGCACAGCAAGCTGATAATGCTGCCAGCGCGCGCGATGACCATCAGCAGCGCATTGATCACGATATAGCCTAAGTAGAGCCACCAAAACTCGCTGCGGGCGGCCCGGCCATTGGCCGAAAAGCGGCGATACCAATTGACTTTGAGGGCGTCGCTAAAAGAAAGCATGGGAAACCTCGCTCGGTCTTGGGCCAATTAGCGTGTTGGCTACTAGGCCCGATCGATTGCCGATAGACACAGCGTGCGTTGCCAAGAAAAAGAAGCTGCTAGCCGGTTGGCGCAAGCACCAGCAGGTGCTAGGTCAGGTGGTATGGTTCTGACCCAACAGCTCGATCTAAGGGCGTTGGCCCAGGGGCTCACCCCACTTTTTTTCGCAATGCACGACCCAAACCTAATCTTACAATGCTTTGGCGCCGCGCGTGGGCGTTTGCGGCTACATTTGGTGGTAAAGGCGGTAAAAAACAGGAAGTAAGGCGCAGACAGCGCGCAGGCTGAAAGCAGGGAACAGACTGGGAACAAGCCGAAAGCAGGGAACAGACTGGGAACAGGCCGAAAGCAGGGAGCAGATTGGGAGTAGACCAGAAGCTGGGAGTCGATACGGCTAGAAGTCGATGCGGCTGGGGCCAGCACGCAGGTGGGTGGCGTCCCCAGTAGGAATCGAACCTACAACTAGCCCTTAGGAGGGGCTTGTTATATCCATTTAACTATGAGGACTGACAAAAGTGACGCGGGGCACATTATACACGACGGGGCTAAAATTTGCCCAACGCCGGGGCGGCTCAGGGCCTTGCGTCCACAATAAACAAGCCGCCTGTCGGCGGCTTGAGTTAGGAGGAATTAATCGGGCGTAAGCTCTTAGACATTGAGCTCGACGATATCGTCTAGCTGGACGTTGATCAGTTGATTGCGTGCATCCACCGGCACTAAGACGGCGGAGTTCGGCGAGACGTCGACTACCTTGTACAGTTTTTGCGTCTCGCTGTTTTGGTAGTAGGTCATGCTGTGGCGGTCTTGGAAGTCGCTGCGGTGAATTAAGTGGAAGCGCATGCCGACCTTGAGGTTAGAGTTGGAGCCAAGGTTGATGCGAATGGTGTCATCGCCGATGTTGACCACCCGGGCCATAGGAATTTGGCAGCGCAGCTGGGTGACGATATCGGCCACCGCGTACTTGGTCAGCTGAGTTATGCGCTGGCCATAGTCTGAGGAGGCAAAGCGATCCGAGCGCAGCGAGAAGCGCTCACCCTCCAAGGTCCAGTCGGCGTCACCGGCGTAATCCTTGTTGAGAATCATGCGTCCGCTGTAGACATCATAGACCTGTACCGAGAAGCGTAAGGTGCGGGTTGGGGTATAGATGAGCTTGGTGACAGCGTTGGAGCCCACCTCAGAGGTTGCCACTGATTCGACCGAGCCTACGATAATATACTGGGCTTGGGTCCGGCGTGAGATGCTATCTAAAGTACGCTGTAAGTTGTAATTAGGGCCGGACGAGCTCTGGTTAAAGAGCAGGCGGGCGCGATCAGGGGGCAGGAGGGTTAAGGCCGGGCTTTGGGCGACCCCGGTGTAGAGCTGGTCGGTTAAGAACTCGGCAAAATCCGGCATATCCGCGGCGGACATCGAGGCATCGGTGTCCTTATAGCGCAGGATAAAAGGCAAAATCACCTTCTTGATATTGCCCGCATAGCAATCGTTCCGGGCGTCATCATCGATCAGGGCCTTAACCAAGACCGTGACCATTTTGCCGTTTTCTTGCTCTTCAACCACGATCATGCGGCGAATGGGGGAGCGGCTGACGATCTGCATTTTCTCATCGAGCAAGGTGCCGTTTTGAATGCTTTGCTCAATGGAGACATTAGCTCCGGCTTGCAGCGAGGCATTGCGCAGGGCATCATCGATCGCCATGCGGCGCGCGGTGGCGATATCATCGTCGACAATCGCTGCCGATCCACGAGCGGAGTACCAGCCAGCAAGGGCCGATTGGCAACCTAAAGCCAGCGCAAGGGTAATGGCTAAAGCTTTGAATGCAGAGCGCATGTTTTATCTCCGACCTGACGGCCTGTGAACTAAGCAAGAAAATTCGCTCAAACCAGCGGCGGCCTGGGGCTGCGCACTGAGCGTGACCAAAAGTGCAAAAAGCGTTCCTTAGCCCCCCAAAGCCGCGGGAGCGGCCGCTCCCGCGCCCGGGGCAACCTCGGGGCAGGGCCAGAACAAGGGGCGAAAAAAGGGGCGGCGCGAGGAGCGATTAGGCGCGCTGGGTAGGGCCGGAAGCGGACGGAGAACAGGTCGGCTCGCGGGAAAGTTTGGGAGCACCCATTAGGAATGTTGAGGCGCGCTTGCGAGAATGTTTGGGTGCGCGCGCGGGAAAATTGGGGGTGCGTTCACGGGAAAGTTGGGGCGCGCCCAAAGGGAAGTTGGGACGGCTGGCGCGGGAGTTTTGGTCTAGATATGCGGAATGAGACTAGGTTTTAGTTGGTGCGTGGCACCGTTATTGCAGCTTTGAGCGGCGGTAGAAGAGCATAGCCGGAGCTTTTGCTTGGGCGATCGCAACGCTATTGTCTACTCACATGATCATGAGATCGAGGTTCAGGAGATGCATGTAAAGACATCATTGCTCGTCGCCCTTTGCGCGAGCTTGTTACTCCCAGCCTGCACCAGCACTAGCACCAACTCCAATGTTAGTACCATGGCTCAGGTTGAGGGTGCGCACACTCAAGGCGATAGCAGCGTCTATATGCAGCGCGGCATGGAGATGAGTGCGATCGCATCGCGGATGGCAGATACCCTGCAGCAAAACATGTTCTACTATTTGCTGCCTGATGCTCCCATTGACCGCAGCTCCGCTAATGGCAATGTCAAAATCGTGACCATGCCCCGCCTTGCGTTAACCGCGTTTGTGGATACCGATACCTACGAAGACTCTGGTTATTTAGGCCGTGCCTTGGCTGAAATGTTCACCCACGAGATGAGCAGCCGCGCCTTTGAGGTTACTGAGTACAAGCTCACTGGCAAGCTCGCAGTCTCCAAAGATGGTGACTACATCTTCTCGCGCAATTGGAGGAAGATCGCCAGCGACACCAACGTTAAGTACTTGTTAGGCGGCACCATGACCCGCAACAAGGACGGCGTGGTGGTCGTAGCTCGCATTGTGAACATGCAGACCCGCCAGACGGTTGCAACGGCCACTGACATCATTCCTTATTCCTTGCTTCCAACCTGCTATCGCTCTGCGACCAAGAATTGTGCCTTTACCGGGACGCAGAACTATTTGACCCCGAGCTTGATCAGCTCCTATCAGGGCCAGGTTGCGGCTAACCATCCGCGCACCGCCGCGTTGCAAGCGCAGACGTTAGAGCGCAAAAGCACCGCTAACACCTTAACCAAGGCTCAAGTGCGCTCCTCAAGCGGTCAGCCATTAGGTGGGGTGTTTTTAGCCTACACCGATCCCAATGCCTCGACTACCGTGACCACGGTAACCGAGCCTGATGGACGCGTAATTACCACTACGACCACCAATAATGGTGCTGCGCGCTCTGCGACTGCCACTGGGGGCACTAATGCCTATATGACCGCCGCGGAGCAGCGTGAGCAGATGCTGCAAGCCGATCCGCGCTTTACCAAGGACGTAGTAGTGGGCGCGACCTCGCGTGGTACTTATGATAAGTTCCGCCTGGAAAAGAGCGGCTCTGCTTCGGCCAACCTCATCAACAGCTTAGGCGATGATGTGGATCCGGTGGTCTACCCAGCTAGCAGCTACATCCATAATACGATGTTAGTGCGCGACACGGCTGATGAGAGCAATTACCAGCGCTATAACGAGTAGCCTCGAGGTTTTGAGCGATGAAGAAGTATCTTGCAGTAGCAGTATGGAGTTTAGCCGCTGCGACGCTGGCTCTGGGAGCCACCGGTTGCTCGAGCATGATGCGCTCGGCTTCGATGGCGGTGCACTACACCGATACCGGTGTTAACGACTTAGACGAATACCCAATTCTGCGCGCTTCGGGCTATGCCGTCCTCTCCAAGCAAAAGGGTGCGACCTCAACCGAAAAGCAGATCAACGCCATGCGCGCCTCCAAGATGGAAGCCTATCGTGAGCTCACCGAGCAATTGGTCGGTGTTTACGTTAAGGCCCAAAACCGCAATGGCAATACCGTTGAGCGCTCGGATTCTCTCACGACCGAAGTTGAGGGCATGGTGCATGGCGCCCGCGTGGTCCGTCAGTACCCAATTGGCGACACCTACGTCACCGAGCTGGAGCTTGATACCAAGCGTCTGTACGACCTCTATCAAATCCGCGGCGTGTTCTAAGCAAGCAGCAACTAAACAACTTGCCGCCCGGGCGCACCAATAAGTGCGCTCCTTTAGCCTAGAGTTTTAGTGCGTAACGCAAGCTAGCGTGACGCCTTGGGCTCTAGGCTTAATTTTGGGAACTCCTAAGCTTTAGGTTCCACGGTGCGGGGCGTAAGTCATGGTAAGATGAGGCCGCAGCGCACCGTAACAGTGCTCACATCAGCAAGCGGTAGCGCTGATCGGAGTAAGCGGCAAGCGGTTGCGGTCGTGCGCTTAACCCGCTTAAGCTAGCTGGTTTTAGGTCTGAAGTTATTTTGGTTCTTTTTTGGTTTGGTGGTGAGGCCGTTGCGGGCAACACGCTCGGCCTTTAGGCTTAACAGGTAAGGAGAGTTTGCCATGGTTGCACGCCGTCCGATCCGTTCGATCAACAGAAGGGCTGTTCCGGCCGTTAAGACCTTGGTCGATTACCTCAATGACCAAGACAGCATTTTGGACAGCGTCATCAAGATTTTAGCCCGCGAGCACAATGCCATTAAGGAGCGGCGCCTCGACGATCTCGAAGCCATTGCCGAGGACAAGTCCTCGTTTATGCTCAAGCTGCAAGCCAACGACCAGCGCATCAAGCTCCATCCTGAGTCCGCTGACCTCAAGACCAAGTACCAAGATCGGGTGACCAAGATTAAAGAGAAGCTGGCCAAGTGCAAGATGATGAACGAGACCAACGGCAAGCTCATCACTCTGTCCTTAGCGGCCAATCGCCGTCTGTCGGACGTATTGATGCAGTCGCGCGACAAGTACTCGCGCAACATGACCTACACAGACAAGGGCAGCACCAAGGCCACGAGCCCACTGCGCGTCAACATCAATGCTTAACGCGTACCGCCACCAAGCACGGCGCTAACGATACCGGTTTCAAACAAGAAAACTAAACCAAAAACCCTGAGGTGCTGCGGTGCCTTGGGGTTTTTTATCCCCCGCGGCGCAAGCTTCGTGGCCGGTAACCCCCCATACTCTTGACGAGATAGTTTAACCCGGTTGAAACAGCTTATAAACCGCATATATACTTGGTTTTGAA
>DXIF01000200.1 GCA_019113025.1 Candidatus Anaerobiospirillum stercoravium | reverse complement strand
TTTAGTTAGTTGATGCTAACTAAAGAAGGGGACGATAATTCACGAAAAATATCTGCCCAGTCACGGTGAGGAGGTAAGGATGACCACTGTTTCCAATATCGATTTGCACTGCCACACCACGGCCTCTGACGGGGCCTATAGCCCTGAGGCGGTGGTCGCCCGTGCCTATAGCCGTGGGCTTAATGTTCTGGCTATTACTGACCACGATGGCGTGGGCGGCGTGGCCGCGGCGGTGGCGGAGGCGCAGCGTTTAAATCAGCTGCTGTTAAATGGGGATGCCGCCGCGCCTACCGAGACCTATATCAAGCCCGGGGCTGAGGTCGTGGGGGTGGAAAACGGCAGCTTAGAGCGCAGTCCCGCCGAGCGCCTTTTAACCGTCGTGCCGGGCATTGAGCTTTCGACAACGTGGCGCGAGGAGCAAATCCATATCGCGGGCCTCTTTATCGACATCAATAACGCGACGATGCAAGAGCTGCTTTCCCAGCAGCGTATTCAGCGCGTCAAGCGTGCCGAGGCGATCGGTGAGAAGCTCGACCGCTTAGGCTTTAGCAACTCTTATCAGCGTTGCTGCGAGCGCGCTGGAGTCGGCGCCTCGATCACCCGCGGCAATTACGCCCGCTTCATCTTTGAAGAAGGCAAGGCCGCGAGCATCGACGATGCCTTTAATCAGTATTTGGGGCGGGGCAAACCAGCCTATGTGCGCACGCAGTGGGGCACGATTGAGCAAGCCGTCACTGCCATTCGCGCCGCTGGGGGCATTGCGGTCTTAGCGCACCCGCGCCGCTATAAGATCTCCAATGGTCGCTTGCGCCGCTTATGCACTGACTTTAAGGCCTGTGGCGGCTTAGGTTTTGAGGTGGCATCTTCGCAGCAAAAGCCGCTTGATTTCCAGTACCTAGTGCAGCTGTGCGTTGAGTTTGATTTCCTCGCAAGCTTAGGCTCAGATTTCCATACCGACAATATCTACCGCGATCTGGGGCAAAACTTAGGCTTGCCCGACGCCTTAACCCCAGTGTGGCGCAGCCCGGAGGCCCAAAAGTTTGGCCTTGACCCAAACCTCAAGCAGCGCCGGGTCAACCTGACCTACGCTAAGGGCGGGGAGAGTGCTGCTGTGGAAAAGTCTGAGGCCTAATGTTCATGCCGCGCTACGTGCCCGGCGCCCGCGCCACCATGCTGGTCATTGGCGCCACCTCGGAGCTGGCGGTCGCCACCGTCAAAGCGTTCATAGCGGCGTATCCGCACACCCTGTGGCGCCTGCATTTGTTAGGACGTAATGAGGCCGCAATGCAGGCGTTGGCCGCAAAGCTTGGCCCCGCTCAGGTTAGCTGGGACCATTACGATACCGCGCTTGCGCCTGAGACCCAGCAAGCCTGTGTCTGCAAGGCAGTTGAGCTCTTAGGGCGCATCGACTACTGCCTCTGTGCGGTGGGCTATTTGGGCTTACAGCAGAGGGCGGAGCGCGCTTGGCAGGAGGCGCAGCGCATTACCGATGCCAATTACCGCGGGCTCTTGCCGGTGTTGGACCAAGTAGCTTGCTGCATGGAGCAAGCGCGCGCGGGTCAGCTCTTGGTCATCAGCTCGGTGGCCGGTGAACGCGGACGGCGCTCCAATTACTACTATGGTGCGGCTAAGGCGGCGCTGAGCGCCTATCTTTCGGGCTTGCGTCTGAGGCTTTTGCCTTCTGGGGTGTTGGTAATGACGATTAAGCCCGGCTACGTACGCACGCGCATGGTCGCTGGGCGCAAGCTCCCGCCGTATATCAGCCCCGTCCCCGAGGTGGTAGCGCGCGATATTGTAAAAGCGGCACGGCGTGGGGTGCCTGTGCTCTACACCATGTGGCTGTGGCGCTACATCATGGCGCTCACACGCCTCATCCCCGAGCGCATCTTTATGCACTTGCGGCGCTTTTAGCGGGCCCATGGTGGCCCGCAGCGCTGGGCGCTCGGCGCACCGGCGGCGCCGCTAACGCAAAAAAGCCCGCGGCGGCGGGCTTTGGTGTCAAAGGAGAAAAAGACTGTTGCAGGAGTGGTTGCAGTCACTGGTTGCGCATGTGCGATGTGGTTGCAGTCACTGGTTGCGCATGTGCGATGTGGTTGCAGCGCGCTATCAGTGGTTGCAGCCATAGGCTGTGCGCTTGCTGTGACGGCAGCTATTGCTCGCCTTGTACCTGCATGAGGTACAGGTTGAAGCTCAGCGGTTTAACCTGAACCGTCATGCTGTCCTGTTCGGCCTGGGTGACTGGAACCTCATGCGGTACCACCGCATTAGGCTGCTCAAAGGTGTTTTGCGCTAACAGTGGGCAGTCTGCCAGCTCATGGTGGGCGCTCAGCTTAACCTGACCAAAGCCGTCTAAGGCTAGGGTTAGGTCTTGGGCCTCGTGCTCATTTAAGTTCAAGACGAAGAAGGCGATTTCCTTACGCTCTTCGTTGTAGACCGCGGCCGACTGTAAGGTCTTGGTTTGGCCGTGGACGGTCTCAATGCATGGGACGTTGGCAAAGTAGCGTAAGGCTTTGCCGCGGCCATAGGTCGAGACCCACTTAAATGGGTAGAAGATGGTCTGCTTGATCACGGCGCCATTAGGCTGCGTGAAGATTGGGGCAATGACATTGACCAATTGCGCCAAGGACGCCATCTTCACGCGGTCGCAATTGTTGACCAAGGAGCACATCAAGCCGCCTAAGACTAAGGCGTCTAAGAAGGTGTAGTGCTGCTCTAATAATGGCGGAGCCTTGGTGAAGCGGTTATTAGGATCGCGCTCGAAGTAGTCCATCCAGGGCTCGCCCTCGATCGACCAGATGTTGTACTCGTCAAAGGAAATCATCATGTCCTTGTTCGAGCGCAGCTTGGCCTTGACGAAATCAGCGGTCGACTTGATGGTATGGATGAAGTTATCCATGCGCACATATGAGCCTAAGAAGTCGGAGAGCTTGCCGGTATTGTTCTCAAAGTAGTGGTGGCACGACAGGTAGTCGACTTGCTCATAGCAAGTCTCTAAGACCACGCGGTCCCACTCTGGATACGATGGCAGATTGGTGGTGGCGCTGCCACAGGCGACGAGCTTGATGCTTGGGTCGACCCACTTCATGATCTTGGCGGTCTCACGGGCCTTCTTACCGTACTCATCGGCCTCTAAGTGGCAGGTCTGCCATGGGCCGTCCATTTCGTTGCCCACGCACCAGTACTTAAAGCCAAAAGGCTGGTCAAAGCCGTGCTGCTTGCGCAGGTCAGAGTAATAGGTGCCGCCCTTTAAGTTGGCGTACTCAACAAAGTAACCGGCCTCTTGCGGGGTGCCGGTGCCCATATTGACTGCGACCATCGGCTCAACCCCAAACTTTTGCGCCCAGGTGTAGAACTCGCCGATGCCAAACTCATTGGTTTCCTTGGACAGCCAGGCATAGTCTAAGCGCACGGGACGTTGCTCCTTGGGGCCAATGCCGTCAGTCCAGTTGTAGCCTGAGACAAAGTTACCGCCTGGGTAGCGCACGGTCGAGACCTTGAGCTCTTGGATCAGGTTCGCCACATCCAAGCGAAAGCCATGCTCATCGGCTTGAGGGTGGCCCGGCTCGTAGATACCGGTGTAAACGGCGCGGCCGAGGTGCTCAACAAAGGAGCCGTAGAGGGTGTCTTCCACTTCGCTGATATAGTTACCAGCTTGGAACAGATACTTGATTGCCATACGAAAGTTCTCTTAATCGGGGTGGGGCGCGGCGCCGCTGCATCGCTGCTGCGGCGCAACAGCTGCGCGGCTCTGGTGCGGCGCGCCCCGGAAAATCAGTGGGTTGGGCTCAGCTTAAGCCCAGTCTCAGCTTAGGCTCAAGCTCATCTTAAGCCTGTTGGGTGTACAGGGCGTGGGAGATTTTGGCCATGGTCTCACGGTTGAGCTTGTAGCAAAATTGGGTGACCAAGAAGGTGACTAAGTAGCCAATGATTGGGATCCAAGTCATCAGTGCGTAGATACCGGCGATTGCCTCCTCACTTTGAGTGGTGTTGTTGGCCTCATAGCCGTAGGCTGAGAGGACAAAGCCGACTAAGGCACCACCGACGGCTAAGGCAACCTTTAAGGTAAAGAGGTGGCCCGAGGCACACAGGCCCGAAGCGCGCTGACCTAACTTATAAGCACCGTAGTCGTCGACGTCACCGATAAAGGACCAGATGATTGGGGCAGCAATCTGGTGAATGGTCGAGAGCACGATAAAGACGATGTAGATTAAGACGACCTGCGAGCTAGGGATGACCAAGAGCAGGGCCGACAGGATTATGCAGGCGATCTTAACGGCCTTGTAGACCGTGACCTTGCACCAGCGGTCGGTGAAGTAGGAGGTGAGGTAAGCGCCCCCGATGTTGGCGATAATGCCCACGGTCAGGAAGATCGAAGCGGCCATATCATCAAAGCCTAAGACGTACTTGGCAAAGTAGATCGAGGCGGCACCGCGCACGAACGATGGGATGCAGTCTAAGAACATGAGCGAGGTGCTGACGAACCATTGATCGTTCTTGACAATTTTCTTAAACGACTGGCCCAAGGTCTCTGCAGCTTGGTCGGCCGTCGGCATGATGCGCTCACGGGTGTAGAAGAAGCAGAAGAAGAATAAGAAGACCGCTAATACCGCAAAGATCGACAGGGTGTAGAAGAAGCCGGTCGCCCGGTCGCCGTCACCTAAGAAGTTGACCAGCGGTAACAAGGTCAGGGTGCAAAACAGCGAAGCTAAACCGGCGCCGACAAAGCGGAATTTTTGGCACGAGACGCGATCGACTGGATCGGCGGTAATGACGCCGCCTAAGCTGCAATATGGGATGTTAACGCAGCTGTAGAGGATCGACAGCAGGGCATAGGTGATAAAGGCGTAGATGATCTTGCCGGTCTCAGACAGGTCTGGGGTGTAGAACATGATGAGGCACGAGGCGGCAAATGGCAGGGTGAACACTGCCATCCACTTGCGGTAACGACCGTACTTGCTGTGGGTACGATCCATCCACGCACCATAAATTGGGTCGAAGAAGGCGTCGAAGATACGCACGATGAGGAACATCGTCGCGACCACGGCTGGGGTCAAACCAAAGATGTCCGTGTAGAAAAAGGACAAGAACATCGTAATTGGGTTGAACAAGAAGTTACAGGCAGCATCACCGGCGCCAAAGCCCACCTTCTCCATAAAGGAGAGCTTGCCCGTGGCCAGACTTGGCCCCTTTGCGATCTCACTCATAGTTAATTATGACCTCATAGTAGTGCGCTGACTTGAGCGCGCACCTAGGCGGCCGAGGGCCGACCACCACACTCAAAACAATCTCGTAGCGCTCCTGCGCGTGGCGCCATAATAAAAATCAGAGCCCGCTCATTTTGTGATGTAGGACAAAGTTAGCACGCCGAGCGCGAGAAAATATCAAACCTTTGCTATTAAAATCAATAGCGTGATGTTTTTTGCTCGGCTTAGGTTGAGCCCGCTGATCTGGGGGCCTGAGCGTGTACCTTGAGCGTGAGGCTTAGGTCAGGTCACAGGGAATCGTGGGGACGCGCGGGGAGGTGGCTCTTGTTAGGACAGCGTGCGCAGGAGGTGCTGCGCTTGTTTGAGGTGATTGCCTCGCCCATCTTGGTCTTCGCGCCGAGCGGGGAGCTGGTGCATTCCCTGTGGCCGCACGCGCCGCGGGTGCAAGATCAGGCGCCGGTGCCTAAGCGCGATCATGTGCAGCAGGCGGCTTACGCGAGCGCCGCGGCTTGGTCGCGCGCGATCGGTGACCCTAAGTACTTAGAGCAAGCCTCAGCGCAGGGCGGGATTCGCTTGCCTGATAACAGCTTGGTCTTAATTGGCCCGATTGCGCCCCTTAAGGTCGTGCTTGAGGGCAAGACTCATTACCTCGAAAATCGTACCGCCTTGCTGGCGACCAATATGTGGCTGACTCAGCAAAGCGCGCAATGTCGTCGCAGCGTCCATGCGCTGCTCCGCGAGGATGCGCGCGAGTTAGCAGATGATTTGTCAGCCGATGATTTACCCGCGGCGGCGGAGCCCAATAACGCTACTTTTGAAACGCTGCGCGCTGAGGACGCGCCCGAGGATAG
>DXIF01000199.1 GCA_019113025.1 Candidatus Anaerobiospirillum stercoravium | reverse complement strand
CCAGAAGCTTGGCCCAGCGCGTTAGACGAGTTCAGCGCCACTGATCTGAGCGCGCTCGGCCCTACAAAGCCGTGGGCGCGCGATTTTTCGGCCGATTCCTTGGTCACCGCATTTAGCGACGAGCCCTTTAGCTCGGCGCACCAAGCCCTCTGGAGTAAGGTGGCTGACCCCAAGGCCACGGCGAGCGCGCCGGCGAGCACGCCGCTGAGTTCCCCTCTTAGTGCGCCGCTTGAGCAGGCAGCCAGCCTCGCCGCAGCTGCGACCGCCGCGCCGCTAGCTTCCGCGCCTGAGCTGACGGTCCTTACTCAGGCGCAGCCTGCGCGCCCCAAGGCCCCATGGTATGTGCGCTGGGGCCTAGGCATAGCGGCGCTGGTCGTGCTGTTTTTTGTCGGTATCTACCTGCATCCTGCCATGGCTGCCGCCACGGACGCGGGCACAGCGCTGCCTTATGAGTCATGGCTGTCCGACTTTCAAAAGTCCTTAACCGGGCCGGTAGCCTTTGCCATCTCGCTGATTGGCATCGTGGTCAGTGGCATCTCGCTTATTTTGGGTGGCGGCGAAATCCGCGGTTTTGCCCGCACCATGGTCTACATCGTCTTAGTCATGACCTTGTTGATTGGCGCCAACTCTCTGATGAGCAACTTCTTCAACGGCGCGTCCCTGCCCCTGCCCGAGCAAAGTGAAGTCGTAGGCAAGCCCCAAACTGATCCGGCCCCGACCTTACGGGCCCGGCAGCAAGCTCAGGCCGCCGCCACCACCGCTACCGCTGATACCGCGGCTGCCGCGACCACCGCGGCCGTCACTGCCGCCGCCACTCAGGTTTTTGCTCCAGAGCTCATGGCGCTTTATGCCTTAGACCAACCACGCTTTGATAGCTACCAAACCGTCCCCTGGGATGAAGTCGCCCACAGCTTACGCCAGCGTGGGATCGAGGGCGCACTCTTAGTTGAGGACTTACAAGAGCGCTCCGAGTATCGTCCCCCGCGCCACTTCTTAGCGCAGCAGCAACACTAGGAGGTGCGGCTATGGCACATTTCATCCTCTCAGCTTTGTGGCGCCCGCCACACCCTCACGCCGCGCGCACGGGCGCGCCCAGCGCTCAAGCGCCGAAAGCACCCCTGACGCCCCCGCCTGCGAAAAGCGGCGCGGTGGTAACCCCCGCGCCGAGCGCTCGGGCCGAAGGCCAAGGCCCCAGTGCCATGCTCAAGGATAACAAGCATGGGCGCTTGCCGCAGCATCGTATCTACCATGCGCTGGGCAATAGCTCGCAGCTGCTGGGCTGCGATCGCGAGCTCTTTTTGATCAACCTCTTGGTCGCGGCGGCTCTCATCTTTTTGTCGCACAGCATGGTGGTGTTCGCGCTCACCACGCCGGTGGCGCTGCTCTTATTCCTGGGGCTACACCATATGGGCAAGCGCGATCTGCTGCTGCGCCACGTCTTTATCCGCCAGCTGCATTACCACCACTTCTATCAGGCGCAAGCAGGCATTAATTGCCTGCCGAGCAAGCGCTATTAGCGCTCTGACCGCCCTTAACCCTCGCGGGGACCAACACCGGGACCAACGCTGGGACCAACACCGGGACCAATGCTGAGACCAACGCTGGGACCAACGCTGGGACCAACACCGGGACCAACACCGGGACTGCGTTGGCGCCCCGCCATGCGGAGATCTGTTTATGACTGTGTTAAGCCTGATGTGCGCGCTGTGCCTCGCCTTAGGGCTGAGCTGCCTTATCGGCATCGCGCTCACCGTCAAACGCTCGGGGCTGTGGTCTCAACCCAGCACCGCGCTGCCTGCCACCTGCGATCTCTTAGATTACGCAACCTTAGCCACTGACCACGTCATTGTGCTCAAATCAGGCGGGCTGCTGGCGCTCTATGAGCTCACGCCGCCGGATCTGAGCGTCATGAGCGCCTCCCAAGTGGCGTTGACCTATGAGCTGGCGCAAAAGGCCCTGCTCAAGCTGGTGGGCAATTACTGCATCCATGTCGACTTGCTGCGCGAGCGCGATAACCGCTATTACCCTGAGCTTGAGCCCGATGCCGGGCTGCTACAGCACGAAGGGGCGGCCACGCACCAAGTGCTGCGCCAACTTGAAGACGAGCGCATCTGTTACTGCGCCCAGCACCCGGCGCTGCGCTCGCGCCTCGTCCTATCCATCACCTATTTGGGCACCGACCATAAGGCCCAGCACTTAGAGCGCCTGATCACCAAGCCCGACCATGAACCCACTCAGCTTAAGCGCCGCGGGGCGTTGCGTTCGACCCCGCATCACCAAACGCCACCGCGCTCCCAGCCTCATTCCCAGACCAACTCCCCGCGCGGCACGCTCAGTACCCTGCCGCAAAGCGCCGCTGAGGACAGCCGCGCCTTGGTGCACGAGTTTGAACTGGCGTGCGCCTCGGTGGTGGCGACCTTGGAGCTGTGCTTTCAGGTCAAGCCCTTGGGGCCTGAACGCAATGAGCTGGGTAACTACACCTACCATGCCGGCTTGAGCCATATCCAAGAGTGCTTAAGCGGCCACTACCAAGAGCTGCGCCTTCCGACCAAGGCCGTGTACCTAGATGCGCTCTTAGGGAGCCAAGACTTTATTCATGGCTTTATGCCTAAGCTGGGACCTAACTACATCAGCGTGATCGCGCTGGAGGGCTTGCCTCAGATGAGTGAGCCCGGCTGCGCCAACGCCTTGGGCTTGCTGCCCTTCCCTTATCGGCTCAATACGCGCTTTATCTACTTTGACCAGCTTAAGAGCACCTATCTTCTGGGCAAGTACCGCCGCTTTTGGGCCCAAAAGAGTAAGGGCATCTTGGCCCAGCTCTTTAATCTGCCGGAGGCCCGGCTCAATCAAAACGCGCTCGACCAAATGGCCGATATCGACAAGGCTAAGCGTGCGCTTGATAACAACGAAGTGGTCTTCGGCGCCTATTGCGGCACCTTACTCATCTACCACCATAACCCTAAGGTGCTGGCGCAGTACACGCGCGCGGCGCTGCAAGCCATTGAGCGCGCGGGTCTTATCGGCCGAGTCGAATCGATCAACGCCACGGAGGCCTTTTTGGGCAGTCTCCCTGGCCACTATTACGAGAATTTACGCCGCCCCATTGTGTCACAAGACGTCGTGCTCGACCTTTTGCCCCTGCAACAGCCGATCTTAGGCGAGGCCCATTGCCCCAACCCTTTGATGGGCACCACGCGCTCGCCCTTGATGCAAGTGCGGGTTAAGGGCGCAAGCAATTATCTGCTCAATTTGCACGACCATGATCTGGGCCACACCTTGATCATTGGCCCAACGGGCGCGGGCAAATCGGTGCTCCTGGGCGCGCTCATGCTCAACCTCTTGCGCTATCAGGGTATGCGCATCTTTGCCTTTGATAAGGGCTACTCCTTTTACGCCCTGACCAAGGCCTTAGGTGGCACCCACCTGACCTTTAGCAATGATAAGGCGCAGCTATGCCCGCTCTATGATCTTGAAACCGACTTACAGCGCGATTACGCCGTCTCCTTTATCGAGACCTTGCTGCGCCTAAGTCAGGTTGAGGTGAGCGCCGAGCAGCGCAACGAGCTCATCACCTGCATCAATTTGCTCGCAAGTCAGCCGCAAGAGCGCCGCTCCTTAAGCGACTTTTACGTCACCACGCAAATCAAGGCCGTGCGCACGGCCCTTGCGCCCTACACCACCATGGGCGGCGACCTCAAGGCGCTCTTACAGCACTTAGTGGCACCAAGCACGGCTGCCCCAGGTGATGAGACGCAGCGCGCCGAGAGCCTAGGCTGTGCCACGCGCTCGCCCATTTTAGATGGCCGCCGCAATCTTGCCATTGGCCAGAGCGCTCTGACCACCTTTGAGTGTGCCGAGATTTTCGCCAGCACCCCCGCTTTTGCCGTACCGGTACTAAAGCAAGTGTTCCACCTCATCGAGCAGCAATTTGATGGGCGCCCGGCGGCCATTGTGCTCGATGAAGCATGGCTTATGTTGCAAGACCCCGTGTTTGCCCAAGAGCTGCTCAAGTGGTTTAAGACCCTGCGCAAATTCAATGTCGCAGTGATCTTAGCCACCCAAAGCTTAGCGGACTTAAAGCACTCAGGCCTGTGGGAAAACCTGCTTGACTGCGCCAAGACCCGCTTTTTCCTCGCCAACTGCGACGCGGGCAGTGCCGCCTTAAAGGACGCCTACCTCACCATGGGCTTAAGCCCCACTGAAATCGAGGCCCTCGTCCACGCCACGCCCAAGCGCGATTACTACTTCTGCAAGGGCAGCGAGCGCATCATGCTCAACCTCATTTTGCCCCCAGATGAGCTGGCGCTCTTAAGCATCGCCGGTGACCACCACTGCGCGCGCGTCGATGCGCTGTACCAGCGCTTTGGCCCGACCTTCTACCGCCATCTCAACGAGCCGCAACCAAGTGCGCCGTCAACCTCAACCTCAACGCCAACACCAGCCCCAGCGCCAACACCAACCCCAGCGGCCGCCGCGCCGTCGCGCGCCGCCTAAACTTAAGGAGGATCCGATGCTCATGCCTCACCCCACCCCGCTGACACCTGATGCCTTAAGCGACCCACCCTATGATGAGCGCGCCGCTCAAGGCTGCGTCACTGAACTCAGCTGCCCCGCGCCGCAGCCTGATTATCTGGTTCCACCCCCGGCGCCCACGCCTTCACCTGCGCTCAAGCGCATCTTACAAAACGAGCCTCAGGGTGACCCCGCCGACGATGCGCAAGCAGCGGAGAGCGGCCTTAAGCTGCACCGCCAGCTCGTGTTCACCAGTACCACGACTCAAGTACAACTGTCTGATTCGTTTACCTTGGTCACCCCCAAGCCCGGCACGCCCACCGAGCCGCCCGAGACGCCGCCACTGAAAGTAATCCCCTCAGGGCGCGCCCTCAATCCCCTAGAGGAGTGTGCGCTACTCAATGAGTGGGACCTCGAGCGCAGTGATGCGGCGCGCCCGCGCCTTATCACCTGGCTTCAAGCCCACTTGCGCTGGCCGTGGCAGCGCCCGGCGCAGGCCGCGGCGCCCGCCCCAAGCGCCGCGCCGACTGAGCCTGAGCCCAAGCCTGAGCATGAGCCCGCCGATCCGGTCACCAGCGGCGCGGCCGTGCTTAAGCACCAAGCGCAAGCGGCGGCCTTAGAGGATCTGCATCTGACCAAGAGCCTCGGGCTCAAGCGCAGTGAGGTCATGTTAAACAGCCTGCGCCAGCACTTATCGTGGGTGCTGCTGAGCTTTGGCTCGCTGGCGCTGGCCTTTATCTGCCTTGCGGCCTT
The DNA here is from genome assembly GCA_019113025.1 of Candidatus Anaerobiospirillum stercoravium. Lineage (GTDB taxonomy): Bacteria > Pseudomonadota > Gammaproteobacteria > Enterobacterales > Succinivibrionaceae > Anaerobiospirillum > Anaerobiospirillum stercoravium. The sequence goes on along the minus strand of DXIF01000199.1, from coordinate 4,647 downwards.
AATCGCGCAAAGCCAGCGCCCGGCCCTCCAGCCCTATGTCGTCACGGTCGACCGGCACGGCGTGGTGCTCAATCGCGGCTTGCTCCCGCCTGCGACCGAAGCGCTGACACCCGCGCTGGTGGCGGCCCAGCTTTCGGACTTTGTGCGCCATGTGCGCATGGTGACCCCTGATAAAACGCTGCAGCGCCAGCTGATGACGCGCGCCTACGCCCTCGTTGCCCCCGGCTCCAAGGTCTTTTTAGACCTCGACGCCTACTTTAACGCTCATAACCCCTTAAGCCCGCGGGCGCCCTACGCGGTCTCAGTGGACATCTTAAATGTCATCGCCACCGGCGAGCACACAGTGCAAATCGACTGGCGTGAGATCAGTCAGTCGGCCTTTAGCCCAACGGAGCAGCGGCGCGCTGAGGTCGCGGCCGGTGCCACTGGCAATACCACTGCCAATGCTCAGGCCCCGGGCGCAGCACACGCACGAGCTGAGGCCCAGAGCGTACGCCACCAAAGCTACGAGCGCACCATGCGCGCCTTGATTTCCTTTAAGCAGGATAACGCGCTGACCTCGGGGCAAGTGGAGGGGGCCGAGCGCCTGCTGCTGTTAAACCCCTTAGGCCTCATTGTCACCGAGTTTGTCGTCTCCGACGTCATTGTCTAACCCCGTTGTTAAGCCCAGTTGTTAAGCCCACAGGGCGTGGCGGCACCGCCGACAGTAAGGTGCAAGCCGCCACGCCCAGGAGGTGTGATATGCGCTATCTGTATTTGATTCTGCCCTTTATGCTGCTGGCGCTCTTAGCGCTGTGCCCGCGCGTTTTTGCCGATGCGGCCCTCGACCAGCTCTTAGCCTTAAGCCCCGACCAAGCCGCGCGCCACGTCTTAACGGCACAAGAGCGCGCGGTGCTCAATGCCTTAGAGCAAAGCAATGCCACGCGCGGCGCTAAGGCCGCGGCGACCAAGCCCGTGATCACCGGCCCCAACGAAGTGCGCTTTATCTACGGCGCCTCGCGCCCGACGGTAGTGTGCTCACTGTTACACGTCTGCGACATCGCCTTAGAGCCGGGCGAAAACGTCTTAGATCTCAAGATCGGCGATGGCGCGCGCTGGCTCATCGAGCGCTCGGTCAGCGGCCACGACGGCGCCATCGTCGAGCACATTGCGCTCAAACCGACCGACCTCAATCTCAACACCAATCTGCGCATCTACACCGATAAGCGCACCTATTACCTCGACTTAAAGTCGACCGCGCATGACTTTATGCCGCAAGTGGCCTTTATCTACCCGGAGGCCACGCTCGCGCGCTACCAGCACCTCAAAGCCGAGTTGCAACGGGCCCAGCAGGCCCGCACCGTCAGCGCCCCCTCCCTAGGAGCGAGCGCCCCCAGCGGGGCGGTGCTCTTAGAGCAGCTTAACTTCAACTACGAGCTATCAGGCGATGAGGAGCTCTATCCCTTACGGGTCTTTAACGACGGACGCCAGACCTTTGTTCAGATGCCCCCAGATCTTATGGCCGCAGGCGCACGGCTTCCGGCCTTAGTGGTGGTCAACACCAGCGGCAATGCGGTGGGAAGCAGTAAAAGTAACCTCGGGCTTATCAACTACCGGGTGCAAGGCCACAGCTTTATCGTCGATGGACTGCCGACCAAGCTGCGTCTGCTCTTAGGTAGCAGTAGTGATAGCAAAGCGCTGCACGCCGACATCACGCTCCAGTCCCTTCAGCCTTAAAAGGAGGTCTTATGTCACGCCTTCTCATCTTAATGCTGTGCCTGACCTTAAGCGGCTGCCAACTCACCACGCTCGGGCTCAACCGCCCCAGCACGGAGGTGCAATCGGCCCAGCTGCAACCGCTCTATCAGGACTTAATGCCGCTTCTTGGTACCTACTACGCCTTAGGGACGACCACCTTTGAGCCAGTCAGCCCTGAAGCCTTAGTTCAGCCGCGCCAAGAGCAGCCCCGCCCCGCTGCGAGCACTGCCACGAGCACCGCTGCGCGCATCGCCCCGAGCGCTGACGCGAGCGCCGAGCTCACCGCGCTGAGCGCGGCGCTGCGCCACAGCGGCGCCGCGTGCTGCACCCAGCCTCAGTCCTGCGCGCAGCTTGAGCCCACCGCCATTACTACCAGTATCATGCGCCCGCGTGAGGGCGATTACCTCTTAGTTGAGGTTAAGACCTTGGAGCTGACGCTCCAGCGCCTCTATGACGCCACCGCGCTCACGCCCTTGAGCGCCATCAGCGTTCAAGCCACGCGCGCCCCGCTTTATGACCTGAGTGTCATCACCGCTGCCAGCGCCGCTGGGAGTACCACCGGGAACTTCGCCGGGAATACCGCCGGGAGCAGCCCCAACCTAGCTCTGAGCGCCGACACCGCGGCTCCAACGACCACCAAAGTCACAACACCTAAGGCACCTGCCCCCAAGGCTCAGTCCGCAACCAAGGCCGCGCCTCAGGCAACGCGCAAGGCGCGCAAGCCAAACCCACCACGCCCCAAGCCGCAATATGAGCCTGCACCCACGCAAAAGCCGCTGGAGATTTTGCTTGCGCGCCCCCTGATGACGGCGCAAGCCCAAACTGAAGCGCCACATGCAGCAAACTCGAGCGCTCCGGCGCCCGCTCCGGCGCAGCCTGGGGCCCTCAAGCAAGAGCTCAGCGCGCGCGGCACGCAGCTGGGGCTCACGACAGCACGCGCCTTAGCTGAGGATAAGTCCAGTCTCGAGCGCCTGAGTGCAGGCGTCATCAACCTCCAACGGCTAATCCCCCAAGGCACGCTGGGTACCTTAAGCCCGGGCCTTGCGCCGCGCTTTAATACCATCTCAAACGCGGTGAGCTCGGCCCACAGCAGCCTAGAGCACAGCTCCAATAACGCGCATCTTTCAAGCTCCCTTACCGCCCTCGGCAGCTTAAGCCGCACGGCTCAGCACGTGGCGGCGGCGCTGGAGCCCAATGCCCCGCCCAGCAGCGCACCCGGCGCCCCGAACCCTTCGCTCGCCCCGAACCCTGCGCGCGCAGCGCAGAGCGCTAACGCCGGGGGCATTCTGGCCACCGGGCCGCTGCCGGTCGCAGCTGAGACGGAGGACTGATCATGGAACGAGTCAATCAAGTCATCCGCTCAGGCCGGGTGCGCGGGCGCTTGGTCTTAGTGCTGATTTTAGGAGTGCTGGTCGCACTGCTTTCAGTCGGCGTGACGGTGATGGTACAGCGCCAACAACACAGTCAGCAGCAAGCGGCGGCACCAGATAGTACCAGCCTTGATGCGCTGCGCCCCCTCTTGGCAGTGGAGCGCCTCGAGCGTCAAAGCGCCGATGAGCGGCGCTACCGCAACCTCGTCTATGAGCTCAGCGCGCCCCCAACGCCAAAGCCTGAGCCAAAGCCCGACCCCGCCACCACGCCCCGCGACTTTGCCGCGGACTATCAGCGCTATCAGGAACTGACCCAACACGCGCCACAACCTGTGACCCCGACGCCACCTAGTGCCGCTCAGCAAGCGGCCGCGGCCCTGACCCAAAGCCGGGCCCAAGCACTCTTGGTGGCCTTAAAGGCCTCAACTGCGGTGGCCGGAGCCGCGCCCAAAGCAGCGCCCCACGGCACCGAAACGGTGGGCACGAGAGCAGACGCGCACGCTGAGGTGAGCGCGGGGATGACCCCGCTGCAAGCGGCGCTAGCACGCGCAAGTCACACGCCTCAGCCGGGCGTTGGAACAGGCGCGGGGACAGGCAGTGGCCTAGAGCTCACAGGACCTGGCACCACCTTGAGCGCTTATGACCAGCTGCGCACTGCGGGTACCTTACTTACAAGCAAGGTCGAGAGCGTACTCTCGCCGTACTTGCTGCGCCAAGGCGTGCTCATCCCCTGCGTTTTATTAAGCGGCGTGAACTCGGACTTGCCGGGCCAAGTGCAAGCACAAGTGACCAGCGATGTCTTTGATACTCCCTATGGGCGCCATGTGCTGATTCCTAAGGGCTCCAAGATCATCGGGCAATATGCCGCCGCACCACTCTTGGGCCAAGAGCGACTGATGCTGGGCTTTAACCGCGTGATCTTCCCGGATGGCAAGGCCCTGTCCTTGGGCGCCATGCCCGGCGTAAGTCAAGATGGCTTAGCCGGCTTCTCTGCAGAGGTCGACCACCATATGTGGCGCCTGTTTAGTAACGCGGTGCTCTTAGGCGGCATCACCGCCTCGGTGAGCTTGGCCGTTGATAACGACAGCTACGACGAAGACGGCAACCTCACAGTCAGCGGCGCGTTAAGCCAAGGTCTGGGCCAATCTTTAGGGCGCGTCATCACCGCGGTGATTGAGCGCAATTTGGCCATCTCCCCGACCTTGACCGTGGCGCCGGGCTTTTTGTTCAACGTCACCCTCACCCAAGACATCTACTTTGACGGCCCGTATCACGGTTACGACTACGAGCAACAACCCCACTTTGGCTCCTAATTTGGCTCCTACTTTGGACTCCAAATTGAGCCCTCTTGCGCCACCGGCACCTAAGGAGGTGCTTATGTCCCAGCTCATTATGTCCCAACTCATTACTGCCACCCAAATCACCCAGCTCATCATGGGTGCCACCCGCACCTTAAAGCTCACCTTACCGCAGGTGCCCGCGCTGTGCCCGCACCCCAGCGTACCCCGCCCCACCTCGGCCCTGAGCCTTAAGGGTAGCC
>DXIF01000198.1 GCA_019113025.1 Candidatus Anaerobiospirillum stercoravium | reverse complement strand
CTCAAATAACGCAATCATTGAGTTTTGCTCTTACCGAAGGTGCGTGTAAAACCAATCCGCGTCTTGCAGTTTTACGGAGCCCATGATATTGCTGCGCTAGCTGATGGTGTGTTCCATTTTACGGCAATATTTGAGAAAAGTTATGGTTTAGATGCTCTCAGTGGGCGGCGGCGTGAGGCGGCGCGCAGCTCGCGCGCGAGCTGCGCGCCGCCAGCACAACAAGCCCAGTGCGGCTGAGCCGCACTGGGCTTGGGAGGGATATGCTCGCGCCAGCGCGGGGTGGGGCGCAGCTTAACGCAGCTTAAGCTGGTATCTTGCTTAAGCGGGTATCTGGCTTAAGCGGGTATTGGCTTAAGCCGGTTGCTTAGGCGCGTACCTCATCTTCGGCTTGACGTAACAGCTCGTTTAAGCCGATCTTGGAGCGCGTCTTCTCGTCGACGCGCTTGACGATGATGGCTGCGTATAAGGAATACTTGCCGTCCTTGGATGGCAGGTTGCCCGAGACTACTACCGAGTATGGTGGAACCTTACCGTACATGATCTCGCCCGTGGTCCGGTCGTAAATGCGGGTCGACTTGCCGATGAAGACGCCCATCGAAATGACCGAGCCCTCACCGACTACTACGCCCTCAACAATCTCGGAGCGGGCACCGATAAAGCAGTTGTCCTCAATGATGGTCGGGCCTGCTTGTACTGGCTCTAATACGCCGCCGATACCGGCGCCGCCGGAGAGGTGGACGTGCTTACCGATTTGGGCGCACGAGCCAACGGTGGCCCAAGTGTCAACCATGGTGCCCTCACCGACGCGCGCGCCGATGTTGACAAAGGATGGCATTAACACGACGTTAGGCTCTAAGTAGGAGCCACGACGCACGACGGCACCTGGGACGGCACGTAAGCCCTCTTGGGCAAAGCGCTCGGCGCTGTAGCCGTCAAACTTTAATGGTACCTTGTCGTAGTAAGCGCCACCTGGAATCTCGGTTAAGGTGTTGTCTTGGAGCTTAAAGGACAGGAGCACAGCCTTCTTGATCCATTGATTGGTGATCCACTCGCCGTCTACCTTCTCTGCGACACGTAACGAGCCATCATCTAAGCCCGCAATAACGTCGTTGATGGCGGCGCGGACATTGGCATCGCAATTGTCCTTGGTGATAACCGCACGCTGCTCAAAAGCTTGATCGATAATGGATTGCAGTTGCTGTGACATCTACTTCCCTCAAATCCTTGCTCAAAATTAGCACGACCAAATTAGGGGCGTGGTGCTAGCGTCCTGGTTGGTTGTGAGCGCTAGGACTAACCTCCTTGGTCTAGAAATTTAAGATCTTACCCCATCGCTTGGCATCGGCGAAAACAGCGCGCAGCGCTGCTTGGTTATGGTGCAAAAGTGCCGCGTACGGCGCGCGCCAGCGGCGCGCTGCGCTAAAAAGGGGCAATGACTGGGACTTTGAGGGGGTCTCTGACTGGGCCGCGGGCTGAGCCTTGGGCTTAGCCTCGGGCTAGGCCGCGGGCTGAGCCGCTGGGGGCAGGGCCGATAGCGCGGATTGCCTTTAGCGGCCTGGGGCGCTGATGGGGGCTTACGCTGGGGTTAGTCCTAATGATCGGGCGTCGGGTCGAGCACTTGTTGCAGGGCTTTGAGCAGCTTGTCTTTGGCGCGCTCGCTTAAGGCGCGGCCTTGCTTGTCGGTGATGGTGAAGAAGTCGTCAGCGCGCTCGCCCGTGGTCGTGACGCGGGCGCTGCGCACAAAGACGCCCAGATTACTAAAGGTGATGCCGATTTTGGCTAACAGGCCCGGGCGGTCGAGGGTTGAGATCTCGATGCTGGTGCTGTCCTTTTGGTGGTCGCTTAAGTAGCTGACCACGGTCGGCAGCTTAAAGATCTGGCCCTTATTGCGGCTGAGATTGAGCTGCTCAATCGCATCGATGCTGGGCGTCTCGTTGCCGCCATCTAAGAGGGCGCGTCGTATCGAGTGCAGGCGCTCATTGTCGATGCAGCCCCCCTTTTGCGACAGGAACTTGATGGTGCACAGCGAGTGGCCCAGCTTGTTGCGGATGAACTGCGAGGATTGGATGTTGAGACGCTTCTTGGCCATGATGTAGGCCAGATAGCCAAAGTTGAAGTGGCCCTTGGCTTCCTTGGTAAAAATCAGCATCTCCGTGCCCACATCCGGGTGCTGGGCAAAGAGAATTAAGGGCTGGCTGGACTCCCAAAAAGTCAGGATATTGCGGGTGTGCCACGCGAGCTCAAAGGGGGTGTAGTAGATAAAGTAGTTGGGCTTGAAGTAGGACCAATAGGTGCGAATGTCCTGCTCATTGAGGTCGCGCATGTAGTTTAAAGCTAAGGCCTGATTTTCATTGGCGTGCAGCTTGATGTCATGCGGCATCTCAAGGCCATGGCGCAGCGCTTGGCGGGTTGAGAAATAGAGCTGGCGGAAGACTTGATCTTTCCAGGAGTTCCACTCATGGTCGTTGGTGGCGCAGATGTCCGCTACTGTCAGGCAGTACAAGAGGTTGAGATGCTCTTCGTCTTGCACCAGCTTGGAGAACTCATTGACCACTTGCGGGTCGTTGATATCGCGGCGCAGTGCGTTCGCGCTGAGCAAGAGGTGATTGTAGACCAGCCATGACACGAGCCTAGTTTGATAGAGGGTGTAGTGATGCAGCTGGCAAAAGTACAGCGCTTCGCCCGCGCCTAATTGGGCGTGATGCCCGCCTTGGCCCTTGGCAATATCGTGCAAGAGACTTGCGACCACCAAGATCTCCGGGTTGTTAAGCTGGTTGTAGGCGTGCTTAAACAGGGTGTGCGTGGGGTCGCTCGATCTACTGAGCAGGTCGATGTTCTTGATGACGCGAATGGTATGTTCATCCACGGTGTAGGTGTGGAACATATCAAATTGGCTCAAGCCCTCGATTTTCTCCCACGAGGGCATATAGGCCGATAAGATGCGGTGCTCATGCATCAACGGCAGGGCGATGCAGGCCGCCTGCGGGCTCTCTAAGATGCTCTTGAAGATGGCGCGGCACTCTGGGATCTCAACTAAGTAGTTGGTCAGCGCGCGTCGGGTGCGGCGTAAGAGGCGGAGGCAATTGACGTGTAGACCCACCACCTCAGGATGGCGGCTCATCAACAAAAAGATCTCTAAGAGCTTGCTCTTATCGCGGCTAAAGGTGTCTTGGTCGGTGACGTCAAGTAATGGGCCCCGGCTGATAAAGTTATTGTTGAGAAAATGGGTTTCCTCATCGCCTAGGTGGCCGGTGATGCGGAGCACCTCAAGTTGCAGCGCCATCGAGTTGAGCTCGCGGATGCGCCGCAAGGAGCGGTACAGGTCGCGCATCATGGTCTCAACTTGGGCATTGCTCTTACCGCTGTAGCCTAGGATCGCGGCCACCATCGGCTGGTAGTCTAAGGTCAGGCGATTGTCTTCTTTGCGGGTGCAGACATGCAAGGCGTAGCGCACCTGATAGAGCACGGCGCGGCTTTCGATCAGCTCGTCGTATTCTTCGCGGCTTAAAAACTCGAGCGCGAGCATGTCCTCGGGGGTCTTAGCCTGAAAGTGGAAGTTGGCAATCCACTGCATGACATTGATGTCACGAATGCCGCCGGGATTTTGTTTGATGTCCGGCTCTAAGGCGTAGGAGGTGTCCTTATAGGCATGGTGCCGCTCCAGCTCTTCGGCGACCTTGGCGTGGAAGAAGCGTTTAGTGTTCCACGTGCTCTTTTGGGTAATGGTCTCCAGCAGCTCTTGATACAGGGCGTAGTTGCCGCTTAAAAAGCGGGTCTCAAGCAGATTGGTGCAGATGGTGAGGTCAGCGTTGACGTTCTCCAAGGTTTCCTTGATGGTACGCACCGAGGAGCCGATATCAAGCTTTAAGTCCCACAAATAGGAAATAAAGGCGGAGATGTGCTCTTGCATCTCAAGGCTTAAGGGCGCCTTCGAGGCGAGGAGTAAGTCGATATCCGACTTTAAAAAGAGCTCGCCGCGGCCATAGCCTCCCACTGCAATTAAGGCTAGGTCATGTTCTTGATTGAGCCCAAAGTGGCAGTAGAGGCGCTGGAGCATCACATCCATGTAATGGGTGCGATACTCAAGCAGGCGGTTGACTGCGTAGCCTTGGTTAAAGAGGTCGACCAAGCGCTCTTCTAAGGCCGCTAAGTACTCGCGTCCGCTTTTGAGCTGGGTGTAGTCAAGCGCGCAGACAAAGGGCTGCTCTTCGATGAGGTTCGCATCGCGTTGAATATGCGGCAGACTGATTTGTACGTACACGTGACCTCCCCCAATAGCTCAGCTTGGTGCGTTAATCTTAGCATGCCTAGGCAGCTGCGAGCGCGCAGGAGGCGCGCTTGAGGTAAGCGCGCCCCGCATTTGGGTCAGGCCCTAAACCAAAGGCGCCGTCAGGCGCCTTGGGGGTCGGGAGCGGGCAGGAGCGCGGGCGCTAACTGCGCTTACATGCTTGGGCTCACATGTTTGAGCTAAGTGCTTGAGCGCAGATGCTTGAGTGCAAGTGCTTGAGCGCAAGGGGGTTAGAGCAAGTTGTGCAGCACGCGCTCGATCTTGCCTTCCTCTTCGGGGCGTAAGGTTAGGATTTCGCAGCCGTCGTCGGTGACGACAATGGTGTGCTCAAATTGGGCCGATGGGGCCTTGTCGGCTGTGGTTACCGTCCAGCCATTTTTCTTGTTGACCTTGCACTTGAAGGTGCCGGCATTGATCATCGGCTCAACCGTAAAGGTCATGCCCGTTTCCAGCATCACATTGTTACGATTGCGGTAGTGCAAAACGGTCGGCTCGTCGTGGAAGGTATTGCCGATGCCATGGCCGCAGTATTCGCGCACAATCGAAAATGACTCGCGGTCGGCGATGCGCTGAATGGTATCGCCCACAATGGTCAGATTGGCGCCATCGTGAATCTTGCGTAAGGCGGCGTAGAGGCATTCTTGGGTGGTGTTGACCAAACGCTTGCTCAAAGGAGTAGTGTGGCCGCCCACGATATACATTTTGGAAGTGTCGCCGTAGTAGCCATCCTTGATCACGGTGACATCGATGTTGACGATATCGCCGTTCTTGAGCACGCGGGCCCCAGGAATGCCGTGGCAGACCTCTTCGTTGACCGAGATGCAGGTGCACTTAGGATAGCCTTGATAGCCTAAGCACGCGGAGATGGCCTGCTGAGTGTTGTAGATGTAGTCTTGGCAGATGTGATCGAGCTCTAAGGTCGTAACGCCTGATTTAATGTATGGCTCAATCATGATCAAGACGTCGGCGGCCAGCTTACCGGCCACCCGCATCAGCTCGATTTCATGTGGAGTTTTAATGTTAATCATAGCCCTCTCCTCGGCCCCGAAACGTTAGCTCTTAACTGAGATCCTTTCCTAGCATGGTTAGCTGATGCTAACTTAAAAATTGCACCGCTATTGTAAGGCAAAGCCCTAGGCCTTGCCATAGCCAATTGGGTGGGGACCAAAGCTGGGATCAAAGCTGGAACCAAAGCTGGGACCAAAGCTGGAACCAAAGCTGGGGCTTAGCGCATGCGGTTTAAGTCCATCAGGGTTTGCTGGAGCGCCGCGTCAGTTGTCACCAGGGGCGGGAGCTTGAGCGCGTAGAGGGTATCGAAGTTGCGCGAGATGGCTTGATTCTCCTCTAAAGTGAGGGTTTGCCCCAGGCTCAACATCGGAGTGAGCTCCATATGCGTCTCGGCGCTGTCGTCGTTGCGCAGCCGCATCAAGATGAGCTCGACCGCGCTTTTGCCCATATCGTAGCGCGCGGTGCGAATCGAGGTGAGCTTAGGAATGGTGGTGTTGCCGATATCAAGGCCGTTGTAGCCTAAGATGGAGATATCGTCGGGGACACTCACTCCTTGCTCAATGCAGGCAATCATGGCGCCGATCGCCACATCGTCGTTGGTGCAGAACACCGCATCGACGTTGGGGCATTCCATCAGGGCCTTACGCATGGTCATGGCACCGATGGTGAAGTTCGACGGATTCTCGGAGCCGTAGATATGGGGGGTGAGGTTAAACTCCTTGAGCGCGGTAAGATAGCCGCTTTGGCGATCCATGGTGCGTGAGTCCATGCGCGCCGCTAAGTACATGATATTGCGCCGCCCACACTCAATTAAGCCCTTGATCGCGGCATAGGAAATCTTGGCATGGTGGTAGCCGATGTTCATATCGATCGGGTTGTCGACCAAGCTCATGAGCTCAACGACCGGAATCTTGCTCATCTTAAGACGCTTGATGGTCTGAGGGGTGTGCACTGCGTCGGTCAGAATCATGGCATCGACTTGATAGGACATGAGCTGGCTGATCTTGCGCTCTTCTTCGTCTTCGCGGTAAGAGGTGTGCCCAATCAAGATTTCGTAGCCTGCCTTGCGCGCCCGCGCTTCAGCCCCTTCAATCAGGTCAGAAAAAAGCAGGTTGGAAAAGGATGAGACCATGAGACCGATGGTCTTGGTGCTAGCTTGGGACAGCATGACCGGGGCGCGGTTGGGAATATAGCCCACCTCGTCGATCGCCGCCTTGATCTTAAGGCCGGTGGCCTTGGCGACCTTACTGGGGTTGGTGATATAGCGTGAGACCGTCATCTTAGTCACACCCACCCGTTTTGCAATGTCCTCTAAAGTGATGCGGTTCCCTTTCATCCCAAATTTCGGCGCCCTGCCCCCGAGGTCACTGAGGGGAGGAGGCGGCGCCGCCTCCGTTTGTGGTTTGAAACTAGCCGGCGCAGCCAAGGCTGCGTCCCTTCCGGTCCGTTAGCGTGCGTGCTCACTTGATGCCAGCGGCGCCCCTTAGTACCATCCGGCGGCCTAAATACCATCGGTCGGCCCTGGGCTGCATTTGCCCTTGGTGCTGGGCCGCGCGACGCCGGGGCGCTGGGCGCTGCTAGTGGGAGCACTGAAATGTTAGCTAACAAATGTTAGCTAACATTTTACCTGTAACATTAGGTAGCGCAAGTCTGCTCACCGCCCAGGCAGCGGGCTCTGTCTAATGAGCAGGGCGCAGCGTGACTGCGCGGGGCACAAAAATAAATGCCGAGCAAAGCTCGGCATCTAAGATGTGTGATGTTGTGTGTGTTGGAGTAAGCAACTGACGCTGCTTTTCGTGTGAAAACGATCGGGGGCTGAGCTTAACCCTAGGGCAAGAGCGCTGATCGAACCCAAGCTCCGAGTGGTTGTAACCCGGAAGCTGCACGATGCTAGCTGGGAGGGGCGGGTGGACCAACGCCCTTGCCCTAAGATTAAGTGAGTTTAGGGGCTATAAGTTACTGGTCGGGGCGCGCAGGGCCCGGCCCTGCGCGCTGGGAGTTGAACCGAGCTTGGCTCCTTGCTGAGCACCTTGCTTAGCACTTTGCTTAGCATCTTGCTGAGCTCTTCGCGTGACTCCCAGCTTTCCCCTTTGGTTCTTGTCGGTATTAGAACAGCAGGTAAATGATGCAGGCTAAAGCAAAGCCGATTACACCAATTAACGTCTCTAATACTGTCCAAGTACGTAAAGTTATTTTCTCATCTACATCGTACAAGCCTTTAAACAACCAGAATCCTGAGTCGTTGAAGTGTGATAATACGACTGATCCTGCGGCAACGGCAGTCACAATGGCGCAAATTTGGATTTGACTGAAGTCAGAACCGGCGACAATTGGGGCGATTAAGGCAGCAGTGGTGGTCAGGGCAACCGTGGCTGAGCCTTGGGCTACACGTAAGCAGGCGGCGATGATGAAGGCGGCGGCGATGGCAGGAATACCTAAGTCCGATAAGGTGTCAGCTAAGGCACCACCAATACCCGAGGCACGTAAGATACCGCCGAACATACCACCGGCACCGGTGACTAAGACAACCGAGCAGATTGGGCCTAAGGCCTTTTCGCAGAAGCGCTCGAGCTGCTTCATGCCAAACTCTTTACCAAAGATGCACAGGCTCAAAATCAAGGTGATAAGCAGGGCAATTGGGGTTTGACCAAAGATGGTCAGGAAGCTTAAGACATCATTTTGGGGCAGGGCGCCGGTCGCTTGTAAGGTGGTAATACCGGTGTTGAGGAAGATCAACAGTACTGGGGTCAGTAAGATCGCAAGTACGGTGCTGAACTTAGGAGGGGTGACCTGCTTCTTGTCCTCGGCTGGGGCGTCATCGGAGAACAGATCAGGCACGCCGATCATCCACTTGCTGGCACACCACTTACCATAGAGGTAGGAGGAAAGGTACCAAGTTGGTAAGGCGATGATGAGGCCAATGAAGACTAACAGGCCGACATTAGCACCTAAAATGCCCGAAGCGGCGACTGGACCTGGGTGTGGCGGTAAGAATACGTGCATGACGCTAAAGGCACCGGTAGCTGGCATTGCGTACAGTAAGAGCGAGCCACCTAAACGACGGGCGACCGATAAGACTACCGGGAGCATGACCACGAGGCCTGCGTCAAAGAAGATTGGGAAGGCAAAGAGCAGTGAGGCAATGCCTAAGGCCAATGGTGCGCGCTTCTCGCCTAACACCTTAATCAAGGTGTCTGCGAGCACTTGGGCACCGCCCGATTGCTCCAAGATTTTGCCAATCATGGCGCCTAAGCCCACTAACAGGGCGACTGAGCCCAAGGTGCCACCAAAGCCATTGAGCATCTCAGGCATGACCTTGTTGTAAGGGATACCAGTGGCTAAGGCGGTTAAGGCCGACACAATCACCAAGGATGCAAAGGCGTGCACCTTGAATTTCATGATCAGAACCAGCAGCACCACCACTGCTAGTCCCGCTACCGACAAGAGGTAGCCCGTCGAGTGAGCTAGAGCTTGTTCCATAGCATTTACCTCAAATTCAACACAGCAAAGAATCGATTAAGCAAAGAATCGGTTAAGGTTTGCGGTGACGTTGGAGTTACGTTGGAATGTCGTTGAGTCGCGGGCGTCGCAGGCAACGCTGATAACAACGCTGAAGGCAACACGGCGGGCAACCCGGATGGCAACGCTTCGGGGTCACTGGTAACAGGATGATTGTTACCAATAACATGTTATGGATAACATGGTACTGGTAACATTAACGTAAGAAAAGTGCTTTTTGCCACCAATGTTGAGAAATGAGATCTGTTTCAAATTTTTGCAAAATGGCCTGTCTATGCGCTTGGTAAGGGTAGTGTGAGGGGGTGAAGCGGGGGCTAAAGCCCGATGTGATGGGCTTTGGCGCGCATTTGGTCGGGTGCTTGTGCCTGCTTTTGGTGCAGATTGCGCGGAAAGATGAAATTGGTTTTGCCTTGGTTAAAAATGCGATAAATAAGCGCTTTAATTGCTGGTGTGGCGTGCTGGGTGGTCGCCGGTGGGGCGGAGTTGGGGGGACTTGTTTGTTACTGGTAACATCGCTATGATGTTCTCAGTAACATTGAGCTGCGGTATTTTGTTAAGCCGCAATATTAAATGTATTGCTTGGTTATGAGCTGATTGCTGCGCACTGCGCAGTTGGCTGGTTGGCTGATTGGCTGATTGCGCTGTACCGGTGCGCTAGTTGCGCTTGTTACGGTAGTTGCGCTGGGTTATAGCGCTGAGAGCTTAATGGGATAGAGGATTTAGAGATGAGCGATGTCATTAAGTGCGTGGTCATGGGGGTCTGCGGCTCGGGCAAGACTTCGGTAGGTAAGGCCTTAGCTGCCAAGTTCGATGCGACTTTTATCGACGGCGATGATCTGCACCCACGGGCCAACATCATGAAGATGGCGGCGGGCACTCCGCTCAACGATGAAGATCGTGCCCCATGGCTGGAGCGCATCGGCGACGTCTTCTTCTCCTTACAGCGCCGGACCTTATCGGGCGTGATTGTTTGCTCGGCTTTAAAGAAGCAGTACCGCGACATCATCCGTAAGGACAACGAGGGTTTAATCTTCGTCCACCTGCAAGGCTCGATGGACACCATCTTAGAGCGTATGGCCGCACGCCAAGGCCACTACATGAAAAAGGACATGGTGCAAAGCCAGTTTGACACCTTAGAGGTGCCAGGTGCCGATGAGCCCGATGTCGTCTCCATCTCGATTGAGCAGCCATTAGAGGACGTCATCGCCGCTGCCATCGCGGCCGTTGAGTACAAGCTCAAGGCCGCTCACTAGGGGCGCGCACTAAGGCCCCTCACTAGGGGCGCGCACTAAGGCCCCTCACTGGGGTTGCTCACAAAGGTCGCTTAGCGCTCGTGCTCGCGTCGATAAGAATTGTTCTCACGGGGGCGGAGCGGTGCCGTATGGGCTTTTATGATGAGGGGGGGGGGCGCTGCTATTTTGCGCCGTACCCACTTGCATCTCTCTTAGCTCGTTGAGACAAGGGTGGGCTGGGGGAGGTTGGGGCCTAGTCTAGGCCTAGCCCCATTGAGAGCATCACACACAAGGAGTCCTGCTTTGGCGGGGGCTCAGCGAGGTCAAAACATGTTAAATCAAGTTATTGCTCAGGTAACGCAGAACATTGAAGAGCGCTCGCAAGCTGGGCGCAGCAGCTACCTGAAGATGATCGCAGATCAAGAGAAGTTAGGACGCGCCCGTGGGCTGCTTACTTGCTCCAATCTTGCCCACGCCGCCGCCGGTACTGATGAGCAGGATAAGGCTGATGTCGTAGGCGCTACTAAGGCTAATATCGGCATCGTCTCAGCCTATAACGATATGCTCTCAGCCCACTGCCCTTATCGCCTCTATCCTGAGGAGATTAAGGCTGCGGTACGCAGCGTCGGCGCTACCGCTCAGGTTGCCGGCTCGGTTCCAGCCATGTGCGACGGTGTGACCCAAGGTCAGCCGGGCATGGATATGTCGCTCTTTTCGCGTGATGTGATCGCCCAATCGGTGGCCATTTCCTTAAGCCATAATTGCTTTGATGGCGCCTTACTCTTAGGTATTTGCGATAAGGTGGCTCCGGGCATGATTATGGGCGCGGCGGCCTTTGGTCATCTGCCTATTGCCTTTGTCCCAGCAGGGCCGATGGGCACCGGCATCTCCAATGAGGAGAAGACCGAGATCCGCCAGAAGTATGCTGCCGGTGAACTTGATAAGAGCGCCCTGCAAAAGATGGAGTGTGGCTCCTACCACAGCCAAGGTACGTGCACCTTCTATGGCACCGCTAACACCAACCAGTTAGTGTTTGAGGCCATGGGTTTGATGCTGCCAGGTTCGGCCTTTGTGCCACCTCACACCCCACTGCGGGCCAAGCTCACCGAGTACATCGCTCAGGCCATTGTCGACAAGACCGTGGTCGGCGCCCACCCAATGCCACTGTATCAGGTGGTAACCGCTAAGAACATCGTCAACAGCTTGGTCGCCTTATTAGCCTCCGGTGGCTCAACTAACCACACCCTGCACTTAGTTGCTATTGCCAAGGCCTTTGGCTTCACCTTAACGTGGCAGGATATCTCCGATATCTCGGCGGTCGTCCCTCTGTTAGTCAGCATTTACCCGAACGCTAAGGCTGATATCAACGCCTTACAGGCCGCAGGTGGCGTCCCAGTCTTGATGAAGGCCTTAGCCCGTCGCGGCTTAGTCCACCAAGACGTCAATACGGTCGTAGGTGACTTTGCCTCGCAGCTGACCACTCCGGTTCTCAACGAGCAAGGTGCCCTTGAGTTCGTCGACTGCGGCGAGAGCCGTGACCCTAAGGTCTTGCTCTCTGATCCTGAGCACTGCTTCCAAGACTTTGGTGGCATCAAGGTCTTAAACGGCAACCTCGGCCGCTCGGTGATCAAGATTTCGGCCGTCGCCCCTGAGCACCGTCATGTTAAGGCTCCAGCGCGCGTCTTTAACGATCAGCATGACGTTGAGCGTGCCTATAAGGCAGGTCAGCTCAACCAAGATGCCGTCATCGTCGTCCGCTACGCCGGTCCAGCCGCTTCAGGCATGCCGGAGCTGCACAAGTTAATGCCAGTCTTAGGCAATCTGCAAAAGGCAGGTTACCACGTCGCCCTGTTAACCGACGGTCGTCTGTCTGGCGCCTCGGGCAAGATTCCATCGGCCCTGCACGTCAGCCCTGAGGCTTTACGCGATGGCCCACTGTCCTTACTGCGCGATGGCGATCTGATCGACTTTGATGCTGAGGCCGGTACCATCAACTGCTTGACTGATTTATCAGGCCGCACCCCGCAGCACCCAGATACCGAGAGCTACGAGCAGACCTATGGGCGCTATCTCTTCAAGTCGTGCCGTGCCAGTGTAGGCTCGGCGGAGGAAGGCGCTACCTTCTTGTTCTAGGCACGTAGCCGCTTGAGCGCCGCTCGCCGCTGCTGCCAGCACAGTGGTGCTATAACCCAACAACATCTAAAGACCCTTAGACTACAGCTTGCTCTCACTTTTACTGTGAGAGCACCCCAACCCGTGCGAACCTCGGGCGCTAATTTTGTGCGCTGGGGGACGCATGGGTTTTTTATTCCCGGCCGAAAAATACGCGTGCCCGTGCGTATTGTGCATTTGCGTTTGCGTTGCAATTTTGCCCCAAATGCCTCAAGTTTGCTCGTCTTGTGGTGGGCGCTGGGGCCGCGTCCTTACTTGATTTTTCTTGCGTTGGCGGCGTTTGGGATCGTATCTAGCTGAGGTTAATATGAGCTAGATCTTGTTTTTGTCATCGGCTGTGTCGCGTGCCTTCGTTTTGCGCTATTCTCACTGCGTGGTTGGGCCCAATTGGGGGCTTGACTGCGTACTTAATGTAAACGTTTCCATATTGCGCGGAAGCGTCATCCCTCGGCCTCCCTCGGCCTCAAGTCAGCGCGTAAGCGCGGTGAGCTCGCTTAGTGTGCGCTTTGGTTAGCGCGGGTTAATACCTGATGCTGAGCTCTTGGTTGGTGGGCTGCCTAGGCTACGGAACAGCACTGGTGCCAAACCAGCGATAAAGCTATAAAGCTATCAAGCTATAAGGTGGGGCGGGGGACTTCGGATGTGATTGTTGCTTTACTCAGCGTTTTAAGGTTAAGTCGGGCGGCCTCTGCGCGCTTAGGCTTAGCTTGCTGGTGCTTAGGTGAGAAAAGAAGGTTGCTATGGTGGGTTCACAGCGGGCGCGCGGGGCGTGGGGCGGTGGTGGCTTAAGTGGCTTAAGGTTCACTGCAAGGCGGTGGCGCGCACTGGGATTACGCCAGGTGTTGGGCTGGTGGCGCGGGCTGAGCTTGCAGTCGGTGTTTAGCTTAATGTTGCTGGTATTAGGCCTGATGAGCTGGAGTTGCTCTGCTCAGGCGGCGGTTGATCTATCCTCGCGCATGGCGGGGGTACGCTTGACCGTGGCGGTCGATCCTAAAAACGCCCCTTTTGCTTTTCTCATGGACAATGTGGGGCATCCGCAAGGTTACGATATTGATATCGTCCAAGAGCTGCAGCAGCGCTTGGGCTTTGAGCTCTCTGAGGGCCGCTACTACCCGATGGAGGAAAACCACGCCTTTGAGTTTCTGCAACGTGATAAGGTCGACCTCTTTATCGGCGGCATCACTATGCGCGAGAACTTAGCCCAAAAGTATGATGTAACGCGTTCGGTCTACAGCTCGGGCTTTAGCATTATGTACGCCCCCTCGCACTTTGCGATCAAGAGTGCAGGTCAGCTTAAGCAAAAGAAGGTGGGCGTCAAGCGCGACTCACCGGCGAGCGACTACATCAAGGGCGTTATGAGCGCGCAGCCCATCCCGTTTGACAATATCATGCTGGCCTACTACCAGCTCTCGGTGGGGAAGCTAGATGCGGTGGTCGCTGAGCGCCCGGCGATTTTGTACTTTGCCCATACCATGCCGACCTTTAACCTCAAGGTCACCGATGACGTCTTTGATCGCTGCGACGGTGAGTTCGTCTTCTACCTCAAAAAGGACTCGCCTTACACCGCCTACATCAATGCTGCGCTCACCCAGATGGAAGCCGACGGCACCACCTATAAGCTGCGCAAGAAGTGGATCGGTGAGTAGGTCGAGGTTAGGTCGATCGCGGTTAAGTAGGGCTGGGTTAGGCGGGTCGGGGGTCGGTCGGTCGCGGTGAGTAGGATTAGGTTTAGTCGGGAGGTAGGGTCTGAGTCGGGGCGTCGTAAGCTCTGGTAGCGCTGGCAGCGCATGTGTTTAGGGCTGGGATTAAGCAGGGAGTAAAGTGCGGCCAAAATTTTGGCAAGATCTAGGTGGGTCGCCGTGATCGGCCCACGGTTTTGGGGCTAAGCAAGGGCGTGCTGGGGTGAGCTAGGCGCGCTTGGGCCCTGCGCGCAGGTGTCTGCACTAAAATTGTGCTGTAGGCTCGGGACATGCTATTTTACGCGTTGGTTGGAACAAGATGCGCCCGTTTTGGGGGGGAATCTTGCTTCCGGCTTAATATCTAGAACATTGGGGGACGCGGCGGCGCACCTTATATGGGCATAGATTCTGCAAAATACCGGGTGTTCCGTAGCATGATGGCAGCACATAAGCTCTGATACCTAAGCTTACTTAAGCTAAAGAGGCGCGATGGGCCTCCTTTAGGGCATAAGACCACAGCACTAACAACACAAACTAACAGCACCAGCTAGTAAGGAGTCGCTCTTCGGGCCTAATTGTGCCCGGTGGGGCTTGGCTTAGCTTGGTTGTATCAGCACTATAAGAAAGCGCTTTTCGCTGCATATTGTGCTGGGAGCAGTCCCAGTTTGCTGTTGGCCGGTTTTCGCTTTGGTTAGCCGGTTGTTTTACTGGGACCTTGCGGCAAGCAGAGGGATTTTGGCTTGCGGTAAGGTGATTTTAAGCTTAAGGCGCAGCGCGTGGGCCCAGAGTTTTGCGCTCAGGGGCGGGCGCAGCGCGCAGCTTAGGCTTAGTTTTTGAGACTGGTTTGTTAGGTGTTGAGCTGTTGTGAGGCGCTCTATGATGAGCTTGGGCAAAAAATTTATCTGCGGCATTGCAGCACTAGTGGGCTGGCTCTTGTCTATGCCTGCGCAGGCGTTGGGTGAGCTGGAAAACGTCACACTAACGGTTTACGTTTATCCGATTGGCTCTCCGCACGCCTTTCTTGAGAATGATATCACGCACCCGCAAGGGCTCGATGTCGACATCATCTATGAATTGCAGCGTCGCCTGCTGTTTAATCTGCGTGAAAACCGTATTTTTCCGCTTGATCGCTTGACCGCCTTTGAGCGACTCAATGCCGGTGAAGCTGACTTGGTAGGCGGCGGCATTTCCTACACTTACGATCGCTCCAAGATCTACTCCTTTACTCCTATTTTCCTCTCTTCGAGCTTGTCGGTGGTCTATAGCCCGAAGCTGCATCCTGAGATCAAAAGCCTCAAAGACTTAAAGGGCCTGAAGGTGGGCGTTGAGCGCGGTTCCACCTCGGAGGCTTATGTCGCGAGAGTTGGGGCTCAACCAGTCTTCTTTAGCAACAATATCTTGGCTTTGTTCCAGCTAGCCCATGGTGAGATGGACGCGCTGATTTATGACCGCCCGCCGATGGTGGACTTTGTTGCAACAGTGCCATCAGTAGGTCTTAAGGTCTTAGCTGAGCCGTTTGGCGAGGACGCCTGCCAATTTGCCATGGCGATGCCAAAGGACTCGCCTTATGCCAAGGCCATCTCGGACGCCATGGAGCAGATGATGATGGACGGCACGATGGGGGTGTTGCTCAAGAAGTGGGGCGTCGAATCGAATTAAGCAGTACTTAGCATTGGGACGGCAGCAGCGCCCTAAAGGGGCCGCATAAGCTCAGCGCATGCGCTCTGGGGGCAATAAAGATCGCGATAGTAGCCACAGTAAAAGCTTAGGCTTTGTGCTATGGTGACGCTGATTTGCCCGATGCGGTGTCAGTTCGCGGCTCATTGTTGCTAACTAATGCTAAGCAAGGCTCAGTAAGACGGTTAGTTGAGGAAGGCTGACTGTAATTAAGCTCTGTGGCGCTGGTTTGAGCACTGCTGTAAATTGAGCGCAGAGCGGATTGAGGAGAGTTAAGCGCAGTTTGCGGAGTTAAGCCGCAAAGTGTCCTGAGCTTAAGTTTAGTGGACTGTTTGGAAATGAATAAAGGCTGGATGAAATGAGTAACGCTGAAACCTCTGGGGCCAAAATGTCATTTTGGAGCAAGCTCAAGATTAAGACCAAGCTCATGGTCGGCTTCGGTATTATCTTGGTGCTGACCTGTGTCATTGCCGCTATCGCAGTACGGGCGCTCTTTGCAAGCGTTGCGGTTGCAGATAGTGTGCGGGTGCTGGTCGATAACCGCTTTGAGGCCATCTTAAGCCTCAACAACTCGGTGGTTGCCACTAACAATACCCTGTCCGATTACCTGACTCCAGGTAGCGTCAATGCCGAAAATCGCGCTAAGTTTGAGCAGGCTTTGAGCAAGTTTAAGAGCGATTATGATGCCTTACAGGCGGACGCGGCCTTCTTTGGCGATCAATATTCGGCCTTAGGCGCGGAGTATGAGAAGTTTAACCAGTTGTACCACATGGTGATTGTGCCGCTGGTGGACGCCGGTAAGCCTTACGATGCCTTATCGTTCTATCTTTCGGAGTTGCAGCCGGTTGCAACCTTGATGACGCGCACTACGGCTAATATGAGCCGCGCCGTGGTCACCAATATCAAGCACGCGGTCAGTTCGATGCAAGACACCTCGATGGCCTATATCGTCATGGGTATTGCCGCCGGTGTCGTCCTCCTTGGTGTCATCATCGCCTTTTATGTGGCACGCCTCATTAGCGTCAATATTGCTGCGGTTGTTAACACTGCCAATGAGATTGCTCACAACAATCTCGACGTTGATATCAAGACCATCAGCCATGACGAGTTTGGTGATTTAGCCATCGCCTTACGCGTGATGCGTAATGACTTGAGCGACTCGATTGCCATGATTCGTAACAAGGCCGATGAGCTCAATCAGCAGTTAGACGAAACCAAGACCTCCGCCAGCTCCATTATGGATTCCTCGCGTGAGGCCGAGCAGCAAGCGATCACCGTGGCCGCAGCCGCCAATGAAATGGTCTCGACCACCCAAGAAATCGCTTCCAACTGTGAGCGTGCTGCTACCTTGTCCGATCAATCCAGCGCCGTAATCCAAGATAGCGTCAACATGATTCGCGCCACGATTGATGACATTCGCAATCAGTCGGAATACACCAAGAACGATGCGGCTAAGGTTCAGGCTTTAGCTAAGCAGACCCAAGACATTGGCTCGATTGTGGGTACCATCGATGAGATTGCGGCACAAACCAATCTGTTAGCTTTAAATGCTGCCATTGAGGCCGCGCGTGCCGGTGAAGCCGGTCGTGGCTTTGCTGTGGTCGCAGATGAGGTCCGCGCCTTAGCGTCACGTACCAGCGCTTCGACCCAAGAAATTTCGGCGATGGTGCACCAAGTACAAAAGGATGCCTCTGAGGCTACTTCCTCGATGGCAACCTCGGTGGATAACATCAATGCGGTGGCCGATCGTGCCGCCACGATTGAGGGTACCCTCAACTCCATCTTGGAGAATGTGGGCGAGGTTAATGACCAGATTCGCTTAATCGCTACTGCCGCTGAAGAGCAGACCACGGCGACAAGCGAGATTTCCACCAATATGCAGAAGATCTCCGCTGACACTGAAGAGATCGTGCGTGCCGCTGAGCAGGCTTCGAGCCATGTTGATTCCTCGGTTAACTCGATTGGTGAGTTGGTCAACAACCTCTCGCGCTTCAAGCTCAATCATTACCAGCATCTGAGCCACCACCACTAGAGCACCTAAGTTGCACTAAGCATCAGGGTGCGCGCTGGGCCAAGCCGGAAACTTGAGCCCGGCGCCGCGCATAAGCTCATGGGTGGCCCCGGTTAAGCTCAAGTCGCTCCAGCCGCGACTTAGGCGCTATAAGGCATAGGGAGAGCGTCTCGTAGGCGTTGGCCCTGTGCCTTTGTTTTTGCGCGGTGCCCACAGCCTACGACGGCACAGCAGGCGGTGTCCACAGCAGGCGGTGTCCACAGCAGGCGGCGCCCACAGCACGCTGTGCCCCAAGCCAGCGACGCGCACAGCACGCAGTGCTGTGGGGGTAGCACTGGGGGCAAGAAAAAGTTGTGAAGCTCGTCGGCTTTTTTATTGTCCTATGCTAAAATAGCTTGCCTTTTGGCCCGGTAAATAAGCCAAAACCACGCCGTGGGGCGTGCTTGGCCCGGGAGACCAAACGGTACGATTTCATTAGTTTTGCTAACACACACACTGTTTACTAACGCTTTATCAGGGTGCTAGCTGAAACCTGCCAAGGCAGGCCCTAAGCTTTGGCTTAGCGCGACATGAACCTTGGGAGCTATTGGGTGCACTCAACAGTGCTTACGGGCAATGAGCTCCTTTTAATTGAGTGGCTCTTTGCCTCGCCGGAGTCCAATTAACCTAAGCTTTAATCGAAGCTTTAACCTAAGCTTCAAGCAATCTGAGCTTAGTCTTAGTTGGAAGGCGTAACGGCGCTGCGCTCAAGCGACTAGTTTGATAAAGGGGAACAGTGGAGGCATAACCCGTTTATTAAAGGAATTTTTCATGTCTTCTATTTCGATGCGTGATATGTTACAGGCCGGTGTTCACTTCGGCCACCAAACCCGTTACTGGCAGCCTAAGATGAAACAGTACATCTTCGGTGCTCGCAATGGTGTACATATCATCAACCTCGAAAAGACCGTCGCTTGCTACGAGGACGCCTTAAACTTCTTAAGCTCGACCGTAGCTCACAAGGGCAAGATCTTATTTGTAGGCACCAAGCGTGCTGCTGCGGACAAGATCGGCCCAGCTGCTAAGGCTTGCGACCAGTTCTACGTTGACCACCGTTGGTTAGGTGGCATGCTCACCAACTGGAAGACCGTTCGTCAGTCCATCAAGCGCCTCAAGGAGCTTGAGATCCAGCAGACCGACGGCACTTGGGACAAGCTGACCAAGAAAGAGGCCCTCCTGCGCACTCGTGAGCTCGAGAAGTTAAACCGCTCCTTAGGCGGCATCAAGGACATGGGTGGCTTACCTGACGCTCTGTTCGTAATCGATGCTGAGATCGAGCACATCGCCATTAAGGAAGCCAACAACTTAGGCATTCCTGTTGTTGCCGTAGTTGATACCAACTCCAACCCAGATGGCGTTCAGTACGTCATCCCAGGCAACGACGACGCTATTCGCGCCATCGACCTCTACTTAAAGGGCGTAGTTGAGGCCATCAACGCAGCTCGCGCTGAGATGACCCGTGCTGAGGCTGAGCAGCCAGTTGAGGCTGAGGCCGAGGCTGCTGAGGCAGCTCCAGCTGAGGCTGAGGCCTAATCAGGTCGCGCTGGTTTGAGTAAGGAACGTTACCGCAAGGTAACGCCCCTGCCCAAACGCCTAACCCTATAGCTCAAGCGACCAAGGCTCAAGGTGACCGTTACTTTAACTTAAGGTTGGATCATAAGTTACATGCCAACCGGAGTTTGAGCATCAGGCGCCAAGAACTTGGTCGCTGCCATACCCAAGAGCGCAAAGCCAAGCGGCGCTCGGGCGCTTATGAGCAGTTCTGTTCTTTGTTATGCCGCTAAGCTCAAGTAGCAACCAACAGCTGTCTTAAGGCCAAGACCTTGAGGCAAGAGCACAAGTTTAAGTAAGTCAACTGCGTAACAGCATCAGCGCGTTAATTGCGGCCAGTTGGCACTAAGCTGTGACTTATGAGACGTTGCGTTTAGGCTCAGCTTAAAACCGTCGTAGCTTGTGGACCTGAAGTTAGCTCTTAGGCGGTGGTGCACCTAGGCAACCTAGGCTGAACCCCGTAGTCCTAAGCGCTGTGCGACTACTTGAGGGTTAGTTTTGCTCCTACGTTAAGACTCTTTGCCTCATGGTAAAGGTGCTGTGCTCTGCTAAGCAGAGTGCTCCCTTGAGCGGCCGTGGCGCACTGAGATTGAGGAGCGTTGGCACCTCTTCTAAGCAACGCCCCTAAGTTTCCCGGCTCAGCTTATTGTGTTATTGCTCCTAGGTTCAATCCTAGGCTTGGGTCAGGCAATTTTGGTAGGGCCAAGCCCCGCTTGGGTGTATCCCCCACGGGAGTACCCACTTCAGGCGTCCGCCCTGTCTAATCGATTTCTTTGAGGAATTACAACAATGGCAAACGTAACCGCTGCCTTAGTTAAAGAGTTACGCGACATCACCGGCGCCGGCATGATGGACTGCAAGAAGGCTCTGGTCGCCACCGACGGCAACATCGAAGCTGCCATCGAGGAAATGCGCAAGAGCGGTGCTTTAAAGGCTGCCAAGAAGGCTACCCGTACCGCTGCTGAGGGCATGATCGCTTCTGCTCACGAGGGCAACGAGGTGGTCTTAGTTGAGGTTAACTCCGAGACCGACTTTGCCGCTAAGAATGCTGAGTTCGTTGCTTTTGCTGAGAAGGTTGCTCAGCTCGCTCTAACCTCCAAGTGCGACGACGTTGAGTCCTTAAAGGCTCAGAAGTATGACGACACCCAGACCGTAGGTGAGGCTTTAACCGCCTTAATCGCTAAGATCGGTGAGAATTTAGGTATCCGCCGTATCGCTCGCGTTACCGGCGACAACCTCGGCATCTACGTTCACTCCAACAAGCGCATCGGCGTAGTTGTAGTCTTAAAGGGCGGTGACGCTGAGACTGCTAAGAACGTTGCTATGCACATCTGCGCTTCCAAGCCTGATTTCGTACACCCTGAGGACGTTTCCGAGGAAGTTGTAGCCAAGGAGCGTGCTATCCAGATCGAGATCGCCGTTAACTCGGGCAAGCCAAAGGAGATTGCCGAGAAGATGGTTGAGGGACGCCTGCGCAAATTCACGGGTGAGGTTTCCTTAACCGGTCAGCCTTTCGTAATGGATCCAAGCAAGACCGTAGGCGAGATGTTAAAGGAGCACGGTGCTGATGCTCAATCC
Source organism: Candidatus Anaerobiospirillum stercoravium (assembly GCA_019113025.1). GTDB lineage: Bacteria > Pseudomonadota > Gammaproteobacteria > Enterobacterales > Succinivibrionaceae > Anaerobiospirillum > Anaerobiospirillum stercoravium. Next base: position 6,705 of record DXIF01000198.1, on the reverse strand, counting down.
TTCATCCGCATGGAAGTTGGTGAGGGTATCGAGAAGAAGGCTGACGACTTCGCCGCTGAAGTTCAGGCTCAGATCGCTGCTGCTCAGAACAAGTAAGCAGCTTTAAGCAGCTTGCTCTCAGTAAGCAGCTTGCTTATGCCCAAGGCGCGCGCAACGCGTTGGCTCTATGCCCGCGTAAGCTCGGCTTTAGGCGCTGTTTACAGCACAAATAAGCTCAGTTAAGCTAGGCAAGGTAAGGCCAAGGCCTTACCTTGCCCCGCGCTGAGCTTATTTTGTATGTTCAGACCAGAACACAAAATAAGGATGGCGCTCACTGGACAAAATGGTTTCACTGGAAATGGTTTCACTGGAATTCACTGGAAATGGTTGTGCTGGGGGCTGCATCCCTGATGCAAACAGGGAACTGTGCCATGGTTTGTTCCGGGGCTTGTGCCGGGGCTTGTGGCCGAGCGTAGCACTTCAGGTCACAGCTTGGCTGGACCAAATGAGCTGATCCCAGCCCAGTGCCCTTTTGTCCGTCATTGCTTGTTAGGTTAAGGTAAGAGGCATTCAGTACATGACTTCATCATCGACCAAGTCCGCTCGTCGCATTTTGCTCAAGCTTTCGGGTGAGGCCTTAGGTGGTGCTACGCAATTTGGTATTGAGCCACCAATTTTGGCTGAAATGGCACGTAACATCATTGCCATTAAGGACCAGGGCGTGCAAGTGGCGCTCGTGATTGGTGGTGGTAATATTTTCCGTGGTGCTGCGCTGCAAAAGGCCGGTATGGATCGCACCGTGGGCGATCACATGGGCATGCTGGCCACGGTGATCAATGGCCTTGCGATGCGCGATGAGCTGATTCGTCAAGGCGCCAACTGCGTCTTAATGTCCGCTCAAGGGATCGCATCGATCACGGAGCAATATGCCGCCCAACGCGGTCGTGAGATTTTAGAGCAAGGCTCCGTGCTGATTGTCGCAGGTGGTACGGGCTCCCCGTTCTTTACCACTGATACTGCCGCGGTATTACGTGCGGTAGAATTACAATGCGATGAGGTCTTGAAGGGTACGAAGGTCGACGGTGTGTACACGGCCGACCCGATGAAGGATCCTAATGCCATCAAGTTCGATAGCCTGACCTACAAAGAGGTCTTAGCCCACGAGCTGGAGGTCATGGATCTCACGGCATTTGCCTTAGCGCGCTCGCATCACATGAGAATCCGAGTTTTCTCGATGATTAACGATGGAGCGCTGTTACGGGCTGCATTAGGAGAGGATGAGGGCACCCTTATTTCGGACTAGGTCTCACGTCTCTTGGTCTGACATCTCTTGATCTGGTAACCTCCCTCGAAAAAGGAGTAACTTTTTATGATTAATGACGTTAAGAACGATGCCAAAGCGCGGATGGATAAGGCTGTTGAGTCTTTAGGCAGCCGCTTAAACAAGATTCGCACGGGCCGTGCTCAGCCTGGGCTGTTAGACGGCATCATGGTTGATTACTATGGCTCGCCGACCCCACTGCGTCAGGTAGCACAAGTCAACGTTGAGGATGCCCGCACCTTAAAGCTGACGGTGTTTGATCGTAACGCCATTAAGGATGTCGAGAAGGCCATTCAAAAGTCCGAGCTCGGCTTAAACCCAGTGGTAGCTGGTGTCGATATTCGCGTACCGTTACCACCTTTAACCGAAGAGCGTCGTAAGGACTTAGTTAAGATTGTCCGCGGTGAGGTTGAGCAGGCACGTGTTGAGATCCGCAATGTCCGTCGTGATGCCAACCAGTCGTTAAAGAACCTGCAAAAGGACAAGTCTATCTCTGAGGATGAGCAGAAGGGCGGTGAAGAGCAGATTCAGAAGCTCACCGATGCTGCCATCAAGCAGTGCGATGAGATCTTAGCTGCTAAGGAAAAGGAGCTGATGGAGGTCTAACTCCTGCTCCCAGCTCCCAGCTCCCAGCTTGGAGCTGCGCCCGAATGGGGCTATCTTGATAGGAAGCGATAACAAAACAAGTGTCCAAGTTTTTGGTAATAGCACGTTCCTTGAGCGCATGTCTTGGAGGCAAGGCCATTCGTAGGCTAAAGCCTGTGATCCCAGCGCTTTACAGGGCAGCCGTCACCACCAATTCTTGGATTCAGGCGTTCAAATTTTGGACATTAGTTTGGTCACCGCTTCCATAGGACCTGCGCTTGTGATGAGTGCGGGTCTTATTTTTTGTAAGGGGCGTTAGAGGCGTTGGGGCGTTAGGGGCTGGTTTTGCGCTTTTGCCGCCTCTTGCCGCGCCGCATTGGGCAAGGTGACGCAGCTGTTTGCGCATGTGGATCAGCAAACTGCTGCATTGAGGTTTGCAACCTTGAAGGTTGCGACCATGAAGTTGGCACCTGGGCGCGTGTTAACTTACAATAATTATGGTTGAGTGTTGTGAGTTGGCGGCTAGGTCTGGTCAAGCGGTAGCGCTGGGCCTGATTGAGCGGAAAGCACTCCTTGGGCTGGCGCAGTAGGGCTTAAGCTGCGTAGCATCTGCGCTGTACTCGGGGTAGCGGCAGTAGACACTTCTTAGCGTAGCGTATGCGGTTAGTCTTGTGAGTCGCGCTACAATCCTCTAAACTGAGAAATTGCCCGAAACTGCGCACTTGGTCGCTCTGTTTGAGCGCATGCGCGGCCATTACCAAAGGGCTAGCTCCCTAACCAAAGGGTAGCTCCCTGCCCTTTGCTGCCTTATCTGTCTGACTTCTAGGTTGCCGATGCCACGATCACCTTCTGCGCTGAGCGCCCCTTCCTCGATGCCTGATGCTGTGCCTTCTCCTGCTGCCGCTAATGCGCCTGCCTCTTCTGATATGCCGTCGGCGCGGGTGCCCTCCCATGTCGCAATTATCATGGATGGCAATGGCCGCTTTGGGTTGGCCCACGGCAAGATGAGATTGTTTGGCCATCGCGAGGGCGCCAAGGCCGTATCGCGCACAGTTGAGGCCGCGGCCCGGCTCTCCATTAAGACCTTAACTTTGTTCGCTTTTTCCTCAGAAAATTGGAAGCGGCCCCCCGATGAGGTCTCGGGGCTGATGCAGCTCTTTGCGCAGGTGCTGCAAAGCGAGCGCGCCAAGCTCCATCAAAATGGCATCAAGGTGCGCTTTGTCGGCGACTTAACGCCCTTTGCGCCGAAGCTGCGTCAGGCGATCGCTGAGTGCGAAGCGCTGACCGCGAACAATACCAACCTCAATTTAAACATCGCCATGAACTATGGCGGGCGCTGGGATATCGCGCAAGCGGCACGCGCGCTGGCCCGTGAGGTCGCCGCGGGCACGCTGGTGCCGGATGCCATCGATGAGGCTCAGGTGCAGCAGCACTTAGCGGTGGGCACGGACGTCGATTTACTCATTCGTACCGGCGGGGAAAACCGCATCAGCAACTTTTTGCTTTATCAATGCGCCTACAGCGAGTTTTACGTGACCGCTACCCTGTGGCCGGACTTTGGCCGCGCTGATCTGGAGGCGGCCTTGGCTTATTTTGCCTCGCGCGAGCGCCGCTTTGGCATGACTTCAGCGCAAGTGCAGGCTCAAGGACAGGTTTCAAGATAGCCCCCCAATAGCCCCAAAGTCGATCCCAAGGTTGGGGATCCTCCAGTAAGTCCACAGCGCGGCTTTAGGTGCGGCCCTCAGGCCGGGCTAAGGGCGTGGGCACAAAGTAGCGTATAAGGCCCGCACCAAAGGCGCGCGGCGCGGTCTAAGCGCACGAATTAGGGCACAAAGGGGCGGAGCCTGATGCCTGTCTGCTGGTGCCAGCTGTGATCGTGCCTGTGAGGCGGGTGTCGGCATTGTGAGTTAGGGCAAGTTAACAGAGTGTCAGCAGCCCCGCTCGCGGTGCGTGGCGGTAAGATAGGGGCTTCTTAGCTTGATGCGAGTTGCTAAGAGCGGTTGCGGGGCTGAGGGCTGAGTGTGCACTGCTGCTGTGGGCACAGCTTGGGAGCGCTGGGGCGCCGCGCCCGCGAGCTGCTGTGCTGCGGTACTGCGGCTCAGGCGCGGCACTGATTTGCTTGTTGTTTGTTTTGGCTTGAGGAGTACGCGCGATGGGCGTGAGAATAGTCACCGGCGTAGTATTGATTGCTGTGGCGGTTTTGTGGCTCTTTGTGGCAGATTACGCCATCTTTACCATGGGTGCGCTGCTCATGTATATGGTTGCAGCCTATGAAATGGGCCCGCTCCTTAAGTACAAAAGCCGCATTCCCTTTGTCGTCATTGCCGCGATCTGCGCTACCTTGATGTTCGTGCTCGCACCACCAGGTGAGTACATTGAGCCGGGTGCTACCATTCCAGTCTATATGAAGTGGCTGGTGGTGCTCGCCGTGCCGTTTTGGCTCGTGGCGATTTACCTCGTTAAGGCTTACCCTAAGGTCATCAAGTGGCACGATAATCTTGCGCTCAATACCGTGTTCGCGCTCTTGATGCTGGTGCCTTTTTTACAGGCGCTGCTCATTTGCCGTGCCTCCAATTACGCCACTAACTATTACGAAGGCGCCTATCTCTTAATTGCGATTATGGCCTTGGTCTGGGCCGCTGACTCGGGCGCCTACTTCACCGGACGCATGGTTGGCAAAAATCCGCTGATGCCGGCGGTGAGCCCCAAGAAGACGCGTGAGGGCTTGATGGGCGGCGTCGTCTTTGCCATCGTCGTGATGTACCTTGCTAAGTACTATGGCTTGTACTCGCAGTACCAGAGCCATGAGCTCGCGTTCTTGGTCGCCGCCTTTGGTGCTATCTTGTTCTCGGTCTTGGGCGACTTAACCGAGAGCATGTTAAAGCGCTTGGTTCAGATCAAGGATTCAGGCAAGATTTTCCCGGGCCACGGCGGTATGCTCGATCGTATCGATTCGCAGTTGGCAGCGGTGCCGATGTTTTTAAGCCTCTATTGGCTGGTTTCAGGAGAGCTGATCCATGGTTAAGCACATTGGCTCCAAGCATCCTAAGGCTGAGCGCGCAGGTGGCGTGAGCGCCGCGGCCGCCGCAGAGGTGGGGCAAAGCACGCTCTTTACCCCCGACCATGGCGATCCCATTTTCTTCCAGCCGTGTGCCAATGGCCCGACCGGGGTCACCATCTTAGGTGCTACCGGCTCGATTGGGCGGTCGACCTGTGAGGTTATCAGACAAAATCCCGATCGCTTCTATGTCCATGGTTTAGCCGCAGGCCAGAACGCGGAGCAGCTGTTTGCCTTGATGCGGGAGTTTCGCCCCGCCCGCGTCGCGCTGAACGATAGTGGCGCTGCGGTTGAGCTAAAGGCCAAAATTGATGCCTTAAGCGGGGACGAGGCTAAGGCACTGCGCAGCTGCGAGCTCTTGGTCGGCCCTGAGGGCTTGTGTGAGCTGGCAGGCGATGGCGCTGCGGGCATCGTGGTCGGTGCCATTGTGGGCGCATCGGGCTTAGCGCCGCTGCTGGCCGCCATTAAGACCGGCTGTCGAATTTGCCTTGCTAACAAGGAAGCGCTGGTGATGAGTGGCCAGCTCTTTTTTAATGAGGTCAAAAAGAGTGGGGCCCAAGTCTTGCCGGTCGACAGCGAGCACTCGGCCATGTTCCAGTGCTTGCCGCGCGGGTTGCAGCAAAATCTAGGCTTTTGCGACCTAGCTGGGGCCGGTATCACTAAGCTCTTGCTCACGGGCTCAGGCGGACCCTTCCGGGAGACGCCGCTGGATGCGCTCTCTACTGTGACGGTCGCGCAGGCGGTCAATCATCCGGTCTGGTCGATGGGGCCTAAGATTTCGGTTGACTCAGCTACCATGATGAATAAGGCACTTGAGTATATCGAGGCGCGCTATCTCTTTAACGCCGCTCCCGAGCAAGTCCAGATCGTGATTCATCCTCAGTCGGTGATCCACTCGATGGTCGCCTTCCGCGATGGCGCGGTGCTGGCGCAATTAGGCGCCCCGGATATGAAGACCCCCATTGCGGTGGCCATGGGCTTTAGTGAGCGCATCAACTCAGGGGTGGCCCCATTAGACTTTACGCAAGTTGGCACCTTAAGCTTTATGGAGCCCGACCCTAAGCGCTACCCATGCCTGTACTTGGGCATTGAGGCGAGCAAGCAGGGCCAAGCTTGTACCACCGCATTAAACGCGGCTAATGAGGAGGCAGTCGGGGCCTTCTTGCAGGAGCGTTTGAGCTTCCTGGGGATCAGCGCGGTAGTGTCTGAGGTACTGGAGCACATCAGCGGCCGCAGTGCCCATAGCCTCGAGGAAATTCTCGCGCTGGACGCTGAGGCCCGGACGCTGGCGCGTGCCGCGATTGCCGCGCGCGCCTAACGACCGCGCTTAGCACCGCGCCTTACAGTGCCGCACGGCCGAGACGCCGTGCACAGGGGCGGCTGCGGCTGCGGGGGCGCGGGCGCCGGTGAACCTTTTGCGCCTAGGGCGGTCAAAACTTGTGCGCGGCTGCACGAGGTAGCCGTGGTTTAGTGTTCTGTTTGTTAGCCAGTGGGGATGGCATGGGCGGCGCGCTCTGGAATTTGCTCTTCTTTTTTATTGTTTTGGGTATCTTGGTGACCATCCATGAGTTTGGTCACTATTTAGCCGCCCGCTTGTGTGGGGTTAAGGTCTATCGCTTCTGCTTAGGCTTTGGCCCGGTGATTTTCCGTAAGGTCCGCGCTAATGGCGAGGAGTTTGCCATTGCCCTCCTGCCCTTAGGCGGCTACGTCAAGATGAAGGGCGAGAGCGCCGATGTCACGGCCCTTCAGAGCGCTGGCGCCG
>DXIF01000197.1 GCA_019113025.1 Candidatus Anaerobiospirillum stercoravium | reverse complement strand
CCAAGGCTCCAAGCAACATTCCAAGTGCCATCAAGCCGTAAGGAAAACGGTGTTAGCCTCGTCGTAACGACCGAAGTTAGCCTGATTTAGCGCTTGAGTATGGAAATTGGCGCTCAACTGCACGATGTCGGCTTAGGGCGGCATGGGGCGACAGGGGGCGCGAGCACGGTTCAAGCGAGCTCAAAAATTACGGAGCAAGTCCCGTCACTACCAAATATAGCAACCGGTACTTGCTCCGTGCAATGAGCGAGCGGGCGAGGCCCCGCCTACAGCTGAGGCTAAGCCTGAAGCTAAGCCTGAGGGTTGAGGCGCACCTTGAGCTCAGCTGGGAGCTTAGGCATCGCACCGTTTTGCCCGCAAACATAGGCGGCGACGGCCACCGCGGTCTCATGGGCTTGCTTAATTGGGCAGCCCTGAGCTAGGCCCACGATGAAGGTGGCGGTAAAGGAGTCACCGGCACCTACCGTGTCGACCACCTCAACCTTAGGCGTAGGCTCGTGGTTGTGCTCCCCCTTAACAAAGACATCGGAGCCATGCTCACCACAGGTATAGACAAAGGTGTCGATGCCAAATTCGGCACGCAGCACTTGCTCGTAGAACTCAGCCGCGGTCAAGCTCTGATCCTTACCAAAGAGGCCTAAGACCACCGGCAACTCTTCGTCGTTGCACTTAAAGGCGGTGCAGCGCTTCATACCGGCCTCTAACACGGCGCGATTAAAGAAGTTGCTGCGCAGGTTGATGTCAAAAACCTTGATCGAGCCTTGCGGCATCGCATCTAAAAACGCGGCAATGGTGGCGCGCGAGGAGCCATTCTCTTGGCGCTGGGCCAAAGAGCCAAAGCAGCAGATATCGGTGTGGCGGGCCGCCGCTAGGACCTCGTCGGTGAGCGGAATGTTGTCATAAGCCGTATCTAAGGCAAAGTCGTAGCTCGGGACGCCGCGCTCATTTAAGGTTGCCTTAACGTAGCCGGTTTGCTTATTAGAACGCGGAGCTAAGACCTTGACCCCGTTGTCAGCCAAAATCTTTAAGGCCTCGTCCCCGCGCTCATCGGAGCCCACGCTGCTGACCACCAAGGACTCGCAGCCCAATTGCATCGCGTGGAAGGCAAAGTTAGCCGGAGCACCGCCCAAGCGGGGACCTGCGGGCAAGATGTCCCACAAGATCTCGCCTAAACCAACGCAAGAAAGCTTAGCTAATGACACTTTTTAAATCCTCACAACCACAACACTGGCCTCAGTTCAGGCCTGATGACTTAAGCTACTGAAGCTACTTAAGCTTACCTTAAGCTACTGAAGCATCGCCCCCGCTGAGCCCTGAGTGCTTAAGGCTCTTCAACAATCTTAGGGAAAGTCGAGGCTGGACGCTGGTCAATGCGATCAGAGTCGTAGGCTCGGCGCAAATTAGCATTGATGCTGCTAATGGTATCCATATCATCTTGAGAGAGCTCAAACTCAAAGACGTGTGAGTTCTCCTTGATGCGCTCGGTATGAATTGACTTAGGGATGACCACCACGCCGCGTTGGATGTTCCAGCGCAAGATCACTTGGGCTGGGGTGACCTTTAAGTAGTCAGCCAGCGAGGTGATGCGCGGGTCAGAAATTAAGGTGCGGCCCTCACCGCCTAACGGCGAGTAGGCTTCGACCACGATATTGCGCTGACGGCAGAAGTTTAAGAGCTCATCCTCGCTGTTTTGCGGGTGGCACTCAACTTGGTTGACCTGCGGCATCACGCTAGCGCCTGCAGCCCGCAACTCTTCGATGTGGTGCGACTTGAAGTTGGAAACGCCAATGGCGCGGCACAAGCCTTCCTGTTGCAGCTGCTCTAACACCAAGTAGGCTTGCTCAAAGCCCTTAAACGGCCAGTGCAATAAGAACAGGTCGACGTAATCAAGCCCTAAGCGCTCTAGGGATTGCTCTAAGCCCCGGCGCGCATCACCAAAGTCATCCTTCCACAGCTTGGTTGTAACAAAAATCTCGCTGCGCGGCACCATGCTATCTTTAAGACCACGCCCGACACTGCGCTCATTGCAGTAAATACGCGCAGTATCGATCATACGATAGCCATACTCCAAGGCGGTACGCACCGCCGAACGGGTCTCTTCCCCGGCTTGTGAGCGGAATACGCCCAAGCCCAAGAGCGGCATCTTGACCCCATTATTGAGCTCGACCCAAGTCTTGCTATCCATATCAACTCCTTTCGAATCTCTGCGCCTCATGCAGCCCGCGCGGCGCCCCGGACAAGCTCTCACCCCGGGCGTTGCTCCCGCCCTAGGTGTTACTCCCGCTTACATTTCGCCCGCGGCGCGCCGCAAGCGGGCACCTCAGCGGGCGTTGCGGCGCACCGCTACGGTGGGCCTTAGCGATAAACCATGGCAGCGAACCGCTGCGGTGAGCCTTGGCGGCGCACCGCGGGAGCGGGCACGGACTATCACCTCTCATTATCGGAACTCAAGCGCAACAAGCCAAGGACGGCGTTCTCATTTTGGGCCACCGGCCCAAACGCTTGCGCCCCATTGCGCAGCATTGAGCAACATTGAGCCCCATTGAGTACCCTTGAGCAGCAGCGCCCGGCGCTTAGACGTCCAGCGTGCCTTGCACCATGGCCTGATGGGCCTTAAGCAAAATCTCAGGACGCACGTCCTTTTGGGTCATATGCTCGCTTAAGTAGCGCCGGTATAGGCGCGAGTTAGCGCAGCCGTTGAACAGTCCTAACAGATGGCGACACAAGAAGTGCAGCGCCTTGCCCTCGCTTTGGAGCTGGGCGCCGAGCTCAACCATGCGCTCGAGCACCTGCTCACGCGTGAGCACCGCCCCCTGCGTGCCACCATAGAGGTCACGGTCCACCGTGGCCAAGAGATAAGGGTTGTCGATAATGGCACGACCTAACATCACCCCATCAACGCGCGTCAATTGCTCCTGACATTGCGCCATGGTGGTGATCCCGCCATTGATCGTAACCTTGAGGTCAGGGAAAGCAGCTTTAATCTGGTAGACCCGCTCGTAATCAAGCGGCGGGATGGTGCGATTCTCCTTAGGCGAAAGCCCGTTTAACCATGCCTTACGGGCATGGATGATGATATGGCGACAACCAGCCTCGTAAATCGTACCCATGAGCTTGAAGGTAAAGTCGACCGAATCAAGCTCATCAACGCCAATCCGCGTCTTAACCGACACCGGAATGGTGGTACCCGCAGGAGCCGCTTGGGCGGCAGCCTCCGCCATGGCCTGATAGCACTGCGCGATTAACTCAGGGGTCTTCATCAAGATGGCACCAAAGTTACCGCTTTGCACCTTATCAGACGGACAGCCCGCGTTTAGGTTAATCGCGCTATAGCCGTGCTCCACTGCCACCTTAGTCGCGAGCGCCAACTTCTTGGGATCAGCACTGCCCAGCTGCAAGCAACAAGGCAATTCCTCATCCTTAAAGGCGATGAGGTAATACTTCTCGTGCACCAAGGCTTCTGCGGCAATCATCTCAGTATAGAGCATGGCCTGCTTAGTCATGACGCGTGCCATCCGCCTAAAGACCGAGTCGGTTACATCCACCATGGGAGCGACGCTAAAGCGCTCGCTGGGTAAAAACGACGGGGAGAGTGCAGCGAAATTAGGTGCAGCGAAGTTAGGTGCAGACATGTCGTTTGGACTAAGCTCCGAATTGACTGGGGCTATCCCAGCTAAGTTACCAACCACCGCCTCGCACCGCGCCCAGTTATGACTTGAGGTGCGCCCCACGCCACCGCTTGGCCCGCTGATAAGCAAACCTACGCTCAGAGTTACGAGCAGACCTACGCTCAGAGTTACGAGCAGACCTACGAATAGACTTACGAACAGACTTTGTTGCGCAAAATTTCTGCAAAACATTGCAAAACTTTGCTGCCGTTCATTGTCGTCAAGCACGGAGGTAAAATCAAGTATTTAACGCCTAAAATTAGACTTTTATGCGCAAAGTGAGAGGCCGAACATAATTTGTGAAATGCAAAGAAATTTGCAAACTCTTGCAGCATCACTGCAACAAACTGCAAATCAAGGGCTCAAGCGCCTGATCAGGCCCAAAGCTCTGCCCAGAGCGCTCCCATAAGAAGCTACAGTCTGGGGGCATCCCCATGATAGCCGCGATTGCGCGGCGACGCACGCCCAAAGCCCGTGTTAGGGAGCACATAGTACCCAAGCGCGGGGCGCTAGACGCTATTTTGGCTTCCGGACTCTGGAAGCATGCTAAGTCATACTAACCTCCGGGAGCGCCGGTGGGCGCTTAGTGTACTGACTTTGGAGTGTACTATGTTTTCTTCCCTGTTTTCCTCCCTAGTTTCTAGCATCGTGCCATCCAGCCGCAAACTGGTCCTCGGCCTAATCTTAGCCTACGCAACGCTAACTCTCAGCGCCTGCGGCGGGCCTTCGGAAAGTGAAGCCAAGGACGTGGCAGTGAAACTGGTCACCGCGGTCTACCACAACGATGTTAAGACCATTATGAGCTACCTGCCTAACCAAGAGCAGTTAAGTAGCGCGGAGCGCCAGTTTGCTGAAAGCAAGATTGGCGAAATGCTTGAGCTCAACCAAAGCATGCTCGTCATCTATGGCGGCATCGACTCCATTGAGGCGGTAGCCTGTGAGCTCAACGATCAGGGCGTGGCCACGGTCACGGTGCGCACCACCTTCAATGACGGCAGCTCTAAGGACGGCACTCTTAAGCTCACGTGGCAGGAGGAGGTCGGCCACTACGTGGTGCAACAGCAGTAACGGTGCACCAGGCCGTGCCGTCAGGCGCGGCGCCTTGGCGCAAGCCCGCACGGATGCAGCACGAACCCAGCGCAAACGCAGCTCGGGCCTGCACGAACCAGCGCAGGCTAGCGCCCCGGCAGCACGCGCCCGAGCAAGCGCGCCGCGCTTGCTCAACTGGGTGCTATTTTTGCAAACTACTGCTCACTAACTTGTTGCACGGAGAATACTATGTTGCCAACCATTATTAGTCGCGCCCGCAAAGCCCTACTAGGTCTGATCTTAGCCGTTGCTACGGTCGCTTTAACCGCCTGTGGTGGACCTTCTGAAAGTGATGCCAAGGACACCGCCGTCAAGGTCATGACTGCCATGTACCAGCAAGACGTCAAGACCGTGATGAGCTACATTCCAGATCAAGAAACGATGGGCTCTGATGAGCTCAAGATGGCCGAAAGCAAACTGGGCAGCATCTTAGCGCTGCAGGCTAAGCGGGCCGAAAAGAAGGGCGGCCTCGATAAGATTGAAGCCTTTAAGTACACCAGCACTGAGCAAGGCGACCACATCGTGACGGTGCGCATCTACTTCAAGGATGGCAGCTACGATGCTGAGGACGTCAAGTTACGCTGGGATGAGCAAGCTGAGCGCTTCTACCTGCAAAATCAGAATAAATAGCGCCCCACCGCCCGCATCGTTGTCGCATGAAGCGTCATCTGACTTCAAAAGTTAAGGCCCGCGGGCCACTGCGCCCCAGCGCCGCGTTCTTGCGGCGCTGGGGCGCAGCGTTTAAGACGCGCTGGGGCGCAGCTTGGGTCCGCGTAACTATCGGGCTCTTGGCCCTGAGCGCGGCGCTGAGCGCCGCGTTCATCTGGCGCTCTGAGCTAAGTTTGGTGGTACGCACGCCTCCGCCGCAGCTTGAGCTTACCACCCTGCAAGCGCGCGCCCCCTTACCTAGGATTGCCATCGGTGATGTCATCTTGCGCCAAGGCGTGAGCGTCGACAGCGCCTTAATTGGCCAGCTGAGCTCCAGTATCTACTCGCATGTGGGCATGGTGGCCCAAGTAAACCCCGAGATCACGGTCATCCACGCCACCACCGGCGATGATGCTGGGGCCCCGCACTCAGGTGTGGTCGAGGTAAGCCTGGCCGCCTTTGTCCATGAGGCCTATGCCCTTGCTATTGTGCGCTTTGAGCTCACGGCCACCGAGCAGGCCGCAGTGCAGACGGCGCTGCGCCAGCGCTTAGGGCAAGAGTTCATCCTTACTGACTCCGCGCAGCGCAATTACTGCTCAACCTTGGTGGCCGACGTACTCACGCCGTACCAAGAGCTGACGCTGAAGCCTCTTCACTTGAATCTGCCCTTAATTGAGGGCGACTACCTCTTCCCGCAGGCCTTTTTAGATGCGCCTCAAGGCCAGCTCATCTACCAATATCCCGCGGCGCCCTAACCACCCCTACCATTCCCTAAACAACAAACCCCAACCTCAGCTTCTAAGAACGGCAAGTCAGGGCTTGGGGGCGGGGCCATCTGAGGCGGCACTGCAGGCGGGTATTGCCACGCAGGCACTGCCGTGCGGGCGCTGCCAGAGCGCGTGCCGCGCGCTTACTCGGCGGCGTGCTCGCGGTGGTGCTTAAAGCTCTTTACCAGCTTGCTCAAGCGCGATGGGCCGAGCGCCAGATTGGAGGAGTCGGAGCTGGTGAAGTAATTGTTTTGCTCTAAGTTCTCCTTGACCGGATCGCTCAGCCAGCGCTCGGAGAACAGCGGCAGCGGCACTGTGATCTCACGGACAACGCTCGATAGCTGCTTTTCGTGGTCCGGATTAGGATTCATCAAGTAGCGGGCAATCGCCTCGCCGACCTTGCGCATCTGCTCGCGGCTGATGCCACGGGTGGTAGCAGGCAGCGAGCTAAAGCGCAGACCGTCAAACTTGATCTTAGGATCGGCGGTGAGCACTTGGCACTCACGGGCCATGACGCCGTAATCCGAGAGATTCTCGATCGCGCCGCGCGCACTTAAAGCGCAAGTCTTAATATCGGCGACCACAAAGTGCGAATCAGGCATACCGCCCACTAAGGTCATGCCCCCGGCCTGTAAGCCCTCGCCTAAGGCCTTAGCGTTTTCGACCACGGCCTTGCAGTACTCGCGGTACTCAGCCGTTTGCATCTCTTGCAGGCGCACCCCTAAGGCGGCAAGTTCGCTGGAGCCTAAGCCGCTGTGGCCATTGCCAAAGGCCACGCGGTCAATGGCGTTGGCGTACTTATCCTTGCAGATGATGACGCTGCTGCGTGGGCCTTGCAGCGCACCTTGCATAGTAAAGGTGACGATATCAGCAGATGGCAGCGGCGATGGCATCACCCCGGCGGTGATAAGGCCAGCCACCTGCGAGATATCGCACCATAAAATCGAGTCTTGCTCATGGACAATCTGAGCAATGCGCTCGTAGTCAACGGCATGCGGGTAGTTAATCGGGGAGACGATGACGAGGCGTGGCTTGTACTCACGTACCTGCTGCTCAATCACGTCTAAGTCGAGGCGCTGAGTTTGGGGATCAAGGCCGAAGTTGATAAAGCGGAACACCATCGATTCGCCCTTGCAGTGCTCTTGCTTGCGCAAATCCAAGGACAAGACGACATCACCACGCTGCACTAAGGCGGCGAAGACCACGCGCGAGGCAACATCAATGGTCATGGCCTTGAGGTTGGCGTGCTCCCCATTAAACAGCTGGCACAGACGGCGCGCGACCAAGAACTCCAAATTGCCTTGGGTCGGGAAAGCGGTGTTATTGTGCTGGGTATTGACTAAAACATTGCCCATCGTGGCAGAGCACAAGGGCGAGATGCTGTTTTCATCCGGGATAAAGGATAAGGAGTAATATTGGCGCTCCAGCTCATGCTCAAAGTAATCATAGAGCTCAGAATCAAAACCACGAATGATATTTAGTAAGTTCATATCAACCCACCCCGGCCCTATTTTACGGCCGCCATGGCAGCTTTAACGGCTGCTAGTACCCAGCCGCTCAAACCAAAAACACCACATTCGTCCTCACCTAAACCAATACCAAGCAGTGAGGAGGTAACAAAGAATGCAACCTCGGAAGTTGCAAGTTGCGCCCTACGCCGCTCCGCGGCGGCCTGCCCCACGGGGGTGCCTGACAGTGCACACTTTTAGTGTACCCTAAGCCCTCTGATCCACCAACGCTTTGGGGGCAAAATTTCCCAAAACTTAGACAGCGGTGGCACCAAGCTGGGGCGACACCACGCGGAAACGGCAGCGGGCCGGAACGACACCTAACCGCGCAAGCCACGCCCGCACCAAGCGCGGCGGTCTGAGGCGTAGACAGCGCCTAGCTCTCCCGAGCGCGTATGCGGTGCTATGCCTTTATTATGCCCTCTACGGCCCGACCGTGCCGGGCGCAAACGGTTAAGGCGAGATCAAATTGCAGTAAAGCCCGGAACGAGGCGCTCCCGGTGAGCGCATGGCGCTTGCACCGGGCGCCTAGCGCCTCAGGCGCGCGCCTAAGCCTCAGGGTAGAACGGCCAAACCATTGGAATGATCACCACGCAGATGATCAAGCTTAAGACCACCAACGGCACACCGACCTTGATGTAGTCGATGAACTTAAACTTGCCCGGTGCCATCACCAAGGTATTAGGCGGGGTCGCTACCGGCGTGGTGAAGGCGCACGAGGCGGCAATGGCAATGGCCATCAGCACCGGATATGGCGAGCAGCCCATCTTGTTGGCAATCGAGATGCCGATGGGGCAGAGCAAGGCCGCGGCGGCGGTATTAGACATAAACTGGGTCAGACCACAGCTTAAGCAGAACAGCACCGACATAAAGAGGTAAGGGCTAGGGTTATCGCCGACTAAACCGACCACCTCATCGGCAATCATGGCACCGGCACCGGTTTTCTCTAAGGCCGTCGAAATCGGCAGCATACCGGCAAATAAGAAGATGGTAACCCAGTCAATGCCTTGATAGGCCTTCTTCTCACTCAAGCACCCAAAAAGCACGCACGCTAAGGCACCGACGATCGCAACCATTTCTTGGGTCAGGCCCGGAATGCCAAAGATGAGGCCCATGATGACAAAGAATAAGATCGCAAGGCAGATTAAGCGCGCGCGTGGGGTACCCGCCGAGGCGACATTGCTGATGGCGCCGACATCCGAGTAATTTTGCGGAATGAGCTTGCGCCCAATGAAGACCATGTAGAGCACGCTCATGATCGAGAGCGGAATACCGATCCAGGCAAACTCAAAGAAGCCAAACTTCGGGATACCGGCGGCATCTAAGGCACCGGCGGCGATGATGTTAGGTGGGGTGCCAACCATGGTGATGGTGCCACCGGTATTGGCGGCAATGGCAAGGCCCATGAGTAAAGCCGAGGATGGGATCTTGGCGGCCACGCAGATACCGATGATCACCGGCAATAAGCAGGCGACGGTACCAGTGTTGGAGGCAAAGGATGACATCATGATGGTCAAGACCATCAGGGCGATCATCAAGGGCAGTTCTTTGGTGCCAACCCGCTTGACCACAGAGTTACCTATGGTTTGCGCTAGTCCTGACTCAAGCATGGCTGCGCCCACCACGAACATACCGGCAAACAGGACTACCGTAGAATTAGATAAACCAGAGAAGACCTCGGATGGACTTAACACCCCTAAAAAGCCCAAGGTCACTGATGCTCCAATGGCTGTAACCGCCAAAGGAATCAGCTCAGTGACAAACAAGAACGCCACCACGGCCAAAACGACCAATGTGATGATTGCTTGCGAGTGATCCATGCGCACCACCTTGACTTACAACACAGCCTCGCACGAGACG
The DNA here is from genome assembly GCA_019113025.1 of Candidatus Anaerobiospirillum stercoravium. Classification (GTDB taxonomy): domain Bacteria; phylum Pseudomonadota; class Gammaproteobacteria; order Enterobacterales; family Succinivibrionaceae; genus Anaerobiospirillum; species Anaerobiospirillum stercoravium. Next base: position 798 of record DXIF01000197.1, on the reverse strand, counting down.
CGCGCTAGGCCGCGCCTGACACAACGCGACAACGGCGCTTCGTGCACCGTCAGCTGCAAGCTGCCTTGCGCAAGCTTGATCCAAGCCTCAAGTCCAGCCTCAGCCCCACTCATTATGGGGCGCCCATGGCCCAAAAGCCCGCGCTCTATGCCAAAATTGCGAACTGAGCTAAAACTTTGGCCCCTGTTGACGAGGAAAACTCACGTGAACTCCCCTCTCACTACCATTGTGCTATGCTTGGGCATCGCCCTAGTCATCTGCTTTATCTTCCGCTTTATCTTTGCATCAAAGCGCGACCTGTGGTTTGCGCGCACCGCCTCGACCGTGTTTAACCAGCGCGGCTTTTTAGGCTCCTACCTCGCCTTGGGCTACCCCAAGACTTGGCAAGGCGTCCTCGTCACGCTCAGCGAGCTGAGCTTGATTGTCCTAACGTGCGCCGCCGTGCTCTACCTAAGCTCAGCGCAGCCCAGCTGAGCTCAGCGCTCGGCGCAACCAAGCTGAGCCCAGCGCTTAGCGCGACCAAGCTGAGCTCAGCGCTCTGAGCTTAGCGCACTGGGCGCAAACGCTCACGGCCGCTCAGTTAAGGTAAGTTCGGATAAGTTCGAATGAGCTAAGTTAGCGCTAACTAACTTAGCTTATAATCCCCGGCGCCTGGCCGCGGCGCAAGCGCCAAGAAAATGCTTGCGCCGGGGCAAAAAACTTGGACTTTAACCTTTTTTCAGGGACGCTAATCCGCTAAAATTTGCCCAGCAAAATCAAACTGCACCTGATTAATGCACTTCACTGCCCCCCTTGCAC
>DXIF01000196.1 GCA_019113025.1 Candidatus Anaerobiospirillum stercoravium | reverse complement strand
CTCCAAGTAGGGAGCCTAATTTAGCAAGGAGTAATTAGTATGCCATTCTTGTTTTGGCTGTCGATATTTGGCCTCGTTGTTATTTTCGGCACCTTGATCTACATCTTGGTCAGCACCATTGGCCTTGGCCTTGGCAAGCGCTAGCGAACGTGTGCCTTGCCGACCCTGATGGGCCGTATGCGGCGGATAACACCGGGCCAGCAACACTTGGGCGGTTCGAGGCAAGGTCAGAGCGGGGCGCTTATGACAAGAGTGAGGCGCGGTCTTGCTTGGTTGCTGCTGCCGTGGGCCCTGCTGAGTTTGTACTGGGGGCTAACGCAGCTCGAAGAGCACCTTAAAGCCGACTGGTGGCAGGCGCACGGGCCGGTGTCCTTTGAGCTCTTGGTGCCGTGGGGCTACCACACAAAGCCGCATGAGGTCGGAGCTGACTCATCTGTGCTGGGCTATGAGCTGCTGTGGCAGAGCACCGATGGCGCGTTTTGGTTGAGCGAGGTGGTGGGAACTGAGCGCGCGCAAGCTGAGGCGCTGTTGCGCCAACCAACTCCTACCGTGCGAATGGTCATGGTGCGGCCACCAGATGACTCCTATATCGTTTTAGGCGCTGATGAAGGCGTGTTTGCGTTCTATCTGCGCTACTATGGCCCGATGCTGGGGGCCTTGGTGTTGGGCGCGCTGGGCGTGGGTTTCTTTATCGCGGTCATGACGCCTAAGCGTGCGCGTGCAGCTTAGTGGGCGCTCTGGGCTGCTACCATGTTCACTGATATCGCTCGCAGCTTATAGCCCCTTAGAGCATAGGGGTGTACTCAATGGCGCTAATTGAGGTGTTAAACCACGAGGTCTTGACCTGGCCCCATAAGAAGTAAGGGACATCGCTGGTGGGCTCAGTGGTGTTGTTGGAGTTGTTGATGTCAACCTCAATGGCGTCACCTTGGGCGTCCTTGAGATAAAAGACTTGATCGTTGCCTTTTTTGACCGCGCTAAACATGCCCTCGAGCACCACAAAGTCACCATCCTTGGCGTGGGTCTTGACCCCTTTGACACTGTTGGGCTTACTGGTCTCTAAACCAAAGCCCTGCGGCGCGGCACGCTGCACTCCATGCTGAGGAAAGCCGCGTGGGTCTAAATGAGGGGTGTTAGGCTCGCCGTTATTAGTCGGGCCAAAGCCTTGCGGGGCAGCACCGACCGGGGCGGTCGCAAGCACTAGGCCTAATAGCAGCACAGTGAGCGTAACGGTTAGCGTGGTGGCTAGGGTGGCAAGCTTGGTCAATCTTGAGTCCTCTCAGCACGATAGGGGGCGGCTTATGCCGTTGGGCTCATTATAGGCGCGCTAAACTTAGGCAGAGGATAGGGCGGCCACGCACAGGGCGGTCGTGCCAAGAAGCAGCGGTGCAGCGGGCGGTCACGCGGCGAAGGGGTGCAGACGCTGGAGCTGACCTTACGTGCGCCCAATAACAAAGCCCGGTAGAACCGGGCCTTGGGGGAGGGCTGAGCCCTCGCTTAAGTTAAGGGGTACGACTTTAGTCGTAGGTGCGCAGCTGGCTTGCGACAAAGTCCCAATCGATGTGCTCTAAGAAGTCCTTAACGTAGTCAGCACGACGGTTTTGGTAGTCGAGGTAGTAAGCGTGCTCCCAGACGTCAACGACTAAGATTGGGGTGAAACCATCCACGATTGGGTTGGCAGCGTTGGAGGTGTTCATGATCTTGAGCTTGTTTGGGCCCGTGTGCACCAGCCAAGTCCAGCCTGAGCCAAAGTTGGATACTGCCGAGGCGGCAAACTTCTGCTTGAAGTCATCTAAGGACTCGAAGTTGGCGTTGATTAAGGCTAAGACCTTATCGTTAGGGGTCTTGGTCTCTGGGCTGATGCAGTTGAAGTAGAACTCATGGTTCCAAGATTGAGCGGCATTGTTGAACAGAGGGCCTGAAGAGGTGGTCATGATCTCAAGCAGCGACTTGCCTTCGTAGTTGGAGCCAGCAACTAACTTGTTGGTGGTATCGATGTAAGTCTGGAGATGCTTGCCGTGGTGGAAGTTTAAGGTGTTCTCAGAGATGAAACCTAAGGCAGTCTTCTCGTACTTGAGTGCAGGCAGGGTAAAGCTCATCAACATGCTCCTTAGTAAAACCGGTGACCGGACGCGTTGGCGTGTGTATGAACTACAGCATAGGCCTTGTACCATGTCGGTGCAAGGGCACAGCGGCTCAGATGTCATTTTTTATCAAGATTTGCGCCCTGCCGCTAATTTTTGGCGCACGCCCGGCCCAAGTTCCACTCGTTTGCGCGCTCGCCGCGGCGGCGGGGCTCAGCCTACTTGCAGTCACGGCCCAGCTTCTCGCCTAGGTACCTCTCCTGGGGGGCTCTGCTTGGTACCTTTACTGGGTATCTCTACTGGGGGCGGGCGCCGGGTTTAGTCGGAGTAGGTCAGGTTCAGGCTCTTGATCACGCGCTCACACATCGGCTGAAGCAGCTCAAAGCGCTCCTTGACGATCGGGGCTTGCATTTGACGGCCCTTGAGCTCGCAGCTTAAGGTTGCGTGGTATTGGCGGGTGACCACATTGCGCTCATAGAAGTGGGTCTGTAGGTCTGGCAAGATGCCGTCCTCGCCCTTCTTTAAGAAGGCTAAGAGGCTGATATCAAGGTAGGGCTGGTGGGCCCCATGGGAGAAGTCGCTGAGCTCTTGGGTGATTTGGTACTCCCCATAGAGCATGTTCTCTTTATCCGCAAAGCGACGGGTGAGGTCGCTCTTAAGAGCGTCCATCGACAAAGCGCGGTAGGCCGCCTCGTCCATTGGGCGTAGCTTGAGGCTAATTTGGAAGTTACCTTCCTCATTGCCATAGGCGATGATGACATCATGGCCTGCGACCATAAAGGACTCGCGCAGCGCTTGGGGGTGCTCAAAGGACAGCGCCAAGTGCCCGGGAAGGTTAGTGCCGGTAAGCTCAGGATTAATCTGCTTTAAGTCAAGCTGATAGTCGGTGCGCACCATCGCAAGCGCACCTTGGGCACTCACCTGCTCATCTTGCTCGTTGAGGCGTTGAGCTGAGGCGTTATCAAGGGGCAGCGCTCCGTGCTGGGCGGTTACTGCCTGGGAGCTACTCTGGGCGACCACGCCACTGGGCGTAGTTGCGGTGCGGTCATCCGAGCCCTTTAAAGCCATGCTAAACGCTTGAACCTTATCAGACAGTGAGGACAGGGCGTCCCCGGCTGAGCTTTGCGCCTGCTTTAAGGCGTGATCGCCTGATTGCAAGGCGTCGTCGGCCGCAGCGCTTAAGGCTTGTGACCACTCTTGGGCTTTGACGCTGGAGGCATCTAACAGCTTGTTGGCACCTTGGGCCAGCTGATCGATGCCCTCTTGGGTCAGTTTACTCACCTCATCATCGCTGTCAGTGCTGGTGCCCGTAACCTCCTTGTCCTTGCTCGAGGCACTGGAGACATAGGCATCGCTGCGCTCTTGGGGGGTGGTGCCATTGGCATAATCCTGCGCCGCCGCAGATGAAGTCAAAAGCGCCAGCAACACGGTTGTCGAAAGGGAAGAGAACTTGTTCATAGCACCTATAAACGATTTGCTCGTCGTAAGGATTGCGCGCAGGCCGAGCGCTGCGCCGTGAAAGTTGTAATTCTGCCAAAGGGCACTTAGCCCCACCTGAGGCATGAGCCTCACCTCAGGCCTTAGTTCCACCAGAGGTTAGCGCTGCCGTGGCGTGGTAGCACGCGGCTTCGGGGCGTAATGTAGGGGCTGACGCGGTTTGATGCAAGACTCAAGGGGGCTGGGTGCCTGAAAACGTGACCAAGGCGGCCAAATCTGGCCATGGGCGGGTCATGACAGTGCAGTTGGGCACATCACTGCCCCAAAATTCTCCGAGTTCTAGGTATAACGACTAGCAGGGGCGCGGTGCCGTTAGCAGCTTGCGCCTAAATGGCTATATGGAGCTGGCTATATGGGGTGGTAGGCTCCGATTTTGGAGACAAAAAAAGCAGCTTGCGCTGCTGATTTTGGTTGAACTTACAGTTCATGGCGGTGAGAGGGGGATTCGAACCCCCGATACGGTAATCCGTATACACGCTTTCCAGGCGGGCCCCTTCAGCCACTCGGGCATCTCACCGCAAGTTCTAGTGCGTTATCGTGTTGCACTGTCATCGGAACGGTGCTCATTATAAGGATTTGCCCTCTCATTGCAAGCGTTTGCAGCAAAATAATTGCGCCCGGCTTGCCCAAATAGCTGGGCCTCAGCAACACCCCAGCTCCTACCTCGCAATCAGCGCCCAGAGGGCCGCACCGCTCAAGCGAAGGTAAAGGGAAGCAGCGGTAAAGGGGATCTGCTCCGGTGTTGTCCCTGTGGTGAGGCACGATGGGGGGCGGGCTGATAGCGAAGCATTACTAAAAGCAGTTGCGCCGCTGCGCAAGCGCTGACGTAAGTCAGGCGCTAGTTCATGAAATCTCCCCAAGCAAGAAAAGCTAGGCGCCATGGGGCGGGGGCACTCTGTGGGACCGGGCTTGGCGTAAGCTGTGAGGTGAGAGTTTTAGATAAGTCTCAGAGAGTTTTAGCCAAAGACGGTAGCCGGGTAAATCTTTACAATTTGGGGTACTACCTCCGATAGGACTACCGTTAGGTGGCATCAGCAGACCGTTTAGGACCGGCCTGCTGGGGTGTGATCGGAGGAATTACTGCGGATTTGTTGGATTGGTTGAGTGAGGAGACGCAAATGGCCGATATGTACGATGAGCGCCACTGTGTGGTTTTAGCCAACGGGGTTAAGATGCCGTTATTGGGTTTTGGCTGCTATCAGATTCCGGCAGCTCAGGCCGAGCGTTGTGTCCTCGATGCCATTGAGGTCGGCTATCGTCACATCGACACCGCTGAAGCCTACATGAACGAAAAGGAAGTCGGTGCCGCCGTACGTAGCTCAGGTCTGGAGCGCAGTGACATCTTCGTTACCACCAAGGTCTGGATCTGCAACTTTGGCCGCGATAAGACCAAGCAGGCCGTTTATCGCAGCTTGGAGCGTATGGGCTTAGACTACCTTGACCTGGTGCTGTTGCACCAAGGCTTTGCCGATTACTATGGTGCCTTCAAGGCTTTGCAAGAGCTCTATGCCGAGGGCGTTCTCAAGTCAATTGGCGTCTCGAACTTCTTCCCTCGCTTCTTATTAGACTTGGTCAAGTTTGGTGATGCCCCAGCTCCTATGGTCAACCAAGTTGAGCTGCACCCTTATTTCCAGCAGCCCCTGGCCCGTGAGTACATGCGCCAAAACAAGGTGCAAGTTCAGGCCTGGGCCCCGTTAGCTGAGCTGCGTAACAACATCTTGCACGACCCAGTGTTAAGCGCAATCGCCCACAAGCACGGCAAGACGGTCGCGCAAGTCATCCTGCGCTATTTAACCCAAAATCAGGTTGTCGCTTTAGTTAAGAGCGTTCACAAGGAGCGTATGCTCGAGAACTTACAGAGCTTAGAGTTTGACCTCGACGCAGACGATATGCGCGCCATTGCCGCCTTAGATCAGGGCAAGCCACTGTTCTTTGACCACAGTGCCCCGGAGATGGTCGACGTCTTCCACGGCTTCAATGAGCACATGAAGTCCGTCTTAGCGGTCTAAGCGCACCAAACAGACCAAGCAGGACGTCTATTGCGCCTGCGCGCTGCTAACTGACTGACTACTGAGCCCACACCTGAGGTTTAATTGAGCGGCCTTGGGGGTGGGCTTTGTTGTTGGGGCGCATTGAGTTCAAGCGGCTCACCCGAAACCATACATAGGCAGCACAGAGCGGAGGTAAGGGCGGGGAGAGCGTCAGGGGGTGGAAGCGGAGGGTAAAGCGGGAGGAGGTCGATAGTAGCAGTGCGTTCTATGAGGTGGTACCACACCCGGCACAAGGCCGGGCGCTGGGGCAAAAAGGGGGCCATGGCTAAGAAGTCACAACCCCCTTAACCTCATTATACCGGGCGGGATTATAGCATGAGGTCATTAGGGGCGGCAGCACGCTTCAGGGGCGGGCGCTCACAATCGTTTAGGTGCTAAGACACTGGTTCGGCTTAAATTCGGGCTTTAACGCGGGATTTGCTTGCGTGGCTTGGGGCTCATATCTATAATGAGCGCCCGTGACTGCCGCTAAACCCCAGCTTATTTGTGCTTTGTTGCTCCTGATTTATACCGAGGTTGTCAGCACGACCTCTTGGCTTGCGCTTTCTTGCCGCAAGTGCGGCTGCCGGGAGTCAGAGTTGCCGGGGCTAGGTAGTCGGGTTAATTCTCGCTTTTCACTGTGCTTTTAGAGCCTTGAGCTATGTCAGCCCAACCAAACTCTTCTCACTCCCCAGAGCCCAATGATGCTCTGGCCGCGGCCCAAGCGGCGCAAAATCGCTTGGTGCCTGCGCTTATCACTTGCTTTAAGGAAGGCTACACCTTTAAGACCCTGCGCTCGGACTTAATGGCCGGTTTAACCGTGGCCATTGTCGCGTTGCCGCTAGCCATGGCTATGGCGGTGGCCGCAGGCGCCTCGCCGGATAAGGGCTTAGTCACGGCGGTGGTCGCCGGTTTCTTTATCTCGGCCTTAGGCGGCTCGCGCGTTCAAATTGGTGGCCCCACCGGCGCCTTCGTGGTGGTCATCTTTGACGTCATCAGCCGCTATGGCTTAGATGGCCTGATTGTGGCCTCGGTGATGGCGGGCATCATCTTGGTAATCGCAGGCTATGCGCGCCTAGGCAAGCTGATTCGCTACATCCCGTATCCAGTGATCACGGGCTTTACCACGGGTATTGCGGTCACCATTGCCTCAACTCAAGTCAAGGACTTCTTAGGCTTGACCACGGAGGCGCCCGCGCCTTTTCTTGAGAAGTGGATGGTGTATTTGACCCACCTCAACGAGACCTCAGTTTATGCCCTAGGCATTGGTCTGGTGGCGCTCTTCCTCATTATCGTGTGCAAGAAGATCAGCCCTAAGATCCCAGCCTACTTAGTGGCTATTGTGGTGGTTTCCCTCATTGCCTACTTGGCCCACTTACCAGTTGAGACCATTGGCAGCCGCTTCCCTAATCTGCCGACCGGTTTACCGGCTCCAACCTTACCGGAGCTGACTTTAGAGGAAGTGCGTGAGCTGATTCCCTCGGCCTTTACCATTGCCTTCTTAGCCGGTATTGAGGCTTTATTATCGGCGGTAGTGGCCGATGCCATGACCGGCCAGCGTCACTCCTTAAACCAAGAGCTGGTGGGCCAAGGCGTGGCCAACATTGCCTCGGGCTTCTTTGGTGGTTTACCGGCCACCGGCGCCATTGCCCGTACCGCAACCAACATCAAGTCCGGTGGCACTACCCCTATGTCGGGTATCTTCCATGCCCTGTGCTTATTGGTGTTCCTTTACACCATCATGGATATCTTGGCCTATATCCCGATGGCAGGCTTAGCTGCGGTGCTGTTCTTGGTGGCCTGGGGCATGAGTGACGTTAAGCACTTCATCCAGATTGCCAAGATCTCCCCATCGGACCGCACCATTCTGTTCTTGACCTTTGCTCTGACGGTTTTAGTTGACCTGACTGTGGCCATTGGCGTGGGCGTCACCTTTGCCTCGCTGCTCTTTATGCGCCACATGAGCAAGTCGGTCGAGATTCAGCCGGAGATGCGGTTAACCGAGTACGACGCTACCGATGGCGAGTGGATCAACCAAGCAGCCACCGGCAGTACCAATGGCACGAGCGACGGTAGTGGCAAGCCCATCTATGCCCCTAAGGACTTTGTAGTCCCAGAGGGCGTGGCGGCGTTCCAAATCAACGGCCCATTGTTCTTTGGGGTGGCCTCAGAGCTTAGCGATCGTCTCAAGAACCAGATCGTGATGCCGCGCATTCTGATTTTGCGCATGCGCTACATGCCGTATCTTGATGCCTCAGGCGAGGCCTCGATTGAGAGCATCATCGAGACCTGCCATGAGCACAAGACCTTTATCATCTTTGCCGGTCTGCGCAAGCAGCCGCGTGCCATCTTAGACAAGGCGGGGATCGCCAGCGACAAGGAAGCCGCCTTCGCCCCTGACTTCGGCTCAGCCCTCAAGATGGCGCAAGGCCTAATGGCCGACCCGGCCTTTGTGGCCAAGCACCAGGACACGCACCAGCCGCAGCGCTAAGCGCTGTAGCGCAACGGGCTCGGCCGCTGCGCGCGCCCGCGTGCGTCCGAGTACGCCGACGCAAGCGCGCCACAAGATAACAGCACCAAGGTCGCATCGTCTGACGACGGCGCGGCCTTTTTGTTGCCCCAAGGCTAGCCTAACCAAGCCTAGCCTAGCCTATCCTAGCCGCGCCGGGCCACAGGGCACTGACGGTCAGTCCTGCCTAACTCACAGCGCAGCTTGGCCTGGAAACCGGGGATAGCACAAAGGTTGGCTGCGTTACGACCGCTCCCACTATTGGTGCTAATGGTACCAATGACACTAAGCACGGTAATGGTTGTCGCATGACTGGAGCGACTGCGCCTTGCTCTAAAGCGGCAAGATTACTTCAAGAATATTGACGTACGGTCAAAATATGATAAAAGTACCGGTCAACAAGAGAAAAGGGTGGGTAGCTGCGCTGCGCCGCGCCTTCGTGCTGGGGTGCACCTGGTCGGCGGAGCGCTCGGGCGTGCTAGCGCCTCAGATAAGGCCGTCTTTGGGGCAAGGCACGCTGAGCGCTAGGGTAGGGGCTCAGCTGCGTCTTAAGCCCAGAGCATAGCTCCATCAGTCAGTGCCGCCGCCATGACAAGACGCCCTTGCGCTTCGTGGGGCAAGCCCTCGTCCACGCTGCCGCTGAGCTTGCGCCCAGAAAAGGGCTCGTTGCGACGAACGCTTACGGGGCAGAGTGGCGTCTTGCTGTTGCGGTTAAGCCCCGCAATCCGTGCGTCGCACGCTCGGTATCTGCGCCGCAGGCTGGAGTGGGGCAAGGCCAGGAGTAGGGGCCCGCACGCGGTCAGCTCCGGCTGCTGTGCTGGGCGTGAGGACGGGGCGGGCGCTGGAGCAGGTGAGAGCATTGAAGCTCTCTGCCCAGGCGCACAGCGCAGATAGGGTTTGCGCCATAAGCATGGTGCGCTAGGACGCACTGGGCGCGGCCGCGCGTCTGAGTCCCAGCGTCCCGTGGCTCGGGGGCACAGGCGGAGCTGGGGGGCTTTATGCCGCTCTAGGGTTCAGTCCCAATGACCTCAATACTGTCTTTTAACCGTCTTGAAATTGACGTACGGTCAAATTATTATAAACCAACTCTCAAAAAACTGCATCTGACCCAATATTCCTCTCACCACGACACAATGTCACTTAATGGATTTGCGCCCGGAGCGATGCCATAATGGCGGCAGAGTGGCACCAAGCTGGCTGCGGGGAGTCCGTGCCCTGAGGTGCGTTAGGCGCCGGGCGCCTCGCTGCGTGGGCTGATGAGCCGATGGTTCACGTGGCACGGCGCGCAAGTCAGTGCCCCGGAGCGCGCTTTGCCGCGCTCCATTCTTGCGGGCTTAGAGGCCTGCGAGGCTACGACTACCCGCCGCGGCTTAAGATGGGCTTGAGGGTAGGTTGGGGAAATATTGCGGTACGGTGAAATTGTGGCGCGGCGTTGCGGCTAGGCCTACCCCAATTCCACGGCCCAATCCCACGCTGCGCTGTAGCTTTGAGCACCACGATATGGTCGTGAGCGCGGACAGGTTTTGGGATGAGGTGCACACAATTGACCAAGCGCGGCGTAGGGAGCTTGAGACAGGCTGCGAATTTCGCCTCAAATGCTGCCAGCGCGCGTGCTAATGCTTATAATGGCTCTGATAGGCTTCTGTAATCATGCGCTCACGCTTTAGCTCTGAAGGAGCTGACTTGGCTTAAGCTGAAATTGCTCAGAGCAAGTGGGCACGGGCACGCCCCTAGGGAGCGTCGCTCTTACGGAAGTTACGGATTGTGTGCGTTTGCCGGGCGCGGCGCAAAAGCTCCCGCGGCAGGCGCTAACCAGTGCAGCTACTCATGTGTTAGGAGGCCACCATGGCGCGTATTCTTCTTGCTCTCAGTGGTCTAACTGCGCGGGCCATGCGCTCTTGCTCGGGCGCTGCTTTATCTTCATCATCTTCTTCATGGGCGGCTCCGGCCGATTCGGCGCCTGCCGTGGCGGCGCCAA
>DXIF01000195.1 GCA_019113025.1 Candidatus Anaerobiospirillum stercoravium | reverse complement strand
TCACTGACATTTAGCGGCTTAAGCGCATGTTGTGGAGGTGGAAATATTAAAATAGTGTAGTTTTGAAATTTTGTGTTGGCGCAAGATACATACAAAATCAAATTGCACTATGCAAATTTACGGAGCCCATGAAAAAGAAAAACTTTTTACTCTACATATTAGCTGTCATACTGGCTACTAATTTAACTGTTGCAGTACTGCGGCCGCTGTGCTGCGTCTCCCCGCGCAGAAAACGCCATTTACAACGCTTTTCTGTGATGCGATGATGCTCGGCGTGGCTGCAACTTGTCAGTGGTAGCCTATCTCATGTTGTTAGATTTGTCAGCGCAACAACCCCAGCCCACCCCTGAGCGCAGTAACGCCCAGACCGTTACCTCATCCGCATCATCATCCGCATCTGCGTGTCCACCGCCTGAAACGGTCGTCTTAGTCTTAGGAGCCGGTTTAGGCTCGGAGCCCTTCATTGAGACCTTGCTGCGCCTTGGGGTTAGCTTGGTCGTAATGGATCACAGCCCCCAACTAAGCCCCGAGCTTCTTGCCTCACCCTTAGCTCAAAAGCTCACGGTCTTAAGCCAAGACTTCTCCGACCTTAGCACCGTCGACGCCGCCATTGCTGCCCATCAGGTCACGCACACGCTCGCGCTGCCTGTGGGACGCTCCTTGATGTACTTAGGGCAAGTGAACAGCCGATACCATTTTACTGGGCCTAAGCTCAGCGCAATCGACCACTGCACCGACAAACATAAGTTTCACCAGCTCTTGACGCAGGCGGGGCTCCCGGCGCCGCGCTATTTGGTGCTACCTGCGCGCTCTGACAGCAAGCACTTAGGCCTAAGCCCAGCAGAACAAGAGCAAGCGGTCCGCGCTTTAGGCTTACCGCTCATTGTTAAGCCGGCTGAAGGCTGTGGCTCGCGCGGCGTACGCGTCTGCCGCACTGAGGCCGAGCTTGCCGCCTACCAGGTGCCCGGGGCATTTGCCTCAGGGGAGCTCTTGCTGGAGCAAATGATTGCGGGCACCGAATACTCGGTCAACTTCTTTGTCGACGCCAACGGCTCTATCCATATGCTGGGGCTGTTCCAAAAGGAGCTCAGTCCCCTGCCCTATCGCCAAGAAGTCGCCTACTTCGTGGGCGATTTTAGCGCGGCATTTGCGCATATTAAGCCTGTCATCACCCAACTCATTGCCACGCTTGGCCCTGATTGCCACAACAGCTTCTTCAACATCGATACCATTGTTGATGCCCACGGCGTCGCTTATCTCATCGATACCGCACCGCGTCTGGGAGGAAATTTGCTCTATTTGCTCGAGCAGCGCTATGGCATTGACCCCGTTGCGCTCTTTGTGCGCCATCTCCTCAACCATGAGCCGCTTGAGTCCATCGCCCCACCTGAAAGCTTGCCCCGCCCGTCAACCTGTGCCACGCTGCGCTTTTTGAGCTTTGCGCACGAGGGCACCATCAGCGCTATTCACCCGGTGCTCAGCGCCGACGAACGCCGCGGTGTGGTCTTAGAGCGCAACCAGCTGACTGTCGGCGCCCAGGTCGGCCCGATGAGCGATGGCGGCGCGGTCGCGCGTGGCATGGTCTTAGTTGAACATCCTCAATTAGCTGAAGCCCAGCGCATCAGCCGCCGCTATTTAGCTTCCTTTGAGTTAACGCCCACGGCAGTCAGCGCTGAAGCCCCTAGCCCTGTTCCCAACGCTTGGCACGAGCAAGCACCAGCTTGCCCAAGTTTCGTGAGTAAAAGTGAAATGACCTCAATCACAGATGCATCTAAGCCACTTGTTGCCATTACCTACCAAGACTATGAGTGCTGCCCGCTGTGTGGCAGTAAGCACTTTACGTCACTGCCACCACGTCGCGAAATGATTCAAGCGACGCCGTTGGCACCAAACGAACTCAATCAAAACGCGATCATCACCTTTACTCCGGCGCTGTGCGAGGAATGTGGTCTGGTATTTAATCTGCGCGGATTGAGTAACGAAAGTCGTGACTTACTCTACGACAATTACAAATTTGTTAAGGCCAGCACCGGAGTGGGCGCCTCTAACTACCAAACCTATATCGACACCGTGAAGAGACTGATCGCGCAGCAAGGTTTGACCCACGATGCCGCGATCATCGAAGTCGGCGGCTACGACGGCTATCTGCTGCAAGTGCTGGCGCAGCTAGGCTACCGTAACTTAACCTTGATCGACCCATCGGCCCAAGTGGATAACATTCCCCCTGAGCTTGGGATCACGGCCTTAACTGAGTTTTTTGGCCGCGCGACCGCCCAGCGCTACCCTGAATACTTTGATCTAATCGCGTGTAAGGACACCATCAACATGGTGCCACCCCTGCCCGATTTTATCCAAGGCTTGGTTGAATGCCTAAAGCCCGGCGGCACCATGCTCTTAACCTGCGTTGAACCCAACTCGATGCACGCCCTGCAATGCAGCCGCTTAGGGCGCAATGCCTTTGCCTATATCGCCCATGCCTATGGTTTGCAGCTGGTGGATTACTTTAAGCGTCCCGAGAACAGCTACGGCTGCGCCATCTTACACAAGCCCCAGCGCGGCGCAGCGGCAACGCTGAATCAAACCAGCGCTCAGCCGTCGACTCAATCCTTCCACGATGCCGCCTTTAACGCCGAGCAAGAGCGCTTGCGCCCGCTCCTCAATCTCACCACTGCACTGCCGCTGTCGGCATTGCAAGAATTAGAGCACAAGGTCAAGCAGGCCTTAGCAGCTGATGGTCCCATCATCATCTACGGCACCGGCTTTGCCACCTTCCAGCTGTTAGATAACTTAAGCCCGAAGGTTAAAGCGCAGCTCTTGGCCGAGCCCGCCGCTAGCGACACTCGGATTTCAACGGCGCCGCGCCTTATCTTGGTCAATTCAAGTCCCGAGCAAGAGGGCTACTACTTCTTGCTGCCTAACGGCAAGCACCATAAGGTGCACTATGCCAAGAGTGCGCTGCCCCAGCAGCATGCCGCACTCTTGATCATCGGCGCGCAAAATCATTTCTTCCAGCAGGAGATCAAGGCCACCTTAGCTCAGCTTGAGTGTAGCTACGATGATCTGTTTGCGCTACCAGAAGCATAACAAGCCCAGCAGGAAGTGAACCGTTACGATTGGTCAGATGAAACTCATCTCATGAGATGCAACTCATAAGACGCGGCCCCGCTCAAGCGCAGCCTCGCTCTTAAAAAACAAAGGGCGCCCTCAAGGCGCCTGTTTGTTGTTTGGGGGTTAGATTGGACTTAATTGGGCTGGCCTTAGTTGGGTGCGCCTAAAACGCTGTCCTCAGCTTGCTCTTCTGGATAGACCAAGGTCAACTTGCGCTGACGGAAACAGTCGACCCAAGCGTGTTCGGGGCGGGGATTGCCCTAAAACACTGAGGCTGGAGTTGCCTGTAGGCTGGGATTGCCTTTAGGCTTGGATATTGAAGCCTAAGCGATAGAGCAGGCGGAATTGGTCTTGCGTGGCGGTCTTGATCTTGACCATATCGAACTCGTGGCGCTCTTGGTAGTTTTTGCGCAGCTGGTCAAACGATGGGCCGTCGTAGCACTTGGTGCGAAACAGGCTGTCATCGCGACGCACATCGTAGATGCTAAAGATGAGGCGGCTTAACAGATCGTTGTTGACCTGAGCACTCGGGCTTAACTCAATACGCGCGATATCGCTCTCGGCGCGCTCCACTTGTAGCTTATTGGGCAAGCCTAAGGCTTGAATCATGGCCTTAGCCACCATTTCGCCACCGCGATTTTTGGCCTCATAGGCATAGCCTGCGATGTGAGCGGTGCAGCCCTCTAAGTACTGAACTAAATCTGGGACGATGAGCTCCGGCTCGCCTTCGAACACGTCGAGCCAAGCGTGGATGCAGCCCGGGCGCGCGCTGAGCAAGTTGTACAGAGCTTGGTTGTCGACCACCGACCCGCGGGCGGTGTTGATCAGGATTTGACCATCGCGCAGCGATTCCAGCTGCGCTTGACCAATCATATGATAGGTCGGGTGAATATTGCTCGGGCTGCGTTCGGTGAGCGGCACGTGCAAGGTCACGATATCGCAGGCCAAGGCCTCTTCTAGGCTGTGGTCATACAAGGCCGGATCGGCTAGGTCGATATCGCACAGACGGGTGTCGCCCTCGGAGAGAATGCGCACTGCCGCCAGCTTCACATCGTTGCCGCCAAAGGCCGGATGGGCCTTATCCTGCATCGAGTCGAGCAAGGTCTTAAGCTCGTGCGTGCGAATGGGATCCGAACACACCACCTTCATGCCCAAGGCTTGCGCGCGGCGATAGACGCGGGTACCCACGTGGCCCATGCCCACAATGCCGATTGACATCTGCGCTAAATCAAGGCCATAGCGCTGCGCTAATACCATCAAGACGCATAACACGTAGTCCGCAACCGAGCGCGCATTGCAGCCATGGGCCGCGGCAAACTTGATATTGCGGCGATCTAAGGCCGGAATGTCGATATGGTCGACGCCCGCGGTCGCGGTGCCGACAAATTGCAGCCGATCCGCTTGGGTCAGGAGCTCGTCGTTGACCTTAGTCACCGAGCGCACAATCAAGGCATCGACGCCTTGCAAGTCGCTAGGTTGGATGTCACGACCATACTTGAGTACGACCTCGCCAAAGGGTGAGAACAGTTCTTGTGCATTAGGAATTGCTTGATCGGCCAAGATCTTCAACATGATGATTCCTCCAACCACTCAGAAAATTCAGGCCTGAGCCCAATATGCCGCGGCCCCGCGCCACGTACCGCGCTCAGCGCGTCACGTACCGTGACCAACTGTGCCACCGCGGCCAAGGCAGCTCACCTTGGCGCAAACAAAAGGCATGCCGCTACGCACCATCATAGCAAAGTGCCCACCCCACCAACACAAAATAGTCAGCGCGCAGCGGTGTGGTACGGCAGACGCAGCGGGTGGTATACGGCAGATGCAGCAAGCGCGGCCTAGTCCCATGTGCAGAGGCTGCCCAGCACAAACGTACTGTGCCACCCACTGCGACATTTGCGCGCTTAAAGTCTGGGGCGCAGCTCATGGCTGGGGTATAATTGCCCCACCTTTTGAGGCAGCACAATTAGTGAGTGCGACCTCATCTACATGCCACCATTTGCGGGCGTCGCCCAAGGACTAGACATGTCGTTTAAGCTTGAAACTTCCACCCAACGTTCCACCACGGCTTTGCTCTTAGGCTCCGGTGAATTGGGCAAAGAACTGGCCATTGAGTTAGTGCGTTTGGGCGTACATGTGGTCGCCTGCGATCGCTACGATAACGCCCCGGCAATGCAAGTGGCGCAAGAGAAAGCGGTCTTCAATATGAAGGATCCCGCTGCCTTGCGCGCGGTCATCGAGCAATTTAAGCCCGATGTGGTCATCCCTGAGATTGAGGCCATTGCCACAGAGCTCTTGATGGAGCTGGAGCAAAAGGAAGGCTTAAAGGTAGTGCCCACGGCTAAGGCCGCCTTTACCACCATGAATCGCAAGCAGATTCGTACCTTGGCCGCCGAAGAATTAGGCCTGCCGACCTCGCCTTACTTCTTTGCCTCGTCCTTAGCGCAAGTGCAGCAAAAGATCGATCAGGTGGGCTACCCGTGCATCATGAAGCCAGTCATGAGCTCCTCGGGCAAGGGCCAAAGCACCATTAAGAGCGCCGATGAGATCGCCGCAGCTTGGACTAAGGCCTGCACCGAAGGCCGGGGCGGTGAGGCCGAGGTCATTGTTGAGGGCATGGTGCGCTTTGAAGAAGAGATCACCTTATTAACCGTGAGCGCCTGCGACGGCATCCATTTCTGCCGTCCGATCTTCCACCATCAGGTCAATGGCGACTACCATGAGTCATGGCAAGGCAAGGAGCTCCCAGCTGAGCTCCAGCAGGCGGCCGAGCACATCGCTAAGACCGTGGTGACCGCCTTAGGCGGCCATGGCATCTTTGGCGTTGAGCTCTTTATTTGCCCTCAGGCCCCTGAAGGCCAGCGCGTCATCTTCTCTGAGCTTTCGCCCCGGCCGCATGACACCGGCATGGTCACCATGATTTCCCAAGACCAAAGCGAGTTTGCCCTGCACGTACGCGCCTTATTAGGTCTGCCGATTGGCGCCATTACCTTTATGGGTCCTAGCGCCAGCGCCGCGCTCTTAGTTGAGGGCGATGGCACCGCCATCACCTATGACAATATCGGCGGGGCCTTAGCCGTAGGCGGCGCCCACAGCGCCCTGCGCATCTTTGGCAAGCCCGAGGTGCACGGCGAGCGCCGCATGGGCGTGATGTTAGCGCGCTCGCACGATGTGGCTGACGCCATCGCCAAGGCTAAGGCCATGCGTGCCGCCCTTGAGGTCAAGGTGCACTAAGCGCCCCCGCCCCGCGCCCAGCTTCCAGCGCCTCGCGCGGTGCAAGCGCAGCGCCTGCGCGCCTGACCCGGGAGCACCCGACCTTAGCGCTAATTTCTTCCGGGCGCGCGTCAGACGGCACAATTTGCGCTAAGCTTAGAACATAGTGACTTGAGTTAGGCTCAGGCGCCCACCCTGCGGCGCCGCGGCCGCGATCTAGGCTTAGTCGGAGTTTTTGTGTCATGAATATTTTCGCGCGCTATGAGACCATGGATCCTTACATCCTCCTGTCGGCAGTGAACTTAAAGCTGCGCGACCACTACAGCAGTCTGGAAGATCTGTGCGCTACGCATGAGATCGATCAAGCGATCTTAGAGCGCCGCCTCAAGGATCTCGGTTACAAGTACGATCGCGAGCAAAACCAATTCAAAGGCTAAGAGCTCAAAGGCCAAGCGCCTAAGGCTTATGCCCCTAAGCGGCACGGTTGAGCGTGCCGCCTAGATCCACCGACCAAGGCCTGACCGCAAGGTAAAGCCTTGGTCGGTCTTTAATCGCTGCGCGCTCTAACCAAGAGCGCCCTGTGTGCCGTTACCCGTTCCCTGCTCTCTCCTAACGCACGAAAGTGCCTTAGTACCAAGTGGTATGCCCCGATGCCCCAAAACGAAGACCAAGACCGCATTTTAGATAAGATCGCCAAGTTGCTAGCGATGGCCGAAAGCTCCAACCCGAACGAGGCGGCGATTGCCCTGGCGCGCGCCCAAAAGCTCATGGCCGAGCATAAGGTGACCCAGCGTGATATCTCCTTTAACTCGATGGGTGAGAAGACGGAAGCCATTCCGACCATTTTGCGTGACCGCCAGCTCTACACGCGCTTGGGTAATATGATTGCGCGCGCCTTTGGTATCACCAATTTCTTTAACTTCACCAACAATGCGATCAAGTCGGTCACCTTCTTAGGGGATCTGGCCCGCGTTGAGGGCGCCACCTACGCCTTTACCGTGATCGCGCGCCAAGCGGCGGTTGCCAAGAAGGAGTTTTTAGAGAAGGTTAAGGCCGAGCTCTTAGAGAAAATCTACAACGACTTCCCGAGCATGCGCCTGGCCAACGTCACCTTAAAGGCGGTCTGGGACAATGTACCGAGCATCAAGACGGCCCACCAGCGCCACATCCGCCAGCAGGTTAAGTCCTATCTGCACGGCTGGCTGGTCGCGGTCGACGAAAAGGTCATGGACTTTGCCTTAAGCGCTGAGGAG
Source organism: Candidatus Anaerobiospirillum stercoravium (assembly GCA_019113025.1). Classification (GTDB taxonomy): domain Bacteria; phylum Pseudomonadota; class Gammaproteobacteria; order Enterobacterales; family Succinivibrionaceae; genus Anaerobiospirillum; species Anaerobiospirillum stercoravium. The sequence goes on along the minus strand of DXIF01000195.1, from coordinate 4,464 downwards.
CAGATGCTGTTAGAGGACTTCTGCAACTACAAGCATCCAGACCTGACTCGAATGCGCAGCCGCGCTAATCACTATACCGCCGAGCAAATTGCGACCTTCCATCAGGGCATGAAGGATGGCAAGAATAAGGTCAACCTCTTCCACGGCGTCAATACCGACTTTGAGCGCAAGTCCATCGGCCTTGCCAAATAACTTGCCAATAACTTGCCCAATAGCTTGCCTAAAAGTAGCCGGCGATGCGCCGCAATAAATCCCCCTGCTGCGCGTCGTCCTCCGGCAACATTTGCGCTAAGTGCTGCAGCTCTTGGAGCACGCTGTCAGCCCGGCTTTGGGCCAGACGGCGGCAATAGCGCTCGTACTGGGCGCGCTCCCCGGCCATCAAGGCCTGAGGAAAGTTCTCATTGAGATAACACATGGTCATCTGCCCCAGCTTGCGCTCGGGGTTGCACAGCGCCGCCAAGTTAGTCTCAGTGCGCAAGTCATGGCGTGACAAGCGCGCAAAAATGGCTTGCTCGGCCTCAGTTAAGCTCTGAGTAAAAGCATCGTAAAAGGGTAGCTGCGCGGGGGTAAAGTGCTCAAGCGGCGCGCTGCTGGGCGAACTGTGCTCTGCCTGTGGACTTAGCGCACTCACCTCAAGCTGACTCAAGCGCGCCTTGAGCGCCTCCAAGTCAAATTTGAGCGCCGCTTGGCGCTTGGCGGTCAAGATGCCGCATGGCGCCACCAAGGGGGCTAAATCCAAATTCAGGCAGTGCAGCGCATCGTGCGCCCCATCGCTGGCGATGACCTTGACCACGCGGCCATCGGCGCTTTGCGCAAGTAAGCGGATGAGCTGCAGCGCGCCTTTATCATCGATATAGACTAAATAAGGCTGCTCACTGCGCAGTGTCTTGGCCACCAAGTCCATACGCTGACGCTTGGTGTGGTGCAAAAAGGCCATGATCTTGGGGTCATGCCGGTTTAAGTACTGGTACAAAAAGAACATGGCATCCAAGCGTTCGAGCTTGTGCGCAACGGACCCAGTATAGCCCAGCGCTCGCACCGCCTCAGGCAAGCTCTTACGGGATTTAACTTGGGTCTGACCAAAGTAAAAACAGGTATCAAGCGCGACCTTGAGATCAACCACCGTCCCAAAGCGCTCCAAGAGCGTGGGGGCAAAGAAGTTTTGCAACGCCATGGCGTTATAGCTGGTCAGATGGCGCAGGGCAAAGGACACCAAGACATCGCTGGAGCCACGCGGCTTAAGCATCTCCTCAAGCTGCTGCATGAAGTTAAGGGCCGTGAGGCCATGGCGCAGATTGTTAGGATCGATCCCTTGGCGCAAGAGATAGGCCGGGGACAGCGCCACATGCGGGGCAAGGCTACAGGTCAAGAGGCGCTTGAAGTTGGGTGCGTCCAAACTTACACCATCCCCAATGCTCATCAGGGCCATGCCCGCAAGGCGCGCATTGATGCCAGGATTGCTCAGGGGCAACGGCAAGGCGTAAAAAATGGTGCGCAAATTAGGTTCCGTCACCGACGCATTCCTCCTTGCAATGACCAAACGACGCGGCACACCCCGGATCCCCCGCGGTTCTTGGGGCGCTCCCGCCGCGCGCCGTAAACATGGGCAAGCCCCAAACCTTGCGGTTCAGGGCTTGTGCTCGCAGGCTACCCCCATAGGGCTGAGCCATTACCACTCACAGCTCAAGTAGGATGCAGCGTCTTAAGCTGTAGCCTTGTAAGCTGCAGCTTCATGCGCTGCAGCTTCTTGAACAGCCGCTTCTTAAGCTGCTACTGCTTGCGCTGCTACTGCTTGGCCTTGGCGCCAACTGAGCGTGCGCGCACGGCGCTCTTAGGGCGCTCAGACTGCTGCCACTGCCCCGATTCCGCATCATAGAAGGCAGCCCAGGAGGTAGCCTTGCCCTCAGGGGTGGTCGAGGCCAAGTACTGCTCCTTAGTCTTGCGGCTAAAGCGTACCTCGGCCCAATTGCCGTCCGGATCCTGTTCTGGGCCATCGGCTAAGTAGTAGAACTTAGGCGAGATGCGGTCGCGGAAGCGCTTTAACTCGGTGACCAAGACCGGGCGGGTCTCACGTACCTTAGGGAAGTTGTGCGCTGCTAAGAATAAGCCTGAGGCGCCATCGCGCAGCACGTAGTGCGAATCCGGGTTCTTAGCACACGCTAGCTCAGGCAGGTCGACCGCGTCCTCCCGCGGTGGGGCGACCTCACCGTTCTTTAAGATCTTGCGCGTGTTCTTGCACTCTTCGTTGGTGCACTGCATATACTTGCCGAAACGGCCCTCACGCAGCACCATGTCGTGGCCGCACTTATCGCACTTGATGACCGGGCCCCAGGCCGGGTTATCGCTGAAGTCGCCTTGCTCGCGGATGTAGCCATCACACATCGGGGCATTGGAGCACAGATAGAGCTTCTGCTGCTTGTCGATGAGGAAGGCGTCCATCTTGGCCCCGCACTTAGGGCAGCGCTTGGACTCCAAGAGCACCTTGGTCTCGGCGGCCTCGTCCATTTCCACGCCCTTAGGCATGTCATCGATGGCCACCAAGTTGATAGTGCACTTGCAGCGCTCCTTCGCCTTGACGTTAGGATCGGAGTAGCCCATGCAGCTTAAGAAGTTGCCGGTACGACCTGAGTGCACCGCCATATGGTATTTATGGCACAGTGGGCAGGTCAGGTCGATCTCGATGGAGCGATTGAGCGGCATGCCGCCTTCTTCGTACGGCAGCTTGGCGCGCTCTAAGTGGGCCGAGAAATCGGCGTAGAAAGCATCAAGCTGCTTGAGCCAATTGAGCTTGCCCGCGGCAATGTCATCTAAGGACTCCTCCATCGACGCGGTGAAGTGGTAGTCCATGAGATTGGCAAAGCTGTGCCGCAGACGGTCGGTCACAATCTCGCCCATCTTGGTGGCAAAGAAGCGATTGCTTTCTAATTTGACGTAGCCGCGATCTTGGATCGTGGCGATGATCGAAGCATAGGTCGAAGGGCGGCCGATACCATCCTTTTCCAGCTCCTTAACCAAGGACGCTTCCGAGAAGCGGGCCGGCGGCTGAGTGAAGTGGCGGCTTGGCAGCACCTCCTTTAAAGGCAGGACATCGCCTTCCTTGACCTCAGGTAAGATGGTGTCCTCGCTCTTGGTACCCCAGAGGCGGCGGAAGCCATCAAAGAGCTCGGTGCGCCCGGACGCACGCAGATTGTACGGACCGCAGCTGACCACAATCGAGCGCGTGACATAGCGCTGATTGGCCATCTGGCACGCCAGGTAACGCTCAAAGATGAGCTGATAGAGGCGCCGACCATCGTTGTCGATGTTCGCAGGCAGCGCGGTCAGCTCCGGGTGCGAAGGGCGAATCGCCTCGTGCGCCTCTTGGGCTGACTCCTTGCTCTGGTAGAAGTTCGGCTTCTCCGGTAAGTACTGCGCGCCGCACTTTTCTGCGATGATCTTGCGAGCCGCATCAATCGCCTCTTGCGACAGATTGACGCTATCAGTACGCATATAGGTGATAAGGCCGCTCTCATAGAGGCGCTGGGCGACCACCATGGTGCGCTTAACCGAGAAGCCTAAGCGCTGGTTGGCGCTTTGCTGCAAGGTCGAAGTGGTAAAAGGCGGCGGCGCATGAGCTGTGCCTTCCTTAGACTCGATCTTTTGTACCACAAACTCATTGTGCTTAAGCTCGGTGACGATAGCGTTAGCCTCGAGGGCATTGTTGATCACGACTTTGGACTTACCCTTGGTGGCCAAGGTCAGCCCCAGCACTTCCTGCTTGGGGGTGAAGTTATTGGTCGCAATGGTCCAATACTCTTGGGGCACAAAGGCCTTGATCTCACGCTCGCGATCGACGATGAGCTCGACGGCGACCGACTGGACACGCCCGGCGGACAGACCGCGCCCGACCTTCTCCCACAAAAGAGGCGAGACCATATAGCCCACCACGCGATCTAGGAAGCGGCGGGTTTGTTGGGCGTTGACCAGATCCATATTGATCTGCTCAGGGTGATCAAAGGCCTTTTTAATCGCGGCCTTGGTGATTTCTGGGTACTTAACGCGCCAGAAATGCTTGCCCTCATTGCCCTTGGTCGAGAGGATTTCCTTTAAGTGCCACGCAATGGCCTCACCCTCGCGGTCCAAGTCGGTGGCGAGGTAAATGGTGTCGGCTTCGCGCGCCAGCTTCTTTAACTCACTGACCACGCCGGTCTTATCCGGCATAATCTCGTAGTTCGCCTTCCAGCCGTTGAGTGGATCGATGCCCATCTTCGCAAAGAGGGCATTTTGCTTTTGCTCTTCGGTCTGCTTGGTGCGTTTGCCGCCCGTGGACTCAGCCTTGGCGCGCGTGCCCGTTTTGGTGGCACCGACAGGCAGGTCACGGATGTGGCCAACACTAGCCTTGACGATGTAGTCATCCCCCAAATAGCCATTGATAATCTTGGCTTTAGACGGGGACTCGACAATTACTAATGACTTACCCATAAC
>DXIF01000022.1 GCA_019113025.1 Candidatus Anaerobiospirillum stercoravium | reverse complement strand
ACACTGTGCGGTGGGCAATCGGACGGCCGGTCTCAGGGTCAATCACATGGCTGTAGAACGAGTTGGTCTTATCGTCGACAAAGAAGTTGCGGTACGAACCGGCCGTCGAAATGGCCATGCCCTGCGGGCATACTGCGGCAAAGACCTTTTGGCCATGGCTTAAAGGATCTTCGATGCCGACGCGCCAGAGCTTGCCTTCAGGGTTAGCGCCCTTAGAGCGAATGGCGCCGGCGATGGCGATCATGTAATTTGCCACGCCCTTTTGATCCATTAAGGCCGCGAGCTCATCGGCGGCTAAGCCCTCACCGACCGTCGATAAATCAAGCTCGACGCGCGGGTCGGACTTAACTAAGAAGGCCGTACCGCCCGCCCGGCGCAGCGAGAATTTGTCTAAGCCCACATAGGAGCGGGTCTCAGCCACCTGCTCATCGGTGGGCGAGTGCTCAATTTGGCCCTTAGGACCAAAACCCCAGAGGTTAACCAGTGGCCCCACGGTGGGATCCATCGCCTGACCAATGCGGCGCGACTGGCGCTGTACCTCTTCTAAAACCGTGGCTAAGTAGCTGGAGATGGGGAAATCATTGGTATTCTGTTGCGCGTTAAAACGAGCAATCTCAGCGGTCTCATCAAAGGTCGAAATAGCCTTACCGACCTTGGTAAAGACGAACTCAGCATCCGAGCGCAAGGTCTCCTCGCCCCCGGGGTAGCCGCCGGGCACCGTGATGTAGTAGAAAGTACCAAAGACCTGACCGTTTAACTTGGTCACGGTCTTAGTTGGCTGCGCGACCACATCACCGCTTTCCCCACCTACTGGGGTCGGCTCAGGACCACAACCAACTAAAGTGACGGCGCTCAGGGCCATCACTCCCACCAAGGACGAAGTAAGAACCTTCTTGAGCTGAGACTTTACCGGTACACGCATAATTAACTCTCGCAACAAAACCAATCCCGTCAGTTCCTACCAAGTCCGCGCTGCCCCAGACCACATCAGGCGGCGCGCTCGAGCTGAGCCTAAATCTCTTTAAACTCGATCGGCTCGTGCAAGCAGTTCTTGGTAGGCTTGTGCTCCTTTTTGCCGTTAAAGCCGCAGGAGGTGTTGGCGCAGGCAGCACAGTTGATGCCCTCGAGCAAGGCATGAGCCTCGCTCTCACTTTTGAGGCCACCACGCTTGCAGATCAAGCTGATGGCAAGGCACAACACAAAGACACAAAAGATGCCAAATGAAACTAAGTAAATCATCACACCCTCGCTTGCGCGGCTGGGGGGCTAGCGCGCGCGTATTTTAAGCTCACTTAGTTTCGACTATAACGCAAAACCCCTCAATCTGTATGGGCTTGCGCAAATTTATCCCCTGCCCCTGCGCCAAGGAGCCCCAAGCGCTGCGCGAGTGCGCACTTAAGCGCTGCGTCCCACCCCGAGCAGGCGCTCAAGCCGGTGCCTAGAGGCGCAGCATACGGTGCCGTGAGACGCGGCATACGCTGCCGTGAGGCGCGGCATACGCTGTTGTGAGGCGCGGCGCGCGCCCGCTTCCTCCCAAAAGCTCATAGACAAGCCCTGCGCGGCGCCGGGCGCGGCGCAAACTGGTTGATTGTGGTCCCCCGCGTCACTACAATAAAGCGATTTAACCGGTGGGATCGTGCTCCCGGCCCGCTTGCAGTGCACCCTAGGTCAAGACGGTGCGCTCAAGCGCTCCGGCGCAGTACCCCGCTTGTTTTCTGGTTTAGTTTTCTGGTTTAGGGTGCCATTTTTTCACAAGGTTTTAACCATGCGCACAAGTCGTTACCTGCTCTCCACGTTAAAAGAGAATCCAGTTGAGGCCGTGGTCGATAGCCACCGCCTGATGTTACGTGCTGGCCTGATTCGTCAGGTGGCATCGGGTATCTACAACTGGTTGCCCACCGGCCTTAGAGTGCTGCACAAGGTCGAGGCCATTGTGCGCGAGGAGATGAACAAGAAAGGCGCCATTGAGATCGCCATGCCGGTAGTGCAACCGGCTGATTTATGGCGTGAGTCCGGCCGCTACGTCAAGTACGGCCCGGAGCTGTGCCGCCTCAAGGATCGCAAGGAGAACGAGTTCGTCTTAGGTCCGACCCACGAGGAAGTCATCACCGCCTTATGCCGCAACGAGATTAAGTCGCCGCGTCAGTTGCCCCTTAACCTCTATCAAATTCAGACCAAGTTCCGCGACGAGATGCGTCCGCGCTTTGGTGTGATGCGCGGCCGTGAGTTCATCATGAAGGATGCCTACTCCTTCCATATGGATCACGCCTCCTTAGAGCAGACCTATCAGGACATGTATGACGCCTACAGCGCCATCTTCACCCGCTTAGGCCTGACCTTCCGCGCGGTTGAGGCCGACACCGGCAGCATCGGTGGCAACCACTCCCACGAGTTCCAAGTATTGGCCGAGGCCGGTGAGGACACCATCGCCTACTCCGATGAGTCCAGCTACGCCGCCAATATCGAGATGGCCGAGGCCTTAGCTCCGACGCAGCAGCGCCAAGAGCCAAAGGCTGCCTACAGCAAGGCCCCAACCCCAGGCTGCCACACCGTCGATGAGGCCGCGCAAGCTCTGGGCCTGCCTTCTGACAACGTCTTAAAGAGCTTGGTCGTCCGCGGTGAGACCAAGGACGACGGCAGCCATGACTTAATCATGCTGTGCTTACGGGGCAATCAAGAGTTAAACGAGATCAAGGCAGGTAAGATCGCGGGTATCGCAAGCCCGATTGAGTTTGCTAGCGACGAGGAAATCGCGGCCTTAATGGGCGCCCACCCTGGGTCGCTCGGCCCAGTTAACTTCAAGGGCCGCATCATCTTCGATCGCAACGCCAACGTCATGAGCAACTTTGCTTGCGGCGCCAACGAAGATGGTTACCACTTAATCAACGTCAACTTAGACCGCGATATTCCAACCTACGAAGTTGCCGACCTGCGCAATGTCGAGGAAGGCGACCCAAGCCCAGATGGCAAGGGCCACCTCAAGCTGCGCAAGGGTATTGAAGTAGGCCAAGTCTTCATGCTCGGCACCAAGTACTCCCAGGCCATGGGCGCCACCGTCACCGACAGCAATGGCAACAACATCCCAATGGAGATGGGCTGCTACGGCATCGGCGTCACCCGCGTGATTGCAGCAGCAATTGAGCAGCACCACGATGACAAGGGCATCATCTGGCCTGATTCAATGGCTCCATTCATGGTCGGCATCGTCGCCATTGGCTTAAACAAGAGTGAAGAGGTCAAGGCCACCGCCGAGCAGCTGTACCAAGAGCTCGAGGACTTAGGCGTTGAGGTCTTATACGACGACCGCGACGAGCGTGCCGGTGTCATGTTCTCGGACATGGAGTTAATCGGCATTCCACACGTCATCACCATCGGCGCCAAGGCCTTAGCCAATGGCCAAGTTGAGTACAAGAGCCGCCGCACCGGTGAGCGCGAGCTCATCGCCAAGGGCGAGATCTTGGCCGCCATCAAGCACAAGCTCGGCCTGGCCTAGAGCGCCAGCCCGCCGCCGCGCGGCGCACCCCACGCGCGCCGCAAGGCATAAGCGCCGCTTGTAGCGCGGCATTAAAAGCCCCCGTCTTACGCTCAAGCAACCTGTGCTTGAGCCCCAAGCCGGGGGCTTTTTGCGTCCCACGCAATGCCAACGCTACCGACCCATCCGGTCGGGCGCTGCGCAGCAGGCGAGGTCAGCCCTGATACATGATACAGCCCTGATATAGCCCTGATATCAGGCTTACGCCCGGGTCATTGGGTGGTAGGTTTCGGGCCGCACCAGCGGGCTCTAAGAGGGGTTGACCTTGGTGTACCCGACCTCGGCGCCCCCGAGCTTGGCGCACCTGAGCTTAGCGCACCTGAGCTCGGCGCACGCCGTCGGATAGCGCGCGCTGGGGCGAACCGGAGCGAGCCGGTGGCGCCGCCCGCCACCGCGTTCTCCAGCGTCGGCATCAGCGCGCTCACTACGGCAAGCGCCGCCATTGACCAGAGTAACCTGAGCTGTCAGCCCTGCCCTAAGGGCGCCTGACCGCAGGTCAGCGCGCGGGAAACGCGCGGCGGCGCGTTATGTAAACGTTTGCATAGAACACAGCCGCGGGGGACGCGCGCGTGCCCCGCGCAGGGACCAAATGACATTTTCATGTGACGGCTCACAATTGACCTGAGTCGCATAAACGATGTAACAAAGTAACATCCCACCCAGCGCGCAAAAGCTGATATTTAAGCCATTTTTGCTTTAAGCTTAGGCGTTGGAGGCGCGCTGGCGTGAGATGAAAAATGTGATAAAAATAGCGCCGTGATGTGATCCGGTACGCCGTCACAGTGTCAGTACTGTGGGGCATTCCGTGCTTTTGTCCGTGCCTTTTACGGCAGTGCACACTTGGGGGCAAACTTTTCGCAAGTAGGCCCCAAAATTGAGTGATGGTAGCGCGGCCAAGCCCGCCGGGCGCTGGCTTACCAGATCAACACTTTTGCTCGCCTAGGTAGCAATTTTGCCCGCGGCCGCCTTCGGCTTAACCCCGGCGGTCCTCAAAAGCACGGCCGCGACGCGCGCTCCTCTTTTTATGTGAAAGCAGTCACAAAGTTAGCACAAAGTTAAATGTAAACGTTACCACTTGCTGTTGTGAAAATTTATAACATTGGCTTACGAATGCGGTCTAGCGCATGATCGCGGCAAAATTATGGAAGCGTTTTTGCCTCGATACGACTAATTATTTCTGGGCCAAAACTTGATGCGATTCTCAGTTTTTGACGGCGCAAGTCTCTATCATGTGCACCAACTTAAGGGAAAACACCCAGCTTACGCCCGCCTGCAACGTGCGCTCTCAACGGTGCGCGCAGTTTATGAGGTTGGTACTTTGCTCTGTACAAGCGGGATGACCTTAAGGTTATATTCACTGTAGAGGTTTTTGATCTATGAAGAAGTCACTGATTGCTGTTGCTGCTGCCGCCTTATTTGCAACCGCTGCTGCGGGCACGGCTCAGGCAAGCGATGTCCTCATTGGCTCGTGCATTTACAAGTTCGATGATACCTTCATGACCGGCGTCCGTAACAACATGCAAAAGGCCGCTGAGAGCTTAGGTGCTGAGATCGAGCTGGTTGACTCCCAGAACCGTCAGCCAATGCAAAACGACCAAGTTGATACCTTCATCACCAAGGGTGTTAACGCCTTAATCATCAACCCAGTAGACCGCTCCGCTGCTGGTCCTTTAGCCGACAAGGCCAAGGCTGCTGACTTACCAATCATCTTCATCAACCGCGAGCCTGATAAGACCGTATTAGATGGCTGGGAGAAGGCTTACTACGTTGGTGCTAAGGCCGAGGAGTCGGGCACCATCGGTGGTCAGTTAATCGCTGAATACTTCAAGGCCCACCCAGAGGCTGACAAGAACAAGGATGGCAAGCTCCAGTACATCTTAATTAAGGGCGAGCAAGGCCACCAGGACGCCACCTTACGTTCTGAGTACTGCGTCAAGGCGATGAAGGATGCGGGCTTAGACATCGTTGAGGTTGGTGCCGATAACGCCAACTGGGATAAGGTTCAAGGCCACGATAAGATGAAGAATTTCATCACTGCCTTAGGCATCGATGGCATTGAGGCCGTATTAGCTAACAACGACGACATGGCATTAGGTGCTGTTGAGGCCTTAAAGTCTGAGGGCTACAACTTAGGTACCGATGGCAAGGATCCTTCCAAGTTCATCCCAGTAGTAGGTGTGGACGCAACCGCTCCAGCTCTGCAAGCCATCTCCAAGGGCCAGATGTTAGGCACCTCCTTAAATGACGCAGTTAACCAAGGTACTGCTGCTGTTCGCATCGCCAACCAAGTTGCTAGCGGCGGTGAGGTTACCGAGCAGTCCATCGGCTACAAGATCACCGACGGCAAGTATGTATGGATTCCATACGTTCGCGTCACCCAAGAGAACTATAAGGACTTCATGTAATCCAGTTCTCTTTTAGCTCAAAGCTCAAAACCGAGTCCCCGGTAGCCTAAGCCTTACCGGGGAGCGCCTTGCTCAAGCAAGGTGCGCCCTCGCCCAGGAGGATGCCCTAGCCATGACGCCGCTTTGCGGCCCCTGCTCTGGTTTACGCTACCTTCTGGGCCTTTTTTTGAGCTTTTAGCCCCGCCCCGGGCACAAGGCCGAGCCTAGGCCTAGGCCTGGGACGTTGGGGACTGAGCCTTGAGATGCGCTGGAAAATGGCACCGACCTCGCTCGCTCCCTGCCGGGCAACTGCCCCTAGGTTGCGGGATAGCCACCTGCGATACTGCCTCCAACGGGGTAGCCCCCTGCGTGCTAGCCCCCTGTGAGGTAACCACCTGCGAGGTTGCGTTTTGCAGTTCATCTCAGGGCTCAGTCTACGTCCAAAGCGTAAAGCGCACCGTAAGGGCCTAACCGGCAAGCTTAGACCTTACGGTTTGCCCTGACCGAGCCCTAGGGAGCATTAAGCCTCCATTTAGCTCTTACAGTGGAACCTAGTGCTGTCTTAAACCTTTTAGGGGGCAAGGCAGCACTATCACTAAGCCCCACTCAGGATAAGAGCCTGCGCGCCTGCACATCTGCACGCTTGCACACTTGCACGCCTGCGCGCCTGCACGCGAAGTGCGCTCAGTGCGCCGCAACAGGGACTCAGGGAGCCTTACGCAGCAACGAGGATCAAATTCATGAGTCAGTACATCCTTGAGATGAACGATATCGTGAAGCGCTTCCCTGGTGTATTGGCGCTTGACCACGCCAATCTAAAGGTAAGACCGGGCACAGTTCACGCCTTAATGGGCGAGAACGGCGCCGGTAAATCAACGCTCATGAAGTGTCTGTTTGGTCTGTATCACCCGGATGAGGGTGAGATTTTATTTAATGGCAAGTCCATTAATGACATTCCAAACACCAAGACCGCTCTTGCCATGGGTATCTCCATGATTCACCAAGAGCTGCACCCAATCCGTTTCCGCTCGGTCATGGAAAACGTCTGGATTGGTCGCTTCCCTAAGAAGTTTGGTTTTGTTGACCATCAGGCCATGTACGATAAGACCGTTGCCTTGTTCCAAAGCATCGGCCTTGATGTCGACCCTAAGGAGCTCGCAGGTCGCGTCTCTGCCTCCAAGCTCCAGTTAGTTGAGATTGCCCGCGCCATTTCCTATGACGCCAAGATCATCATCATGGACGAGCCAACCTCCTCGTTAACCGAGAATGAGGTTGAGTACCTGTTCAAGATCATCAACAAGCTGCGTGATGAGGGCCGCTCCATCATCTACATCTCCCACAAGATGGAGGAGATTTTACGCATCAGTGACGATGTCACGATCATGCGTGATGGTAAGTACATCGGCACCTACCTCGCCAAAGACATCGACCAAGACTTCATCATCAAGAAGATGGTCGGTCGTGATATGTCCAACCGCTTCCCACCACGCGACAGCGCCCCGGCCCCGCACGAGGAAGTGGTGCTTGAGGTCAAGGACTTCACCGCCGCTAACCCACGCTCGTTTAAGAATGTTAACTTCCAGTTACACCGCGGCGAGATCTTGGGTATCGGTGGTCTGGTGGGCGCCCAGCGTACCGAGCTGGTTGAGACCATCTTCGGTTTACGTGCCTTAGACCATGGCACCATCTACAAGAACGGCAAGGAAATCAAGATCAACACCGTGCGCGATGCCAAGCGCAATGGTATTGCCCTCTTGACCGAAGAGCGCCGCCAAAACGGTATCTTCGGCATTCTGTCGATCTTAGATAACACGGTGATTGCTGCGCAAAAGACCTTTGCCCACATGGGCGTGTTGGATAATGCCAAGCGTGAGCCCGCCGCCGAGCAAGCCTGTAAGGAACTTAAGGTTAAGACGCCAAACCTTGAGACGCCAATTAAGAACCTGTCAGGTGGTAACCAGCAGAAGGTGTTAATTGCCCGTTGGCTTCTGACCAACTCGGACATCATCATCTTCGATGAGCCAACCCGTGGTATCGACGTTGGTGCCAAGTACGAAATCTATACCTTAATGCTTGATCAGTTGAAGCAAGGCAAGTCCATCATCATGATTTCCTCGGAAATGCCAGAACTCATGGGCATGTCCGATCGCATCATGGTGATGTGCGAAGGTCACGTCACCGGCTTTATCGACAAGCAGAACTTTGACCAGGTTGAGATCATGCGCCTGGCTTCAAGCTTCAAGAAGTAGAGGTCTGTATGGCTAACACAATTTCCCAACAATCCTACTACAAGGCTCTGACGGGCTTGGGTGGTGCCGTAATTGTTTTAGGCGCTATCCTTTACTTCGCCGCCATCAAGACCTTGTACGATCTGCCAATCATCATGATGCTGATTGGCTTATGGATGACCATTCAAAACGGTTATCGCTTCACTCACCCTCGTCCCGGTGCCCAAGACATTGTCTTCAACGCCAAGACCTTAAACAACGTCCTCACCAACTACGCGATCATCATTGCGATGGTGGTCTTAGTCTTGATCATTTGTATCCTGCAACCGCGCTTCATGCAGATTCGCGTGGTCTTGGATATTATGACGCAGTCGTCCACTAAGCTCATCATTGCCTTGGGTATCTGCTTTACCCTGATTATCGCAGGCTGCGACCTGTCAGCAGGTCGTATCGTGGGCTTAGCTGCCGTTATCTCCACTTCGATGTTGCAAACGGCGGACTACGCTAACCGCTTCTTCCCAGACTTAGCTCAGCTGCCACTGTTTGTACCAATCATCATTGCAATCGCCATCTGCATGCTGTTTGGTGCCTTAAACGGCTTCTTAGTAGCGCAATATGAGATGCACCCATTCATTGCAACTCTGGCTACTTCGGTTATCGTTTACGGTTCGTGCTCGCTGTACTTTGACTTACCACCTAACAACTCGCAGCCAATCGGCGGTGTCCGTCCAGACTTTGCCGCTTTAGGCCAGACCAAATTCTTCCAAGGTGGCGGCTTCCCAGGCGTTTCGATTCTGATCCCAATTGCCGCAGTCGTTACCGTAGCCATCTGGTTTGTGCTCAACAAGACCGTCTTTGGTAAGAACGTCTACGCCTTAGGTGGTAACCGTGAAGCCGCAGTGGTCGCAGGTGTTAACGTCTACGCTACCAACCTCTTCATCTTCGTCTTAGCCGCAGGCCTCTATGGCTTAGCTGGTGTGCTCGAGGCAGCACGTACCGCCGGTGCTACTAACCAATACGGTATGGGCTACGAGCTGGATGCGATCGCCGCGTGCGTGGTCGGTGGCGTCTCCTTAATGGGTGGTATTGCTACCGTCTCGGGCATCATCGCCGGTGTCTTCGTCTTCACCATTATCACCTACGGCTTACAGTTCATCTCGGTCTCCCCAATGTGGCAGCAGGTCATCAAGGGCATCATTATTGCCACCGCGGTTGCCATTGATATGGGTAAGTATCGTAAAAAGAACTAAGCCCCAAAAGTGGCGCTAGAGCGCCCCCGCGCGGCCCGGATCCAAGAATCGCCGCGCGGCCCTTGCAGTCTCATCCGAGCCTTTCCCCAAACGCAGAGGCGCCAGAGATGGGGCTGCCTTTAAGCGCCGCTTTGCGGCGCTTAAAGTTAGGGCAAAGTTGGGTGTTAATTTTGCTAAAATCCCTAAAAACCTTGTCTCAACGGCGTCACACCATGCAGGTGGCGCCCCCAAGGGCGTACCTTCGGGCACGCCCTTTTTAATGGCCGCGCCACGCCTGCCCCAAAACAAGGCAAGATTAAGCCTTGACCCCACCCTGCGCACCAAAACCACTCAGCGCCCCAGCACGCCCCCACGTGGGTGCTACAATCGACCCATTTCTAGAATTGACGCGGCTTTGCGCCTTTTAGCGCCCGGGCCAATCCCGCCTCTATCTAGCGCGCTCCCCGCACCCACTTGGATTTAAGCGTTGTCAACTACCCCGGTCTGACGACCGAGGCTTGAGCAATCAGGCCTAAGTTGACTAGCCTCAGTCTATCGTTAGTTGGACTACGTTGGTTAGGAAAATATAGGCACCGTGGGATATTAATCCTAGTCCCGC
>DXIF01000194.1 GCA_019113025.1 Candidatus Anaerobiospirillum stercoravium | reverse complement strand
GTCTAGACTTTACTCGCTTTAAATGACTTAACCGCCGCGTTTATGGCCGGATGGGAAAGGAGAGCTTGCCCGTGGAATGCGCGGCTGTCCCGACCTGCCGCTGGAGCGCTCACGCGTGCTTTGCAGTTACGGGGCGGCCTAAAAGCACCAAGGCCCAACCTCCAAAGGAGGTTGAGCCTTGGTGCGTGCACTTCAAGCCCTAAGGCTTGAGGCGCTATCAGCGTAGTTAAGCTGAGGTTGTGCTTAGCCCAGCATCGAGAGAGCTAATTGCGGACGGGTGTTAGCTTGCATCAGCATCGAGGTCGCGGCTTGCTGGATGATGCTCTGCTGCGACAGGTTAGCCGATTCCTCGGCAAAGTCAGCATCGCGAATACGCGAGCGGGCGTCAGCGGAGTTGGCCGAGACGTTCGATTGGTTGCGAATCGAGGACTCTAAGCGGTTCTGGATCGCACCTAAGTCCGCGCGCTGCGAGTCGACGATTGCGATAATGGAATCGATGTGCTTAATCGTATCGTTAGCTTGGGTTTGTCCACCCACACAAAAGGTGGCTACATCACCAGGTTTATTGATCGCAGCAGTGGCATTGGCGGCGCTGACCAACTTAATGAAGTCGAAGTTGTAGACTTCCATGCTGATGACGTTGTCGGTGTTGGCGCCTACGTGCAGCGTTAGCGTTCCGAGGCTGCCCAAGATCTTGCCTGCATTATCAGGGTCTTCTGGGCCATCTTTGTCGTCGCTGTAGATCGATTTACCGGCCTCATAGCCGTTTAAGATCGTCTTGCCGCCAAAGGTGGTTTGAGTGGCAATACGGGTGATTTCCGCGGTTAAGGAGTCAGATTCTTTTTGAATCGCCTCGCGGTCATCGTCGCCTAAGGTACCGTTGGCCGATTGCACGGCTAAGGTACGGATGCGCTGCAGCATGTTGGAGATTTCATCGAGGCCACCCTCAATGGTCTGCGCCAGGGCGATGCCGTCGTTAGCGTTGCGGTTGCCCTGATTTAAGCCATTGATCTGCGAGGTTAAGCGATCCGCGATTTGTAAGCCCGCAGCGTCGTCCTTGGCCGAGTTGATACGCAAGCCCGAGGAGAGGCGGGTGTAGGTGGTATTAAGGCTGTTCTGAACGTTGGTCAGATAGCGCTGGCCATTGAGCGAGCTGACGTTTGTATTGACATAAACTGCCATAGTCGTGTCCCAATTTCACAATTGCATACTTGCGTTGCAAGGCAGCAACCCACCAGAATATCTTGCTGCGGCACCTCATCAGCAACTGGGTTAGACGCTCGCAACGTCGTCTGCCTTAGTTAAGGGCCTAGCGTGTACGAGGTTGATATTAGGCCGAAATTGACTAGCAAAAGCTGTGAAATAGCGCAAATAAGCCGCTTTGTTTGAAATTTTGGCACGCAATTTGCCCTGCCTGCCTGCCTGCCTGCCTATCTAACTTTTGACCGTTTTTTTTTTTTGACTTGATCCTGCTGAGGACGCGGTTGGGCGCAGGCTGTTTGAGCTTCCACTCTTACGGCTGAGGCCGTGCTTAGCGCGCGTCCTCATCGTTCGATGGTTCCAGCATGGGTGCCGCTTGCAGCGCGGCTCGAATCTCGGGCTCTAACTTGCTCTCAGCAGCAGGCTGCGCGCTGGGGGCCGCGCTCGTCTGAGTTGAGGGCTGCGCCCGCGGAGCACGGCGGGCTTGTGGTGCCGCTTGGCCCTTGCGGGCGGCGCGCTGTGAGGCATGTGCTTGGGCGCTGGTGGCAAGGCGCTGCTCAATGAGGCTGGGCGGCGAGTTGCTTTCGGTCATTGGGGCCTCAGCTGAAGCGGGGACGACATCGGCCTTGTTGTCCTTGTCCTGAGGTGGATCTTGGCGTGCTGGTATGGTTGCTGCGGCAGCGGCCGCGGCAGCGGCTGGGGCGGTAGCAGCAGCGGGCGTTTGCTTAGGGCAAGAGCCTTGTGGCAGGGCGCACAGTGGACAGGCGCTGGGAGCCTCGGGCGCGACATTCCATGCCATCTGGGCGAAGTGTTTGCCAGAGCCTAACTTGAGCTTGATGCAGTTCTTGGAGATCAGCGGGCCTGCGATCATCTTGGTGACCGGATCGATCTTGTAGGGATGGAGGGTCAAGACCTCATCGTCCAGCCGGTTCATGGCCTTGGCGTAGTACTCACAGGCGATGGCGCCGACCATCAGATTGTGATGCACTAAACCATGGGAGCCCGCATCGTGGTAGCCCATGGAGGCGGGCGTCATCATGCACAGTGAGATCATGCCGCGGTGGATGTCCTCAAGCAGCGCATTGATGCCCGCGACAAACTCGGGACTACAGCCATGGCAGGCGCGCAGAACCGCGATGTTTACGCGCTCGATCAGGCTGCGCTCATTATCGTAGATATCCTCCGCGCGCTCGGGCTTAAAGTGCAGCCCGCGCCCTAAGATCCGCGCGATGGGCGTGGGTTGATCACTGAGCTCCGTGGGCTGCGGGTACGGACGATAGGTCACATCCGGCCGCGCCTCCGCGGTCTCTGCCTTGGGCTTTGGTGCTGCCACGTCCGGGCGTAGCTGCGGCGGAGGCAGCGGCGTCGCGCTCGGCTGGGGTTGAGCGGGTGCGGCCGTGGGCTGAGGAGTGGGCTGAGGAGTGGGCGTCGGGTCGATTTGGTGGTGATGATGGTGTCCCATCGGGGGCCTCCTTGCTTGCCTACTTGCATG
>DXIF01000193.1 GCA_019113025.1 Candidatus Anaerobiospirillum stercoravium | reverse complement strand
CCACCTGAAGTGCGACCGCCTCAGGTGGACTTGGGGCTTGGTTCGGGAAGCTCTTAGTTGAGCTGAGCGATAGCAGACTGTAAGGCCTTCACAAAGCTGGGCTCAGCGCTTAGGGTGCCAAAGAGATCCGAGCATTGGGCAAAGAGCTCTGGGGCGTTGTCCTGGGAGAGCAGCTCGTGCCACTTTTGTGGGTCAAAGGTGCTGTCTTGATACTCAAATGGGACCTTACCGGCGTGCCACAGCTGTAAGAACTTATAGTAGTAAGCGCAGACCTTTAAGGTCTCATCGGCCTTGCGCCCTAGGTGCCAGGAATCTTGTAAGGTGGGCAGGATGAAGGTGTTGACCTTGCTTAAGCTGTCTTGGGTGATGCGCTGTAAGGTGTCCTTGATAAAGGAGTTCTTGAAGCGCTCTAAGACGACATCGCGGTACTGCTCTAAGTTTAGCGGATGCTGACCGTTAGGCGACTTAGCCTTGAGGCATGGGATGACGTTATCGGTGACGTAATCGTAAGCAATCTTACAGATCGCGGCATCTTGAGCGCACTCATAGACAAAGTTCTTACCGGCTAAGGTACCGGCAAAGGCTAAGGCCGAGTGCGAGGCATTGAGGATGCGCAGCTTGGCGTCCTCGTATGGCATCACGCTGGGGACAAACTCAACCCCGACTTGCTCTAAGGCTGGGCGCCCGGCGGCAAACTTGTCCTCAACCACCCACTGGATAAACTCCTCGGACATGACCGGTACACAGTCTTCAATGCCGGTGGCCTTCTTGATGTCAGCGCTTAAGGTCTCAGCCGGGCGTGGGGTGATGCGATCGACCATGGTGTTAGGGCAGGTGCAATTAGCCTCTAAGTAGGCAATGAGCTCAGCTTGGCCCTTGGCCTTTAAGTAATCACATAAGGCGTGGTGGAACTTAGTGCCGTTCTCACGGACGTTATCGCAGCACAGCAAGGTGACCTTGGGGGCGCCCGTCTGCTTACGCAGCGCTAAGATGCCTGCGATTGCGCCGTAAATGGTCAGGCTCTTGCCCGCTAAGTCATCGGCAACTGCCGGGGCCTCAAGGTCTAAGTGCAGATCTGGGCGTAAGTAGTAACCGGCCTCAGTTACGGTAAAGGAGATGATGGCGGTGTCAGCAGCGGCGCCTTGCTCCATTAAGCTCTTGCCATCAGCCTCAAAAGGAATGCAGTGCTCAATGGAGGTGATGGTGTGGTACTGGGCCGTGCCATTAGGGGCGACCGTCATTAAGGTGTAGCGCCCACCTTGGGCGTTAATGCCTTGTACCGTGCGCTCGGCATCAGGGCGGATGTTACCGCCGACTAAACGCCAATCCTGAGCGACCTTGGCCCGATACTGATTAAGATAGAAGGCTTGGTGGGCGCGGTGAAACGAACCTAAACCAATGTGTAACCAAGTGTGCATGACAAAACTCCAGACCCAAAAACCTAAAGACCAAAAAACCTAACAACCTGAGCCCAGTTAAGCCGCGCTGCTAAGGCGCGGCCCGTGCTGGGAGAGGGCGCCGCTTCGGCCACCTACTGCGACTATCAACTTGCAACGAAGCGTCAGTTACGGGAGCTTACCCTAACTTTGGTGCGCTGGTAACTTTTACTTAAGCATTACGCTTAAGTTCGCTATGGGGTCATTATCGAGAAAACACTTTTCCTTAGGTGTGAGGATTCTCACATCTTTGAACTTTTACGTAACACTTACGTATAAGTCTTAATAAATGTATCGCGGCAGCCCGCCTTTTATCGGCTAAGCGCATAAACAAGCCAAAGTAAAAAATTTTTCTCACGCTGCGCCAACCCGCATGGCACGGCGCGCGGCGCTTTGCGGCGCTATGATGCTGCTTGGCCGCGCTGGGTTCGGGGGCAGCCGCGGCCGCACCTGATTTGCGCTGCGGCAAATCGGGGGTAACGCTTGGCAGGACGCAGAGAGACGCAAGGCAGTTGGTGCGTGAGCACGAACTGCCTTGCGGGGGTGCGCCTCTGGGGGCGGGCGCCTTAGGTCGGGAGCCTTAGCGGCGCATACCTAGATATGGGCGCTACTTGCGCTTGTTCGGGTCAGAACGGATGACGATGGTGCCCGAAATGTTCTTGTCCTCCTGTAAGCGCTTGAAGCTGGTGTTGAGCGATTGCTCGGCCGAGCGGCGCAGCGAGAGCGTTGAGCCTGCTATCGCGGTCGGGGCGGTCGGCTCATGGCTTTCCTTGCTCTCATGGTTTTGATTGAGGAAGGTGCTCGCTTGATCGGCGGTAATGCGCTGCGAAATCACGACTGCACCGCCTTTGGAGTAGACCACCTCATTGCGCGGCCGCACCGTTTTAGGGGCTGTCGCCTGTTGCGGGCTGGTGGTGCGCAGAATGCGCACTCCCGGATTGGACGAGGCTAAGGTCTCAACCTTGGTGCCTGCGCTCGGCGTACTGCGATTTTGCGGACGCGCCTGGGTGCTGCTGGGGCGTGGCGCCTCCGGGCGCTTGCTCGCGCTCAGGGAGCTCGGGCGTGAGGTAGCAGGAGTGGCGCTGACGGCGCTGGTAACCCCGGCCGGGCTCGGGCGCGTTAGCGTGCTCTTGGCGCTGGTGGTGGCGCTAGCGCTGCTCGTTGGGCGCAGCGTGGTATTGGCGCTGCGCTGCGTCGGGCGCAGGGAGCGCCCGGCATTGCCCACCAGCGGGTCATCATCCATGATGCCCAAACGGCTGTTTGGTCCAAAGCGGTTGTGCGGATGGCTGGTGCGCGTCAGGCTGGAGCTCTTGGTCGCGCTGGTGCTGCTTGTTAGCGGGGCACGGCGGGCGCTGGCGTTGCTGGCACTAGCGCTGGCGCTGGTTGCACGCGGCGTGCTGGGATTAATCGGGCTGCGCGTCGTGCTCAGGCGGCTTGAGCCAAAGTTAAGCGTGCTGGCCGGGGTGGCGCTGACCGTGCCTTGCATGGCTCCTTGAACCGTGCCCTGGGCCAGAGCATCAAATGGTGCCGCCAGCGGCGTGGTGCGATTGGCAGCTTCGGTCATGGCGCCACTGGCGTGGCTGGCGCTTACGGTGCTGGCATTGCGCTGCACTTGCCCAAAGGCCTCAGGGTTGTAGCTGACCACATCGCCGTGCTGATTTAAGTCGATGTAGCTGCCGCGCTGCCTGGTGGCGCTGCTCGGGGTGTTAGCAGCAGGCGCGGCGGAGCGCAGCGACGATCGCGTCGCGCTTAACTTGGTGCTGCTTGCCTGGGCCTGCGGCATTTCATCGCCATACATGGCGCGGTGCAACGCCGCCCGGCGCGCGCTGACGCTCAGCTCGCTCTCCGGGGTATTACGTTTTGTCCCCGGGCGGGTGCGGTTGCCGCGCGGCGCAGGCGCTGCGTCCTGCGGGGCCGGTGCGGCAAAGTCATCGTTCATCATATCGCCTAAGGCGGCTTCAGTGGCGGCATCTAAGGCTTGCTGCTTGGCGTGAGCGCGCTGAGCTGCAACTTGTGCTTGCTGCTCGCGCACACTGGTGCGGACACTCGGGCGCGCGGCCTGATATTCGTCATCATCCTCTAATAACAGCTGGGCATAGGCTTGAGCTGGGTCATAGCGCTTGAGCGTTGGGACAGCGGTATTGCTGTCAGCGTTGCTCTCAGCGCTGGTTGCAACCGTAACCTCGGTTGCGATCTCAGTCTCAAAGTCTGCTGGGACTGGGCGCGGCGCAGACTCGGTTGGCTCGGCGGGCGCGGCTGATGCAACGGGCGCTACTGATACCTGCGCGCTGGCAGCAATGAGGTCATCAGCTGAAAGTTCAGCATGGGCGCGATCGGGGGCAAACTCGTAGAACGCGCTGTCGTTGTCAGCCCGTGCCGCCTCCGGCGGTGGGGCATCTGGGGCAAAAGGCGCGTCAAGGTCAGGCGCAGCGTAAGCTGCGTCGTGGCGGCGGCGCGTAAAGGCACTGCCCTGCAGCTCCTTTTGCGCTTGGGCAAAGAGCTGGTTGAGGGCGGACGCTTCTTCCAGCTTAGCGTCAGCATCAGGCGCAAAGCCCTGTATCTCAGGCCGCGCTTCTGTTGCGGCCGCAACCGTCGGGGCCACTGAGGCATTGCCGTCTGGTAGCTGCAATGGGTCTGAGCTCTGTGCTTGAATTTCTTGGCTTAGGGCATCGGCCTCTAAGGCGGTGTCTGAGGTTGGATCAAAAATCTGGGAGCTTGGCAGGTCGACATTGATGTCATTAGCGTAGACGCCATCAGCAAAAGGCTGCGCGCTCTCTTGATAGGAGCGTGGGGCATCAATCTGCGCGAGCTTATGGGCTTTAAACTTTTGTTCCACCGCCTCGGCCATCAGCTGCGCCACCATATCGGCGTTGACCTCAGGCCGTGGTTGAGCTGTGCGGTCCTTGTTCTCAGGCTCAGCTTGAGCTTCAGGCTCGACCTTGCGCTCTTCCTTAGCGCTGATAAAGACGGCCTTGCTGGGTTTAACCACTGGGCTGCGCGTAATGATGGTATTACCGCTGACGCTAGTGTCGGCGGCTACATCCTGAGCCGCGGCCTCAGATCCCGGCTGAGCCGCGGCCTTTACCTTCGGTTCAGTTTCCTTTTCAGGCTGGGGCTCAGGGGCGACGGTGGCAATCGTGAGGCTCTTTAAGTCAAAGTCAGGTTTAGGTGGGGTCACCACTTCAATCGTCTTGGCGTGATCATCGCCCTGATGTAAAGCGGCGATGACGGCATCAGTCGCGGCATCCGAGGCGCTGTCTTCTTGCACTAAGGCCTCAAGCTCGCGCGCTAAGCGCTCCTCATGCGCCGCGGCCGCGGCATCAGCAGCGCTTGGGTCAGCTGCCTCAGCTGCGCCCGCCAAGATAGCAGAGTCCGCTGAGTTCGCCGGGCGCGCTGCTACTTGGGCAATGGCGGCTACTTCCGCGGCGCTCTTAGCCCCCGACGGCTCAATCGGCTCATCGGCGCTGGTGGCAGGGGCGCTGTCCACCAGCGGTTGTGCGGTGACTGCGGATAATTCCGGCTCTAAGGTATGCTGAGCCTTAGGCCCAGTCACGCTGTCGAGATTGAGCTCAGGCTCTTTGCTCGTCAGGATATGGTGCTCAGCCTTCGGCTTTTCTTGCTCGATGCTCTCCTTGACATGCTCTTGGAGCTTGTTGAGTGAGCTCATGAGCTTGTTCTTGGACTTGCCCTTACCCTTAAAGAACGAAGACACCTTTGACAGTGAGGAGCTCAGCGCACTCTCAATTGAGTCCACCGCGCTATCCACCGCTTGCTTCAGCTCGGTGCCCACCGCCGGCGCAGCCGCATCACTGGCTGCTTTCTTGGCGGCATCTTCGGCCTGGGGCGCAGGCTCGGCCCCAGCAGCTGCGGCCTCAGCGGGGAGCGCAGTTGCTAGAGCGGGCTCCTTGTCCCGTGCCGCCGCTTCAGGGGCCGCGCGAGACTCCGCGCTCGACTTGGCACCGGCATCGGCATCGGTATTGGCATCCGCATTAGCATCCGCATCCGCGGATTTTGCGGCCGCATTAGGCGCGCCTTCTGCTGCCGCAAGCGATTCCGGCGCCTTGGCGTCCTCAGCGGCATCGGCGGCGGCATTAGCATCCTCAGCGGTGTTGGTAGCAGCGCTCGCTTCAGCCGCGGTCAGCTCGGCGCGAGCTGAGTGCGCGGCGACTTCCTCTAAGGCGAGGTCGGTGTCGTCGGCAGCTTGTGCGGCGTGCTCAGACGCGGTATCTGCGGCTAAATCAGGCGCGGCGCTAGACGGCTCGGACTCAGCTTCCTCAGCCACTGCAGGCTCTGATGCGCTACTGGTCGCCGCTGGAGGCTCAGCCTTAGCCTCAGTAGCGGCTTCTGCCGCTTGCTCTTGCTCTTGCTCTTGCTCTTGCTCTGGCTCTGCCTCTGGTTTGACGGCAGCAGCAGCCTTAGGGGACTTCGCTTCAGGCGCTAGCGCGTGGGTGGTTTCAGCTGAAGTCGCCTCGGGCTCCGTCTCTAGTTGCGTCTCTGGCTCTGCTTGAGTAAGTTCCGTTGGGTGGGCGGCTTGGGCTTGGGCAAAGAAATCGGTCGGTGCCGGGCCACTCTCAATTTGAGCGCTGGTTGCAGTGGCAATCACTGGAGCGGCGGCTAAGGCCGCAAATAAATCCTGGGGTGCGACTTCAGCTGCGGCCTCATCTGCCTTTGCCGCTAAGTCTTGAGGCTTGCTGTCAGCTCCTGCGTCCGCCTCGGACTGGGGGGGAGCGTCTTCAGGCGCAGCTGATGCGTCTGGGGCGGCAGCTGGGGAGTCAGCCTCAGTCTCTGACTCAGCCTCGGCTGCCGGGTCCGCTGCTAAGGCCGGTTGCTCGGACGCAGCCTCTGGCGCAGGCTCCGCTGATTTAGTCTTTGCCTCATTATCTGGCTCAACCACAGCGTCGGGCTCAGTGTTGCGGTGCGCGGTGGCAGTAGCCATCTTATCTGATGCCGCAGCTGCGTCAGCCTCCGCGGCCGCAGTGTCGGCGTCACCTCTGGTCGCGTCTGCCGTGCTGGTTGGAGCGGCCGTATCTGGGGTTGAGTTGGCGGTCTCAGCTTGCTGAGTCGCACCAACCGCTGCTGCGTCAGCAGGGGCAGAGCTCTCAGCTGAGGTCTCAGCTGAGGCTTCTGGAAACGGAGCTGTAGGCTGTTCCTCAGCGGCCGCGGCGTGTTCCTCCAGTGGCTCTGGCTCAGGCTGGGGCTCAGGTTCCGATTCAGATTCAATGGTCGGCATCTCCGTCACTGCCGCAAAAGCGAGCTCAGGCTCAATCAGCGCGCTAGTGTCAGCGTAGCTGCCATCAGGCTCAGTTGCCTTGGGCTCTGCGGTTGTGACTGGTT
>DXIF01000021.1 GCA_019113025.1 Candidatus Anaerobiospirillum stercoravium | reverse complement strand
CAAGTCAACCAAACCACCGAACGCATCGACGAGGTCCTCAATGCCGCCTTTACCCGCATCTTCAACATCCAAGATGCGGTTGAGAAGACCCAGTTTAACTTCAGCGCGGGTCTTAACATGCTCTACACCAGCTACGATGAGAAGATGTTGGCCCAAGATGCCCCACAACTCATCGCGAATGTGCGCCAAAAGGTGAGCCTGATTAACCCGGACTTCATGGGCACTCAAGAGTACCGCGACCTGTGCATTAAAGTTCGTGATAGCGCCTTAAAGGGCGTTGATCTCATCGAACAAAAGATCATGCCTAAGATCCGCATGCATGCCTACTCTGATGCCTACACCGTCTATTTAACTGAGGTTTATCCCGAGCTTGCCACCGCTATCAGCTCGTGCTCAGCCCTATATAAAATTCAAACCCAGTACTGCATTGGTTTGACCCAAGCAGCCTCGGACTCCTCGATTGTGGTCATGGACTCGATCTTGACCATAGTCGGTGTCTTGGTCGCCTTTATCTGCGCTTTCTTTATGAGCAACTATATTGCTAAGGCCTTAAAGGAGCAGACTGATGTCTTAAACACCCTGGCCACCGGTGACTTCTCCGAGCACATCAAGGCCGGTTACGCCGATGAGTTTGGCCGCAGCCATGACATTATCCGCAAGACCCGTGATTCCTTGGGCAAGATCATCAATATGACCAAGGAAGAATGCAATAAGCTGCAAAGCGAGATGCGCAATCTACAAAACATCTCTCACAGCTTTGCTTCAATGTCTAATGACATCCAAAATCAAGCCGTTACCGTAGCCGCGGCCGCCGATGAAATGGTCTCGACCACCCAAGACATTGCCCGCAACTGCGAGACCGCGGCGGCAGGTTCCACCCGCTGCAAGGAAATCTCCAACTCGGGCCTTGAGACCGTCCAGCAAGCGATTGACAACATCCGCCAGCAAAGCGAGCACACCCGCGACAATGCCGCTAAGATCGAGAGCTTAGCCAAGCAAACCCACGATATCGGCTCGATTGTCTCGACCATTGATGATATCGCGGCGCAAACCAATCTCTTGGCCTTAAATGCCGCAATTGAGGCCGCCCGCGCCGGTGAGGCCGGCCGCGGCTTTGCCGTGGTCGCCGACGAAGTACGCGCCTTAGCCTCGCGAACCTCGGCCTCGACCCAAGAAATCTCGCAGATGGTCAAGAACGTCCAAGCCGAGGCCCAGATGGCCACCAGCTCGATCAATACCTCGGTGGCAAACATGGATACGGTCGCCGAAGACGCCAGCCGCATCATGGACATCTTTAATGACATCACGACCCACGTCAACGATGTCAACAACCAGATCACTCAGATTGCGACTGCCGCCGAGGAGCAAACCACCGCTACCAGCGAGATCTCCTCGCATATGCAGAATATCTCGCATATGACCGGTGATATGGCACAAGACGCCAACCAGCAGTACCAATCGATGGATAGCGCCTACAACGACTTAACCGAGCTGGCCAAGGCCTTATCCTTCTTTAAGACCCGCGCCAACCAATAGTTGGGAGCCAATAGCCGGGTGCCAACAGCCGGGAGTCAACAGCTGGGAGCCAATAGTCGGGAGCCCATAGACCGGAGCGGCCAAGCTAACAGCTGACGCTAATGTCCCAGCGCCGCCACCTGGCAGACCTTTCCCCAAAATAGTGCACCCACCGCCTTACGCGGTGGGTGCACTATTTATGGGGCTTGTCAGCTCATTAACCAACCAAAACAGCGGGGCTATGCTTGACCACGTCGCGCCACTTCCGGCATGATGGCGGTGAAACCATAGCGCAAGCTGCACTGTGCAACTTGCCTCATCAGGACCGCTCGGACCATGTCAGCATTCTGGAATCTCTCAACCAAAGCCAAGCTTGTCAGTGCCTTTCTCATTATCATTGCGGTGAACTTAGTGGTGACCTTCACGGCGTTAAGCGCCATGATCACCTCGCGTAACGCCGCCGAAACTATTCAGAGCATCGCCAATGGGGCGATGGTTCGCTCCTTCAACATCCAAAGCGATCTCCAACGTTTCAACAACCGGTTCTTAGAGGTCTTAAGCGAGCCCAGCCAACGTGATTTAAACGCCTTAAAGGCGGAAGCCCCAAGCTTTGTCGCGACTTTGAGCAATTACGCCGCGGGCCTGACCTCCAGCTCGTTTAATCGGGCGCTGATGCGGGCACGCCCTAACTATGAGCAAATGGCCTTTGCCTTGCGCGATAGCTTAAACCAAGTAGCCGCGAGCTGGCATAACGAGATGATTCCGGCGCTCACCAGCGAAGCGCCCCAAGAGTTACTGCGCCACTACACCCATGCCATCTACCCCTTAGTCAGCGCGGGCATCGAGCATAGCAGCGACATCTTGCATGAACAAGCCCAATACAGTGCCACGGTTGCGCTGCAAGCCTCCGATCCAACCTCGGTCTATGTCGCCTTAGGCATGGCCGCCTTGGCCGTGATCTTAGCCTTAGCTTTAGGCTTCATGATCTCCAACTACATGGCACGCAACTTACGCGAGCAGATTGCCTGCCTCAATGCGCTCGCTGCCGGTAACTTTAACTACGCCATCCCCCAGGGCTACCAAGATGAGTTTGGCCAAAGCCTTGCGACCTTGAACAAGATGCGCGCGGCCATCAGCAATATCATCGGCTTAACCCAGCAGGCTAGCACCAAGATTAACCAGCAGATGCAGACGCTGCAGCAGCAAGCCCACCACACCACGCAAGCGGCCAGCGATATCCAAAACCAGACCGTCACCGTGGCCGCAGCCGCCGATGAAATGGTCTCAACCACCACCAATATTGCGCGCAGCTGCGAAACCGCCGCCACCGGCTCCAATGAGTGCAAGGATCTCACCCACAACACGGTCAGCATGGTCGCAAGCGCCATGGATACCATTCGCGGACAATCTGAGCGCACCAAGGTCAATGCCGCCAATGTCGCCAACCTTGCCCAAAAGACCCAAGCCATTGGCTCGATTGTCTCGACCATTGATGACATCGCGGCGCAAACCAACCTCCTCGCCTTAAACGCCGCGATTGAAGCGGCGCGCGCCGGGGAAGCTGGGCGCGGCTTTGCGGTGGTCGCAGATGAGGTTCGGGCTCTCGCGCAGCGCACCTCGAAGTCGACCAAGGAAATCTCGGACATGATCCAAACGGTGCAGCAAGATACGCAGGCGGCCTCCGACGCCATCAACGTCTCGGTTGAGAACATGGAGCAAGTGGCCCAAAACGCCAGCAGCATCATGACGGTCTTAGACGATATCGCCGGACGCGTCTCCGACATTAATATGCAGATCACCCAGATTGCGGCTGCCGCCGAGGAGCAAACCACCGCTACGAGCGAAATCTCAGGGCACATGCAGCGCGTCAGCGGTGCCACCGGTGATATGAGCACCCAAGCCCAAGAGCAATATGAGGCCGCAGCTTCGGTTAGCGACGACTTAAACCACTTGGACGAGGCCCTGAGCTTCTTCCACATCGCGCGCACCGCCTAGCGGCACGCCAACCTGCGCTCCGCCCCGGCCCGTGCTCCGACCAGCGCTTCTTGTCGGCGCGCTACGAGCCGCGGAGCAGCGCGCAAGCACGGCCTCGCGCCCCAAAACCCACCTCCTCTCTCAAGCGCGCCTCAGGCGCGCTTTTTAGTGCGCGCAGACCAGCAAGCGCCTAGGGACGAGCGCGGCGTAGGCACGATGCAGTAGCGCCACGGCCACGGCGCAGCCGCGGCGCGCCGTCCGGGCCCGGACGCGCGGCGCGTGCGCCACTGGCACGCTTCCGGCATGATGGCACCGCAACCATAGCGTGAGTGCTCTGATGGGACTAAGCTGCGAACACGTGTCAGCACCTCTGGGGCTGGCACGACCGATGAGCGCTCATGGCTCCTGATAATTTAGGATGGATCGCTCATGTCAGCCTTTTGGAATCTTTCGACTAAGGCCAAGCTCCTTATCTCATTTCTCATTGTTATTGCCTTGAACTTGGTGGTGTCCTTTACTGCGCTCACCGCGATGAACGCGACGCGCAGCGCCGCTGACCATATCCAAAGCGTCGCCAACGGCGCTATGGTGCGCACGATCAAA
Organism: Candidatus Anaerobiospirillum stercoravium; assembly: GCA_019113025.1. Taxonomy (GTDB): domain Bacteria; phylum Pseudomonadota; class Gammaproteobacteria; order Enterobacterales; family Succinivibrionaceae; genus Anaerobiospirillum; species Anaerobiospirillum stercoravium. The sequence continues at coordinate 8,304 of DXIF01000021.1, read as the reverse complement.
ATCCAAAACGAGCTCCAGCGCTTCAACAACCGCTTCTTAGAGGTCTTAAGTGAGCCCAGTCAGCGCGATTTGAGCGCGCTCAAAGCTGAGGCGCCAAGCTTTGTCACGGCGCTGCGCGACTACGCGGCAGGACTGACCTCGGGCTCGTTTAACCGCTCAATGATGGCAGCACGCCCCAACTACGAGCAAATGGCGCTTGAAATTCGCGCTAACTTAACCCAAGTCGCCGACAGCTGGGACGATGACATGATCCCAGCGCTGACCACGGTGGCCCCGCAAGAACTCCTGCGCCGCTACGCCCACAATATCTATCCCTTTGTCAGCGCGGGCATTGAGAGCTGCACCGCGCTCTTAAATGAGCAAGCCCAGTACAACACCTTGGTCGCCCAGCGCGCGGCCGACCCAACCCCAGTCTATATCTCCTTGGGCCTGACTGCCTTGGCGGTAATCTTAGCCTTAGGTTTGGGCTTCTTTATCTCCAACTACATGGCGCGCAACTTACAAGAGCAGATAACCTGCCTCAATGCACTCGCTGCCGGTCACTTTGACTACGATATTCCCCAAGGCTATCACGACGAATTTGGCCAGAGCCTTGCGAGCTTGAGCAAGATGCGCGCGGCCATCAGCAACATCATTCACCTGACCCAGCAAGCCAGCGCTAAGATCAACCAGCAGATGCAGACGCTGCAGCAGCAGGCCCACCACACCACGCAAACCTCGAGCGATATCCAAAGCCAGACCGTCACCGTAGCTGCCGCCTCCGACGAAATGGTCTCAACTACCACCAATATCGCACGCAGCTGCGAGACCGCCGCCTCAGGCTCCAGCGAGTGTAAGGATCTCACTCAAGATAGCGTCAACATGGTAGCTCACGCGGTTGAGACTATTCGCGCCCAGTCCGAGCGCACCAAGGTCAACGCCGCCAATGTCGCCAACCTCGCCCAAAAGACGCAAGCCATTGGCTCGATTGTCTCGACCATTGACGACATCGCGGCGCAAACCAATCTTTTGGCGTTAAATGCTGCGATTGAAGCGGCGCGCGCCGGTGAAGCCGGGCGCGGCTTTGCGGTGGTGGCTGATGAAGTGCGAGCCTTAGCCTCCCGCACCACCGCGTCGACCAAGGAAATCTCGGACATGATCAACACGGTGCAACAGGACACGCAGTCAGCCTCCGACGCCATCAATGTCTCGGTACAAAACATGGAGCTGGTGGCCCAAAATGCTCAGGACGTGATGGCAGTGCTGCAAGATATCGAAGGCCGCGTCTCCGATATCAACCTGCAGATCACCCAGATTGCAACCGCAGCCGAGGAGCAAACCACCGCCACGAGCGAAATCTCAGGGCACATGCAGCGCGTCAGTGGCGCCACTGGCGAAATGAACACACAGGCCCAAGAGCAATACGAGGCGGCCGCTTCGGTCAGCGACGACTTACAGCAGCTGGAGGAAGCTTTAAGCTTCTTCCACATCGCGCAGAGCGCGCACAGCGCCTAACGGCGCACCGTGAGCACGGGCACGCCCCAGCATCCGACCCGCGCGCCCCTGAGCTCAGGGGCGCGCCGGGCGCAGCCCCTAGCCCAGAGAAGCCAAGAGCAAGGAAGCTATGCTCCCTTGCTCTTGGCTTCTCTCTTCTTAGCCCCTTGGTTGGAGGGCGCTCACACCTTATGGCAACGGGCGGGCGCGCCGCCTAACGACGGGCGCTAGGCGCCCTTAGGCGTGGGTCCCGCCTAAGAACATCCAGTTCTCAAAGCAGTTCTTATTGTGCCACTTGACGTATTGTGGCTCCGGCCAGCACTCGCGCTGCTTTGGTAAAATCAGCTCGGTGCCATCAAAGCGCATGTAGTCCTCACCGTAAGCGGTGCGTACCGCCTTGGATACCTTGGCCACGAGGCGCGTATTGTCCTCATTGTAGACAAAGGTGATGTAGCCGTGCTTGAACAGCTGGAATAAGTCTGAGCGCAGCACCACGCCGTTGCTCGCCTTTTGGAACTTGAAGTCATAGAACGGCTGGATATTGGCCACTTCTAAGACCGGACGAGCGCGGACGCCTGATAAGGCGCAGCGGAAGTCGTAGGCGTTTAAGACACGGGCGTTAAACTCAGCCACATAGCTCTTGCAGTTGCGGTGCGAGGCAGCATAGTACATGCCCTGCCAATCACCGCCCTCACTTGAGATGTAATTGTCGCGGTGCTCAATCACTTGGGTGTGCAGGTAGCGGCCGTACGGCTCATCAAGCGGCAAGGTGAAGACGTGCTTGCAGCTAAAGAAGTTGCACAGCTCATCAGGGACGTGCACGTAGTCTTGAACATCAAACATAAAGGTGTGCACCAGCATGGCAAGCGACAGCTCGCTGTGCTCATTGCCGCCCCGGGCAATGACCTCTTGCACCATGTCATCGAGGTTGTAGGCACCATTATGCACGCCATAGAGATCCCAGGCCTTGGCAATGGTCATACTCTCCCAGCCTAAGAAGTAGCCACCGCCGACGATGTAGTTGCGATCATCCTTGGTCTTAAAGAGCAAAATGAGGGAACCGGGATTTAATGAGGCACACTCCTTATCAAACTCGGTATCGCCCAAAGCCCACAAGCTAGCACCCGTAGCACCGCCGAGCAGATACTCATTGGATAAAATTGAGACCATCTTATCCGAGGCCCGCCACATCATAATTGACTGAGGTTTAATCATCCCATTGCTCAGCGCTCAGCTCCAAGGCACAACCGTCTTGGCACGAAAGCGCCGCCTCCTAGTAAGAAACTGACTGAGGGAAGCCCAAGGAAAGCTTGGCCTCCTACTTCATGTGGGGGTGCTAGTACCACCCCGACGCGCGCCCGCAAACAAAACCGGTCAGCCCAGCAGCCGAGCCCCGCCTAAAGCGCTTGCGCTGCGCCTTGCGCCGTTTTCCATTGTAAGCACAATGCCGCGCGCGCACTCCAACTCAGGCCACAAAACTAACAATTTTTTTGCCGCGGCCTGCGCCTGCCGCGCTGCGCGCCGCCCAGGCGCTGCGCCCGGTCGGGCGGTGCACGGCAGGGGGCCCGGCGCTCGGCGCGCCCATGCGCGCTGCGCCGCGGCTGGGCGCGACGCGCCTGAAAACAATGAAGCCCCCGCGGCGCGAGGCGCTGCGAGGGCTTTGCAATAAGGGTCAGGGCTCAGCCGCCCTGCATGGGCAGCTAATCCCAGAGTTAATCTTAGTAATTGATAACGGCGCGGCGATTTTGCTGCCAGCTCGACTCATTGTGACCTGGGGCCACCGGCTTCTCCTCGCCATAGGAGACGATCGAGAGCTGGTTGACGTCCACCCCTAAGTTTTGCATGTAGCGCGCAACCGAGCGGGCACGGCGCTCACCTAGGGCAATGTTGTACTCTGGGGTACCACGCTCGTCGGTGTGACCTTCGATGATGATGCGGGCATCTGGGTTGTCACGCAGATACTGGGCGTGCGCCTGCATTACCGCGATGTACTCATCTTGGATTTGGTCGGAGTCGTACTTGAAGTAAACGGTGTTGTTTTCGCGTAAGGCTTGGGGACCGGCAAAGGTTGGGTCATAAAGCTGGTCTTGGGCGGCATTAGGGTCGCCGATGACCAAGGTGCCGTCGCTGTCGACCGAGGTCATGACGTCCTCAGATAAACCACCGTAGCCTAGGTTGTCCTCGATGTAGATATCGCCGGTCATATTAGGATCGGAGGTTACGGTGTCGTCAATAAAGGCACCATCATCGGTAGTACTAGTGCTGGTCGAGCAGCCGCTGACGGTAAAGAGCATGGCACTGGCGGCAAATGCTAATGCTAAGTTGAAGAGTCTAAACGCTTTCATAAAAAAATCCTTATTGCCTGTCTTTGATGAGCCCTAGCAATCACAGCTCAAACCGCAGCTCAAGCAGCAGCTTAAATCAAACCACTCTCTCGCGCCTAGCAATAATAGCGCCGCAATAGCGCCGCCCCTAATGGGCTCTAGGCGACAGGTGGTGGCTTGCAAGTCCAAACCTTAAGCCACAAGCTTACAAAATTATAGCGCTTACTACATTGTAGCTTAGAGCAAGCCTGAGCGCGCCATCTGATTGGTCTAAGAGGTGCGCACGGTCAAATCTTAATGATGCCGCGTGGGACGCAGCTTCCATTACGCGCCCCCTGGGACGGGATTGAACTGTGATTACTCCTGACAGCGCACGCCCAGGGCTCGGGCGCGCGCGTCTGCCTATTTTTCAGGCAATGGGCCCCATGCTGGAGCACTGATTTCACCACTGGTGCTTGATGGGAGGTTTGCCTTAAAGCGCCCATCGGTTGAGACTAAGGCTAAGCCCTTGCGGCCTTCGTACACGGTGCTGTAAATGACCATGGCGCCATTAGGGGATACCGACGGCGACTCATCGAGCGAGGAGGTGGTGAGCATGTAAATCGAGCCGTCAGCATCAACGCGTGCGACGCGATAGCCGTTTTGGCGCGTAATCACGATGAGAGCGTTGGAGTTAGGAATCGGACGGGCCGACAGGTTCATCGCACCTTGGAAGGTGACACGCTGCGCCTGCTGGGTGGCGATGTCTACCGCATAAATCTGGGCGCGACCACCGCGTTCGGAGGTGAAGAATAAGTGTTGGCTATCTGACGACCATGATGGCTCGGTATCAATCGCGCGATTATTGGTGACGCGATTTAAGCGCGAATTGGACAGGTCGTAGTAGTAAATCTCAGGCTGGCCGTCCTTGGACAGGGTAAAGGCAATCTTGTTGCCATCGGGCGACCAAGTAGGCGAGCTGTTTAAGCCTGGGAACGAGGCAAGCTTAGTGCGCTGCTTGGTAAAAATATCCTGCACAAAGATCGCAGGCGCGCGGCGCTCAAAAGAAACATAGACTAAGCGGCGCCCGTCCGGCGACCAATTAGGGGTCATAATCGGCTCAGTGGAGCGCAGAATTGGCACCTCATTGTAGCCATCGTAGTCGGCGGTCATGAGCTGATATGGGAAGCGGTCGCCAAAGCGATAGACGATATAGGCAATGCGCGTTCTAAAGGCACCCTTTTGTCCGGTTAAGAGCTCATAGGTGCGATCGGATACTAGGTGCGCGGCCTGACGCAGCTGCTCGGCGCTCGCGCTCACGCCCCGGCGCTGGGTGAGCGGACGCCCCTTATTGGCACCCTGCACGCCATGGATGTCATAGACCACTTGGAAATTAGCGCTATTTGGTACTGGCACCACGCGCCCGGAGACCACGGCCTCGGCCCCTGCTGCCGCGAGCGCATCAAAGTTGACCTTGCCATTGACAATAGCCCCAGCAGGCAGTTGATTGTAGGTAATCGGCGAAAACTTGCCTGAGCGCATTAAGTCAGCACTGATGATGGCGCTGACATCAACTGGCACTTGCCCTTGAGTTTGGAACGGCAAGACGACCACGCGTCGGCCTTCATTGATACCACCAGTGATCTCAATTTGTAATGCAGCATGGGCGCTTACCATCATGACGCATGATAGGATCGCGGCCCCCAAAACTTTGAACAAGCGCATGGCTCCCCCAACAGTTAACAACAATGCGATTAGTTTAGCATTAGTCCGCCCCAATGTGTGCGCAGCGCCCGCCGCGCGCGGCGGCCGGGCGCCGCTGCGTCCTAGCCCTACAGCTTCGGGGTCATGGTGATCACAATGGTATTGCAATCCTTACAGCCCACGGGTGGGCGCGGCATCATGCCAATCAGGTTCAAGGTCGCAATGGCGCTGGCGCACACGGCGCTATCGCCTTGGCACTTCTCGTTGTAAATCATGCCCTCGTTATCAATTGAGACCGTGACCACCACGCGCTTGCCGTTCATCGACGGATCAATACGCCAGTTTTGCTCGATGAGCTGCTGCACCTTGGAGCCATAGACTTGGCTATCATCAGAGCCCGTGCCCGAGCCTAGGCCTACGCCTCCCTCAACTCCGTGCGCTTGGCCCAACAGATCTTGTTCCAAGCTATCAGCTTGCGCCTGCATGGCCGCTTGGCGCGCGGCTTCCGCGGCGGCCTTACGCTCGGCCTCGGCTTTAGCCGCTGCCGCCTTACGCTCAGCCTCAGCTTTGGCCTTAGCTTCCGCCTCGGCTTTAGCCTTGGCCTCCGCTGCCTTGCGTTCGGCCTCAGCTTTGGCTTTAGCTTCCGCCTCGGCTTTGGCCTTGGCCTCCGCTTCTGCCTTTAAGCGTGCCGCTTCTTCCGCAGCGCGCTTCTTTTCGGCCTCAATGCGCTGCTTTTCCTCTTCAGCCTTGCGCTTGGCTTCCTCAGCCTTCTTTAAAGCCAGCACCCTTTGACGCTCCGCCTCGGCCTTTTGCTGGGCGGCCACTTTCTTGGCCAGCTCCGCCTTAGCCTTAGCTTCAGCCTCAGCACGGGCCTTAGCCGCCGCCTCTTGCGCCAACTTCTGGGTGTCCTGCATCGTGTTGTTTTTAGGTGGCTGCCCAGTAGGACTACCCTTAGCCGGTGGCACGTTGATGATGGTGGCGTGCATGATTTGCCCCGGCTTTTCCTCTGGGCGCTCGGGGCGATCGAGCGAAACGTTGACCGCGAGCACCGCCAGCAGCGCACCGTGAAAAATCATTGCCAGCACAAAGGCTGTACCAATACCAATCTTCACCCGAAACTAGCCTCACTAGACCTTACACCAAACAATCGTCGTCCCACGGACCTTAGCACCTGCACAGCTTAGATCGCGCCGCCAACCGAGCAAGCTCGCGAGCGGGCGGGCGAGCAAGCTCGCGCGCTAAGATACCGGAATCGGGTCGGTGACCAAGCCCACGCTCTCAACGCCCGCGCGCTTGAGCGCATTCATGAGTTGAATTACGCTATCGTAGGCCACTTGGGCATCGCCCTGGACCACGACGGGGCGGCTGGGATCCTTACGCAGTTCGGAGGCGACCACCTGCCCCATCGTGTCAAGGTCGGGAACCTTAACGCTTTGACTGTCGATGCTGACAAAGTACTGTCCGGCCTTATCGACCGTTGCGATAATCGGGGTGCGCTGATCCTCATTCATGGTCTCAGCTTCCGCCTGCGGCAAATCCACGGTCACGCCTTGCATTACCACCGGCGCGGTGGCAATGAAGATCACCAGCAACACCAACATGACGTCGATGTAGGGCACCACGTTAATTTCGGCGACGGTGCGACTCTTGCGGCGATGGCCGCGCCCATAATCTGCCATCTCATCCCACCTCAGTTACGACTTGTTAGCCCCGCTGCCGCTATTACGGCGCTGTTTTTGTCCGCCCGGCGTAATGTAATGTGGCTCATCATCGCTCTTAGGGGCGGCCTGCCGACGCTCAAAGCCAGCGCGGTAGATGCTGTTCTCAGAAGCCGCGTTATTGAGCTCGGCCCCATCCATTCCCGGCAGCGGCATGGCACTTGGCTTCACCGCGCTCGCCGCGCCCCCCGGCAACTGGGCATTAGTCAGCGGCAGATTGCCGGTACGCGGTGGCACCACCCCCCGCATGCTCTCTTGGGACATCAGGCCTGAGCCCCCGAGCACCGAGTCAGCATTGCTCAGTCCCGGGCGCTTGCTCGAGCTGGAGCCTGATAACGGATTAGTCCGTGACCCCAACGGCCCCCGCGGGGCATTATTGCTGCTGGCCGCCGGAATGCTGGCATTACCGCCCAACACGACCGCAGGCTTGCCCCTTAAGGCCTCAGCCCCGCCCTCAACGCCCTCTTCCGGGGCGAGCGGACTGTGCATGGCTTTGGCCATATCTTGAGCTTGGCTGCTATTCATATCGACCTGAACCCGATGCGGGGTAAAGCGGTTGCGCGCGGCATTAGTGGCGCTCAAGCTGCCCGAGCTCGGCTCCGCACTAAAGGAGCTCAGCGGCATGGGGCCCATGGCCGCCATGGTTGTGGCACTAGTGCTCGCCATATTGCCGGACATATTGCCCGGCATCATCCCGGACTGGGCTCCTGCCATCATCCCCGGCTGAGCCCCCGGCATCATGCTCGGCTGGGCTCCCGGCAGCGCCCCCGTCATGCTATTGGCCTGCGCATTAGCCATGGCATTGGGCATTGCATTGGACATCGCGTTAGACACATTAGCCCCAGCGCCCAAAGGCGCGGCGGCCATGGGAGCCGCGCTCGCAGCTGCGTTCGCAGGGCCGCTCGGCTGAGTGCGGTTAATCTGGGAGCGGATGGTGACCAAGCGCCGGTTTAAAATCGTTGAGAACTCGTCCATGAAGTTGTAGTAGCGGTTCTCTAAGGCCTCGACCTTGGTAACAAAGCGGTTGTAGAACATAACCGCCGGGATGGCGGCAAATAAGCCCATGGCGGTGGCGATTAAGGCCTCCGCAATCGGCGGGGGGGCCA
>DXIF01000020.1 GCA_019113025.1 Candidatus Anaerobiospirillum stercoravium | reverse complement strand
ATTTAGTCTTGGTCTAGGCTGACTTACGGCAGCCTAGAGGGCTTATGCCTTGCGGCGGCCTTGGATCTGAGTTTAGGCCGACCAAGACCCTGTGCTCTGTGTTCTGGGCCCCCGGCGCCACCTCTCATGCTGATGCTAGGTCCGCACGATGCTAGGTCCAAGGCGCGGGGGCGTAACTTGATGGTAACGTTGGGGCCGTGGCCTTGTGGTTACTTACTTGTAGTTACTTAGAAGCGGTAGCCGAGCGGAAGGTCGAACCCTCTGGCGCTTGGAACTCCTTGCCCGTGGCCATGGCTTGGATCTTCGAGACCACGATGCCGACGATTAAGGTGACAACAATCGCGATTAAGGCGTACATCCAGAAGGATACGCTTGGGACGTTGTACTTTAAGTAGAAGACGGCGGCAGTGGCGGCGAGGAAGCCTAAGAAAGCGCTTAAGGCAGTGGTCTTTTGGGTGAAGACACCTAAAACGAAGACACCGGCTAAGGCACCTAAGGCTTGACCTAAGAACGAGTTGAAGAGCTCGTAAGCGGACTTAACATCAAGACGAGCTAACCACATGGCCACTAAGATAGCGAAGATACCGACTGCTAAGGAAATGTACTGTGCAATCTTGGTCTGACGCTGGAAGGTCATGTTCGGGGTGATGATGGTCTGAATGTCCATAACCCACGAGGTAGCAACCGAGTTGATGCCGGTCGATAAGGTCGACTGGGCAGCAGCATACAGGGCAGCTAAGATGATACCAGTTACGCCGACCGGTAACTCATAGGTGATGAAGTAAGCGAATACTTGATCTTGCGAGTTACGGAAGGTGTCGGTGATGAAGTCTGGATTCTGCTGATAGTACAGATATAAGGCAGTACCAACTAAGTAGAAGACCGAGGCGCAGAAGATGGAGAGAATACCATTGCCGATGGTCATCTTGTTGAGCTGCTTGATATCGGTGGTGGTGGTGAAACGCTGTACTACGTCCTGCGAGGAAATGTAGGAGCAGAAGGTGGTTAAACCGCCGCCAACCAAGGTAACCATGACCGAGGTGCCTAACAGGTTGGTCCAATCCATCCACTTCTCAGTGTCAGCTAAGAAGCGCCCGCCTTCGGTTAAGGATGAGGTGACGTCGCTAAAGCCGCCATCTAACATGTAGATGATGTAGAACAGGGTTAAGGTGATACCGCCAATTAAGATCACGCCTTGGATGAAGTCGGTCCATAGTACCGCCTTTAAGCCGCCGGTGTAGGAGTACACAATGGCGATCGCACCCATGGCGATAATCAGAATGTCTACGCTGATGCCGGTTAAGTTAGCTAAGGCTAAGCATGGTAAGTACATCACGATCGACATACGACCTAATTGGAAGAGCACGAACATCAGAGCGCCTAAGACGCGTAAGCCTCTGGAGTTAAAGCGCAGCTCTAAGTAGTGGTAGGCGGTGTCGATGTCGAGCTTGGCATAAACTGGCAGGAAGTAGCGAATGGTCAGTGGAATGGCGATGATCATACCGATCTGGGCAAACCACAGCATCCAAGTGCCGCCGTAGGAGTTACCAGGCAGGGCTAAGAACGAGATTGGGGACAGTAAGGTGGCGAAAATGGAAACGCAGGTAACCCACCAAGGTACGGTGCCGTCACTCTTGAAGAATTCCTTACCTTGCATCTCTTTCTTGGAGAAGTAGATACCACCTAAGAGCACGGCGATCATATAGACCACCAGCACTGTGGTATCAATCCAAGTAAAACCATGAAGCTCCTCAGTCATAGAAACCTCTAAAACTCACTTGCAAAAGACTAGGATTGACCAAAAGCAGTAAGCAGCTAACAGGTGAGCTTGGCTTAGTACTTTTGACATGGAGGCGCCAAGGCTCAGAGCGCATCTGGGACGGCTCTGTGCCGTTAAGTCCGCATGCGGACTTAGGGGTTAATTGGCTTACGTGAGCTGGTGTGCGTATCAAGCGCCTGACTGCGCCGTAACAGCAAGGCAGGTCTTGCGCTCTTGCTTGTTTGCAGGCTAACGCTTAATGCAAGGCATAAGCAGGTGAGCGCCTAAGGCCAGCTTTACGCAATGGATGTGATGAATTGAGCCCTCAGGGCACAAAACCCCCAAATAAGGAGGTAGCGATAGATCCCTGAGCAATTCATCAGGTAACATCATCGGTTAACCGATTAAATAGCCCCCTGAAGTGAGTTCGAAGTATTGGTTTAACTTGTGAATGCTCGCCTCAAGGGGACTAGAGTGTGTGTGGTTGTTTTTGCCCCCACCGCGGGCGCCGTGCGGCGGGAGCGTCGGCGCAAGGATCAGTTTTGAGTTCTCGGCCTTGCGCCGGAAATTTGAGCTACCCTAGAAAGCTCTCCCTAGAAAGTTCTCCCAAGAAAGCTTCCCGTGGAAGCTTGCCAAGGAATCTCCCCGCGGACGCATCCTGGGGGAGGAAGCTACCTTAGGTCCTAGTTAAAGTACTTGTGGTAGATTTCCTTAGCGCGGGTAATCATCTCTTCGCTGTATGGGCCCATTGGCTTGCGGCAGTAACCGGCGTCAACCCCAGCCTCTTGCAGGCAGATCTTTAAGGTGCCGTATAAGCCGTTGGCTAAGACATCGGAGATGAAGTCGTTGGTGACGTGCTGAACCTCTAATGCGGTCTTGATGTCACCTGAGCGGGCGGCCTCGAAGATCTGGCGGGCACGAACACCGTTGACGTTGAAGGTCGAGCCGATGGCACCGTCAACACCTAAAACGGTGGCAGGTAACATCATCTCGTCGAAGCCGGCAAATAAGGTCTTGTCTGGGAAGGCCTTGCGGAAGCGCTCTAATAAGAAGAAGTCGCCGGCGGTGAACTTAACACCGGTGATCTTCTCGTTCTCAAACAGCGACTTGAACTGGTCAACCGAGATGTTAACGCCGGTTAAGAATGGGATGAAGTAAACCACCATCTGGTTGTCAGCAGCGGCGGTGATGGTGTTGTAGTAGTCCTTGATCTCGTCGAAGGAGAACTTGTAGTAGAAAGGAGTTACGGCCGATAAGGAGTCATAACCTAAATCGGTGACATACTTTGCCAGCTCAACGGACTCGTTGATGTTTAAGGAGCCCACCTGAGCGATGAGTTGAACCTGATCCTTGGCCTCGTCCTTAGCGATCTCAAAGATCTTCTTCTTCTCATCGGTGCTTAATAAGAAGTTCTCGCCGGTCGAGCCGCCTACGTATAAGCCATCGACCTTGCAAACATCGATGTTGTGACGGACTAACTGACGCACGCCATTCTCGTTAACCTTGCCCTCCTGATCAAAGGAAGTTAACAGAGCAGAATAAATACCGCCAAGCTTCTTATATGCCATTTTAAGTCTCCACTTAAACTAGGCTCGAGGCTGATATCACGTCAAGTCGGCACAAAGCAAATGATGTGGCTGCCGCTTGAGCGAAGGCTCAGGCCAAAAAAATCTGAGGTGCCTGCCCCAGCGCCTGATGCGCTGGGGAGGCGGTGCTCGGCTGAGCCGAGCTTAATTAACTGGTGTCAACCGGGGGCTGAATCCGCCATATTCCGGCTCTTGGATTCCGTTTGCTGGATTCCAGCTGCTAGATTCCAGCTCTTGGGTTCCAGCTGCTAGATTCAAGCTCCCTTGGAATCGGATGCCAAGACCTAGGGGCCCAGGCTCCGTTAGTTTTCGTTAGCTTAGGTTTAGCCTTGTGGTAAGGCGTCGATAAACCACTTACCAATGACCTGAGGGCGGGTGATGGCCGAGCCCACAATCGCGCCGTAGGCGCCGACTTCGTAGGCGATGCGCAGGTCATCTGGGGTGTTGATACGACCCTCGGCGAAGACCGGGATCTTTAAGGTCGAGGCTAAGCGGGCGACTAAGCCAAAGTCAGGGCCCTTTAAGTGTGGGGTGTATGGGGTGTAACCCGACAGGGTGGTCGAGACCGCATCAAAGCCAATCTTTTCGGCGTTGTGGCCTTCCTCATCGTTGGAGATGTCAGCTAAGGACAGACGGCCCGCGTCGCGAATCATCTTAACTAAGTCCTCTAACTTCTCATCGTTAGGGCGCTTACGTAAGGTGGCATCTAAGGCGATAATCTCGCAGCCGCAATCGATTAAGGCTTGGATTTCCTTAGCGGTTGGGGTGATGTAAATCTCGCTGTCATCGTAGTTTTGCTTGATGAGGCCGATGACTGGGAGGCCGGTGACCTTCTTGATCTCAACGATATCGTCTACTGACTGGCAGCGGATGGCGACAGCACCAACTTGCTTGGCAGCCAAAGCCATACGACCCATGATAAATGGGCTATGCAATGGCTCATCGGGCAGTGCTTGGCAGGAGATGATTAACTTATTCTTGAATTGTTCAAACAGCATTGATTCAACCTCGCATCGTGCGGTCGCTGACGATCATTGGTAAAAACTGATAGCTTGGAGACAGTGCGCTAAATGACTCCAGTTGGTTGCTCGATCCTGCGCTCTCATCTGGCAGGAGAGCTCTAAGCGTAGTGCGCTCAGGGTAACGCATGTAGTGCGCGCAAGCCAGTCTAATCAGGGGTGGGTGCAAGTTAGGCGCCGCTTTAAAAGCTGGGATGGGGTCATATGCTTGAACCCGTGCTGTGGGCGCAGCGTGGTGGCCCGCCCCCAGCTTGATAGGCGCTTTTCACTTGGGTACCCTAGGTTGCTAGTGGGATATGGCTAGCATTAGACCTGCATGATCTAAAGTGCAAGCTGGAAATCCCAGCTCTAGCAGCACGTAAAAAGCTGTGCTCATCCTTCCTGCCACGGCAAGGAGCTATAAGGACAGGTTTTTACCTACTGCTTGGTTACCAACTGGAATGAAGGAGGCCGGAGCCCGGCCCCCAGTGCCTGCCTTAGGCAGGCGCAACGTTAACCCACAAGGTCGGGGTTAGAAGGTGTATTGGATACCAAGACGCAGACGGAGCTGACGCTCGTCGCTGGTGCTGGCTACGGCAATGTCACCGATTTCGATGTATGGGTTCCATGGGCCCATGCGATAGTTCATTGACAGGTTCTGCTCGTAGTTCCAGTCATCGTTGTCGTACATGTAGCGAGTGGTGCCATCAGCGTTGTCGTTTAAGGCCCACATGTAGGTGTAGTTATAGTTGATACCAAAGTTGCCGTAGTTGTAGCCGACCCAAGCGTCGATTCGACCGTTCTTTTGGTCAGCCTTCTCGTTGTCATAACGCCAGTAGTCGTAACGTGGGCGAATGGCAAACCACAGACCAAAGTCGGTGTTGTACTGTAAGCGCAGATATGGCTTGTAACCAGTAGTCTCGCTGGTGGACTCAGTGATGATACCTGGGGTGATGGTGAAGCCTGTGTCCTTGATCTTGTAGCCCCACCATAAGCTCATCTCAGTGGCGTTGGTTACGAAGTCGCCCCATTGACCCTCGTTGTACTCATCATTGCCAGGACGCTCGGAGCCGGACTTGAACGAGGAGTCAACATAGAAGCCGATACCGTTCTCAAAAGCACCGATGATGCAGATACGGTCGAAGTTTTCTTGGTACTCCCCCTTGTACTCATGACGATAGTCGAGGGTGAAGGTGGCAGCTTGAGCTGCGGTGAACATGGTTGCGGCTGCTAAGCCGACACCTAAAGCAATCTTGGAAAAGCGCATTTCTTACTCCATCATTTGGAACAAGTTTTCACAGCCGCCTGTAACTACCAGAGCTTTCAGGTGACGGGTTGTCCCCAACAGGCAGCTTTGGAGGCAGCTTTGGGCAAACGCGCACCGCGCGGCAAGCCGACGCGGCACTTACGTTTTTGTGATGAAGCCGCAGTGCGCCAAATAAGCATGTGAGCGCTACTGGGCTAAGAGACGGTCGGTAAGAATTACCAGTTCTTACCGTCCGGGAAAATTTGGCCTAGAAGCCTAGGCGTAAGCTATTCGACTACGACCTTGCCGTCTTGAACCTTAACAGTTAGGACGTCAGTGGTAGCCTTGCCGCCGGTGGTCTCGCCGCCGACTAAGATGATCTCATCGCCGTTTTGGATGCTGACGCCGTAAGCCAGAGGGCTTGCTAAGTCACCGGCGTGAGTCCAAGCACCGTTGGCGTAGGTGTAGATCTCATCGCGCCAGGTCTTGGTGCAGCCTTGGTGGGCGAAGTTTTGACCCTTATTGTAGTTAGCAGTGGCGCCTGGGAAGTTAGCACCGCCAATGACCACCATGGTGCCGTTGGAGTAGCCCGAGAAGGCACCGGCCACACCCTCTTGAACCTCATCGCCTTGAGCTGGGATTAAGTCTGGGGTGTTTTGGAGCTTGGCAAAGTCGTCTTCAAGCGTGAACTTAACAGTGGTGGCAGTACGCAGGCCAGGCTTGCGCTCGCCGTTGACGACAAAGACGCTGTGGTCAGCTGGGTCAACTGCGACCGCAGAACCTGCGGTACCAAAGTAAGGTAAGTTACCGACGGTGGTCCACAGATTGTTCTCTGGGTCGTACTGTAAGATTGCCTTGTTGAAGAAGTAGTCCTTGACTAACTTGCCGTTGTAGTCAGCGTTGACCTTATCTAATAAAGCCTTGTCGTTAGCCTTGGTGGCGTAATCGACATCGCTGAAGTAGCCGTCGAAGATTTCCTTGTTAACCGAGCCAATGACTAAGGCGTTCTTGCCATCAGCGGTGACGACGGTGTGACCGGTTAAGCCGATTGGGCTGCGGGTTAAGAGCTTGGTCCAAGTATCGGTGGCTGGATCGTACTCAAAGACCTCGTTGGAGACCGAGGTGAGCTCCGAGTCAATCTTGCCGCAACCGCCGAAGACGTAGATCTTGCCGTTTAAAGCAACGGCTTGGGCTTGGTCACGGGCGGCCTCAGGGAAGGCTGCAATCTTTTGCCACTGAGGTTGGGCGCTCTTGGTGTCTAACTTGTACCAGTCTTGACCTGCGGTGCCTAAACCTACGTAAATGACGCCATCGTTCATGGCACCAGCACCAGACTTAAATGGAACTGGAACGTCTGGTAAGGCAGCGGCTAAAGCAGCCGAGGAGGCAAAAGCGGTTAAAGCTAAGGCTGCTGCTAACTGCTTAATCTTCATAGACAAATGACTCCGTTTGTAACTCAACAAGCCCAGCGCCAAGGTACTCACCATCAATCCTCAGACTCAATCAGTCGCAACTAACAGCTGAGCACAAGCTGAAGTGGTCGAGCGCTGTTTCTGGGCTAAGCTCAAACAGCTTGGGGGTGAGGCTTGGTTAGAGCGCGATCCGCGCAATAGAAAAAAGATCGAGCTCTCCTATCTTCAAGTCTTAATGGCAAGTACTCAGTACCAATTAGCTGAAAAGAAGCGCGCCCTTAGTTTGGGATAGTGGGATAGATAAGCGGGGAGGGAGCGTCAAAACCGCAAGTCGCAACGAGTTTGTACGCTCCAACGCGCCTCTTCTCAGTCTAATCAGCGCTGCCTAAGCATGGCTTGGAGAAATTTTTCAAGAGCTATGATAATGGAAGAAAATTTTTTCACAATTGCGGGATGACTGATTTGTGATCTCCTTCAAAATCCGGCACGAACTTTTTTAAAAACCGCATATATATCACATTTATACGCGGCAAAGATGGTTGTATCCAGTGCAGGCGCGCCAAGCCGCACCGGCTCTAGCTTGTAGCGGTTTTGCTCCAAAATCAAAGTGTGATTTGGAGCAAAATTTCACCAAAAGGCGCACCTCAGCCCCCACAAAACCCCAACGCACGCCTAGCACATCCTTTATCATGAACAGGGGACTGTGAAAAATTTTTTTAGCCGCCGCCGCGCTTGCGTCGTGCGCGCGTCATCCTCGCGTCGGCTTCGCCCCCGCGCTTGCTTGTGCCCTGGGGCATGAGGCGCAGTGTGCGCACACTGCGCGACGCAACCCGATGCACGTTGTTACTGCGCTTTGGGGTGCAGTGCGTCGGCGGTTGCCGGGGCCAGCCTGCAACGGAGTACGCCCCGGGGCTCAGACTCGGGCTTTAGCTCTAGCTCGGGCGCGGGCTCTGGTTCGGGCGCTGTCCTTGGCTCTGGTTCGATCCTGAGCTCGGCGCGGGATCGAGCCTTGGCCTTGTGCTTTGGGCGTTAGGTGCGGCACGCTGTGGGGCACAAGTAGGGGATAAATCCGGGGGCGCGCGGCCTGCTCGTGGGGGCGAAGGGCCGGGCGCTGGGACTGGGCTGGGCCTAGTTCCGTGCAACTTTTTGCTTTTTGTGTCGTCAAAAGAGACGGTTTTTGTTAGGCTGGCGCTTTCGCCCCGCAGTCTTGGCGGCGGGGTGGAACGCGCAGAGAAGTAAGTCGCTTAGGGGTTGAGACTAGGTGCGAGCGCAGCGCTGCCTGATGGGTTAGGCGGAGCCGCTTAAAGCGGTGCGGTCACTGTTTTTTGTTGCTGGAGGCAATGTCGCAGGGCGCGGTGAGCGGCTGGGCGGATATTGGGGTTTTGGGGATGAAGAGCATGCGAGAATTAAAGCTTCCTGGGAATGTAAGTGGCCGGATTTTACATACCTTGCGTGCGATAGAAGGGGAGCTGCCCTTAGCCTTAAAACGCTTGACGCGCTATATCCTCGAGCATGCCAATGAGGTCACCACCCAAAATGTGACTGAAATTGCCGCCGCCGCGAGCGTAGGCGAGGCCACGGTGGTGCGCCTTGCTAAGACCATGAAGTTTCCGGGCTTTAAGGAGTTTCAGTTAGAGCTGGTCAAGGAGCTGGCAGGCAAGAGCCAAAGCGGCGATGAGCAAATTCTTGACTCCAATATCGAAGATGGCGATGACTGCGTGGTCATGGCCCAGAAGCTGAAGCTGGCCATCACGCGCTCCTTAAATGAGAACATCCACAATATCGACAAGCAGACCTGTCTTGCCGTAGCCGATGCGATCTACAAAGCTCGTAAGGTCTTCATCATCGGGGTGGGCAATTCGTGCCTGAGCGCCTTGTTCTTTAAGAACAAGTTGTGCCGTATCGGCATCGACGCGCAAGCAGAGTCGATGGATCACTTCATGTACACCGCCTTGGCGATGATGGGACCGAGCGACGTGGTAATCGCCCTGTCGCAAAAGGGCAATAGCTACGAGACCTTAAAGGCCTTTGAGATTGGTAAGGATAGCGGGGCCTTGGCCGTGGCCATTACCAATAATCCAGTCGGACACTTGGTGCGTCTTGCCGATTACGTCATCTATAATGGCAACGAAGAGGGAATGCTCCAAGGTGACTCAGCGGCGACCATTGCTGCACAAATCCACATCTGCGAGCTCTTGTATTCGCTGGTGGTCTCCTTTAACCGCACTAAGGCGACCAAGACCAAGCAAATTACCTTACAGGCCCTAGGCCGTACCATCTCGCTTGACCTATCGCGCGATTAGGCCGCTCCCGCGTTCCGCTCCTAGCGCTCCGAACTCAGCGCCTATCGCTCAGCGACCGGTGCCCAGCGCCAGGTACTCAGCGCCTATCGCCCCGCGCCCGGTGCCGAGCGTCCTGCGCCCCGCGCGTAGCGCGGGACGGGCGCAAGATATGCGCTGCGTCGCAACTTGCTGCGATTCTGGCCTTGCGGTCCGATCTTTACTCACAAAAGTGTCTTGCTTGCGTTGTACGCTGCACTGATTTTGCTTATGGTTCCCAAGTCAGGGGAAGTTTGCCCCATTAAGGCCGAGGCGCAGTGCGTCGGCGCGGTCTTGGCATGCATCCGGCTTGTCATAGCCCGGTTCAGCGGATGCAAGTTAGAGTCGTAGGTTAAGCAAGAACACCGTCATGCATTTTGGTTGGCGCAGCGGGCCCCAGGATGAGCCTGCGGCAGGACAAGCTCAGGAGCACCTCAAAGTCGGGGCGCACCCAGGAAGAGGCGCAGTACGCACTGTAGCCTCCAACTTGACTTGTGCCTACGCCATGGTGCTGGCAGGGCTCATGAGTGGCAGCGCGATGGCGGCTTCCACCAGCGCAGCGCGCCTTAATCCTGAGGATGAAGCTGCCTTAGGCTGGGCCGCGGGGCGGCTTGATTACTCCTATGGCGCCTCCGAGGTCGCGGCCTTTGTTAACACCAAAGATCAGGTGCAATTGCAGGTCGTGCTGTGCGCGCTCAATGAGGCCAGCCCGTTTCGCCTGAGCGTGCTCTTGCCCCATCCGGTCTCGAACTTGGGCATTATCCCGGTCAAGCTCCATGTCGATGGCACCGTCACCCACGTCTACGCTGAGGTCGTGGGCAATGCTCTTGAGTTTCAAATCGACAGCGCCTTTTTACTCACCTTGCCCGATAGCCCCACCTTTGAGCTGGAGTTTAGTCCTGAGGACGCAGCTTGCCTCAAGGTGCCCAAGCTTTTATCTTTTCCGATGGAGCGCGCCCATTTGGTGTTAAGTGAGGTTGCGCGCTCATGCAAGCTCTTAAGTGAGCAACAGGGCTTTGCGACTGCCCCGGAGCTTATCGCGGGCATACTGTGGCCGCGCCATGGCTTTAATAGCACGACCACGCTCAACCAATTTGTGCGCCAAGATCCCGAGCGGGCGCAGCAGCTGGTTGCAAGCGAGTATGAGCAAAGCCTTGCTGACAGCGCCTTTCACCAGGCCTTGACCTCAAGCGAGAAGAGCACGGCGCGTGACCAAGTGCGTGCTGCCTTTCGTCAGCGCATCACCCATATCAACGGCATGCCAGTACTAAGCCCGATTGATTTAGAGCGCGCCTGCATTCGCCCGCGCCAGGCACAAAGTGAGCAGGCTCGAGTCGCTTTGCCCGCTCCCGATGCCGCGCAGGGCACGCGCGGGGCAGTCGTGGCCGCCGCGGCCAGTGCGTTTGCTCCATATGGGGCGAGCGCCGGGGCGCGCTCGGGAACCCGAGCGGAGGAGCGGTCGGGCACGCTCTCGGGCGCGCGCTCGACTGCCCCCGGGGCACAGGCGGGGGGGCCGCGCGCCGCGGAGGCCACCGTGACCGATCCGGCCGCGCAGCGCCATGCCTTTGCCCCGTCGCATTGGAGCAAGCGGGAGGCGGCGGAGCAACAGGCCCAGGCGCACCAAGGGGGTGGCGCGCGGGGCACTGAGCCCATGACCTTTGTCTTAAGTGAGCAGTGTCGTCTTGCCCTCGACCAAGTTTATGCCCGTACCGGCCATGAGGCGCTGTCCTATTTGCGTGAGCTATTTTTACAGCATGAGGGCAATTACCAGCGCTATGCGCAGCGCTGGATCAGCGTCATGGAAGACGCGGTGCGGCTTGATTTTGAAAAGCCGCAGATTGCGCGGGCGCGCGTGGAGCGCGCTGCCCAGCTCATGCAGGACTACGACTACTATCTGGCGCTTTATACTCTCTTTAGCTCGGGGCTGAGCTATTTGACCCAGTATCCGCAGAGCTATTACGACCTCACCCAGTGGGGCAAAGATCCGTCGACCTTCCTGTATGCCATGGACAATCGCTATGAGCTCGAGACGGTCAAGTACGCCTCGGTTCTAGTGCGGCGCCTCACCGGCTTTATCACGCCGCGGCGCAATGTCGAGGAAGCGCTCACCGCGTGGTGGTCCTTTTACCAAGAGTTGTGCGTGCTCTTGCCCCCTTTGGTGCGCGCCCAGTCGATTCGACCCGTGGTTTACCGCCAGATGTTGATGCGTCTGTGGCAGCAAGCAGGCTACCCTGAGGGGCTGCATTTGCGCCCAGAATACGCCTATGTGCAAGGGCGGCATGGCAAGATCGCCACCGGCGAGTCGCTGGAGGCCAAGTGCTCCATGTTTGAGGGCGGCACTAATGACCAGTTCTTTTTTGCCAGCCCCGAGTGCGAGGCCATTATCAGCACGGATATGCGCCTTTTAGGCTACTACAACGAGGACTTGCGCCAAGTGTGGCGGCGCTGGCATGAGTACCTTGATGCGTGGCAGCGCTCGCCCTTTGCCCACCATCAAGGCAGTGGCAGCGCTGGGGGCAACTTAGAGTCCAATCTGCCCCTGACCTTGCTCTCGCTGTACAAGAGCTACGGCTTTGGCGATTACTACTTGCTGCGCAAGTGCATCTCCAGTCGCGACAGCGACATCTGCGCTTACGAGACCTTTAAAAACAAAGAGAGCTACCAAAGCGACTTGCGCAAGAGCATTGCCACTTTAAGCAAGCTCTCGCGGCGTGAGGCCAAGAGCTTAAGCGAGCTCGACCGGCTGTGGCAGCGCTACTACGAGAGTCTGTGTACCTTTACCGACAACTTAGTCGCACGCGGTATGCTCAGCCCGTGGCGCGCTCCCTTTGTCCAAGGCGTGGCGGTCACGGCTCAAGCCGAGGCCATGATTAATGGTCTCTACCCTAGCGTTAGCGGCGATGAGTTTTAGCCGATGCCACGCGCGCGCCCAGCGCCGCGCCGCTTGTGCGCTCAGCGCAGAGCGGCTTCCTTCTTCTTCCCACATCATCTCCGCTTGGGTGCGCTGCAGCGCGCAGCTTGCCCCGGTGCGCGCCCGCCGCCATCAGAGGCGCTTGAGGGTGGGAATTGCGTGATGCTTACTGGCAAATAATATAACATAATGTTGTCGATTGCAGTGGTTGGCTTTTAGCGAACAATTAAACATAATAGTTGGATTACACCTAAAACAAACCCGCAGTTTAAGCCCTTGGTGTGGTTAAACTGCGGGCTGGTTGTAGCACGTTGCGGCGCGCGCTTTGGGCGCACTGGGCGCACAGGTCGCGCTTTGGTCGGTGCGCTAGGGTTAGATTACCGTGAACTTGTAGGTAATGAAGCGCTTTAATGGGGCGCTAGGGCTAACCATTGGGTTGATGTCCTTGAACTGAGCTAAGTGCGGGGCATCTGGGAAGTATTCGGGCTCAATGGCAAAGCCATCGTAGGCGCCATAGACCTTGCCGTCATCACGAGCTACCGCCACCATGCCCTCTGGGGCGCCGTCGTTGATGGCATTGCCTGAGTAGAACTGGAAGGCTGGATAGTCGGTGTAGACATCAAGCTGGACTTGCTTGCCGTCAATCGGCTCGCCCTTGACCGAGATGACAGGCTTGGTCGTATCACCAAAGCCCTTGACCACAAAGCAGTGGTCGTAGCCGTGGGTGAACTCCATGTTCTTATCATCCTTGAAGTCGTCAACTGAGTGGGCAAACTTCTTCCATGAGGTGAAGTTGAAGTTGTCGACCTTGTCGGTGCGGGCGGTAACGTCGTGCAGGACCCCGGTTGGGATGGCGCGGGAGTCAATGACTAAGATTTGTTCGGAGTTAAAGCAGCCTTCGTGGCCTAAAACCGAGCTGTGGCGGCCGTTTAAGTTGAAGTAGGAGTGATTGGTGATGCAGGCGGCGCACTCTTGGTCGCACTTGCCTTCGTACTCAATCTTTAAGGCACCATCATCGCCTAAGGTGTAGACCACAGTGAGGTCAAAGTTGCCTGGGAAGCCTTCGTCACCATCAGGGGAGTGTAAGGTAAAGGTTACGCTGTTCTTGCTTTGGGCGGCAATGGTAAAGCGCAGCTTATCAAAGCCAACCTCACCGCCGTGCAGTACGACGTCCTTGCCGCCGCCTACGGTGTAGCTCTTGCCACCATTAGCGGTGAACTGGCCCTTATCGATACGGTTGGCGTAGCGGCCAATGGTCGCGCCCATATAGCACAGCTGGCGGCTGTAGTCCTCTGGGTTCTTAGGACCAATCAGCATCTCCTGAAGCTGACCGTTAACTGGGACCTTGATGGAGTGGATGGTGGCACCCCAGTCCATGATGGTGACGGTCATATTGTTAGCATTGGTCAGTTCAACCAGCTTGGGATTTTGTGCAAAAGTATCGCTCATATTGTCCTCTCAAGTCCTTGCGGAGCAAGGCCTCCTCCTAAGTTTGGTGCCCGCGTGCAGCTGGGGCACAGCGTGCCTCTAACTTACTCTAACTTGGCCCCATGCTCAATAGCTATTGCGCCTAGGGCGAAGCGAGGCTCATCGCCGACTCATCGCAGGCTCACCACAGGCTCATCACAGGCTCACCTCAGGCTCGAGGTCGCTTCCTGCTGGCTCCCCGCTGCTTTCCCGTCGGCTCCTAGCGCGGGGTCAAGCTAGTCTCATTACAACAACGCCACGGCCCGGGGGCCGTGGCGTGGGG
This sequence comes from Candidatus Anaerobiospirillum stercoravium, assembly GCA_019113025.1. Taxonomy (GTDB): domain Bacteria; phylum Pseudomonadota; class Gammaproteobacteria; order Enterobacterales; family Succinivibrionaceae; genus Anaerobiospirillum; species Anaerobiospirillum stercoravium. Next base: position 44,416 of record DXIF01000020.1, on the reverse strand, counting down.
TGCGGCGCTGCTGCGCTGTTGCTGCGTTGTTGCTGCTGGCAGCGGCGCGTTTGCTGCTGGGCAGCAGCGCGGTGGTAGCGCCGCGTGCTTTAGGGTAAGCGGGGGCTTACTCGACGGTCTTCTCGACGTCCTTAAAGAACATCAGGCCGATAGGGTGCACGGCGGCGCCCTTGATGTTAGGACGATAAGCCAAGAGATTCTGGGCGTGGGCAATAGGGAAGATACCAACATCCTCGGCTAAGACGCGCTCGGCCTCTTGGTAGATCTTGGCGCGCTCTGGGCCGTCCTTAACGTGGACGCCTTGCTCGATTAAGGCGTTGAACTTTTCGTTTTGCCACAGGCCTTGGTTGATGTTGGCATCAGGGCGGGCAAAGATGTTGATGAAGTTGTCGGGGTCGCCGTTATCACCGTTCCAGCCGATGAAGCTTAAGTCCCAGGAATCGGTCATTAAGCGGCTCTTGAAGGTGGCCCAATCAAAGACTTCGATCGATGCCTCTACCCCTACTTCCTTTAAGTAGGCTTGTACTGCCTCGGATAAGACCTGACCGCCTACGGTGTTGGAGTAGCTGGCATTGGAGTTAGCAATGATCTTGACCTTGGTGATGCCCTTCTCGGCTAAGGTCTTCTTGGCGGCCGCTGGGTCATAGGTGACGGTTGGGGTGTCAGCGCTGTAGCCCGGCATAAAGGTCGGCATGTAGGTGTTAGCGTAGGTCGAGAAGCCCTTGTAGAGCGACTTGACTAACTCTGGGGTGTTGATGGCTTGGGCCAGAGCACGGCGCACCTCGCGATCCTTGGTTTGCTCGGTATCGCGGGTGTTAAAGAGCATGTATAAGGTGCTGTTGCCTTCTTGCTGGAAGATCTTGTTGCCCGCGGCGGTAATCTGAGGGGCGACATTGGCGTCGATGCCGGTGATGATGTCGACCTCACCGTTGTTTAAAGCGACGACGCGGGCGCCATTCTCCTTCATTAAGCGGAAGATGACGTTCTGTACCTTAGGCTTGTCGCCCCAGTAGTCCTCGAAGGTGGTGAGGATGACCTGCTGGCCGCGATCCCAGGCGACCAAGCGGTATGGGCCCGTACCAACTGGGTTGGTCATAAGATTGTTGTTATGGGCTTTTAAGGCGGCAGGCGAGGCAATAGGCGCGGCATAGAGCATGGCCATATTGCGCAGGAATGGAGTGGAGCTCTGCTTTAAGGTGACCTTGACCGTGTACTCGTCTAAGACCTCAACCTTGGCGACATCGCCGTACACTAACTCGGCATAGGCCATGCGAGCGGTGCGGTTTTCTGGCAGTTGGCGCTCGATGTTAATCTTGACGGCTTCAGCGTTGAAGTCGGTGCCATCGTGGAACTTGACGCCCTGACGTAAGTTAAAGGTGTACTCCAAGCCATCGTCGGAGATAGTCCAACTCTTGGCTAAGCACGGCTCAACCTCGGTGGAACCGGGCTTGAAGGCTAAGAGCGACTCGTAGATATTGCTGATGACGTCGCCGGAGTAGTTGTCATCGACCATGGCTGGGTCAAGACCGACCGGCTCAGTGGAGACCGCTACAAAGAGATTATCCTGAGGCTTACGCGAAAGGGCAGCTTGTGCCGTCGCGCTAAAGAGGCTGGCGCTGACCAGAGCCGCACAGGCAAGTCCTAAGACCGACTTCTTAGAAAAGAGCTTCATAAATCAGTACGTTAAAGTTAGCAAGGTGAGCAACTAGTAGGGTGCTGCCACTACTTGAGGTAGGCGCATCCTTGATCCGCGGCATTATAGCACCCGCCCTTATGCCCAGCAGTGGGGTACAAAGCGGCCCGCCGCCCGAGCCGAGGCGCCGGGCGCCCTGAGATGAGGCGCCGCGCGGCGCCTGTTCCTGCGTCTTTTTCTGGGCTAGGCTCTGGGACGTGTGCCATAGCGCGGGCCGAGCTTACCCCTACGGCCCAGCGCTTACGGCAGCGCGCTGCAAGCGCGCTGCAAGCGCGGTCAAGTCTCCCTAAGTCACATTTGGAATTTGGGGCGATCATGTTTTGATCGAAAATGTGATCTTGCCTGTATAATGGGCGCTCATTTCCGTGTCAACGGGGGCGCCCCGCCAGCGAACAGAGCATCAGCTCAGGGCTTTTCTTGGGAGTTCGCTGCGCCCCATTGGGGTGACACATCATCACGCGCTTGGTAGGTGAGCGGCAGCCTTGCTCTGTCGGCTCTAATTTGGGTCAAGCGCTACGGGACATCGCTTGCACCAAGCGCAGCGCGCCTTTGCATCGTTGAGGCCGCGCGATCAATCTCTGGAATTACGACCGTACTTGCTTGAGCCAAGCTCAGCGTAAGCAGGGCCGTGCGCCTGTGGGCAATGTGCCCTCGGGCCATTGCGTTTGCGCTTTAGTGCGCGTTTTAGTGCGCGCGCGACCAGAGTACTGCGCCTTATAGCAAGCACAATTGCAGGAATTGCTATGACGCAACCAACTAACCACCATAACCCTGATCAAAGCTACGATTCCATCATTGACGCGCTCTTGGAGGCTGACGCCGCTCGCTTAGGCGCAGAGGCTGAGGCGCAAGCAGCGGCCCCTGATACTAATCACACTGAAGATCAGACCCCGGCCGCAACTGAAACCTCTGCTACCTCAGCTGAGGTCGTTACCGCTCCAGAGGAGACTGCTGCTCCTGAGCCTGCGGTTAGGGCTGACTCTGAGGAGGCCGCAAGCGCGGAGCCTGCGGTTGCGGTCGCTCCTGCGGACGCTCCTGAGAGCGTAGCGCTGAGCGCGGCCGCTGATACTGCTGATGTCGCTGATACGGCTGAGTCTGATGCGGCGGCAGAGTCCGAGGCGGATGCGGCGGACGTAGCCGAGGATAGCGCGGAGACTGAGGGCGTGCGCTTTGGCGATTTGGGCCTAGCGCCAGAGGTGATGGCGGCCATCGCCCATGAGGGCTTTGAGCAGCCGACTCCGATTCAAGAGCGCGCGATTCCGGTGGTGCTGTCTGAGCGCGACATGATTGGTCAGGCCCAGACTGGTACCGGCAAGACCGCCGCCTTTGCGCTGCCGATTTTGTCGCGCTTGGTCGCAGGCCATAAGCGTACTAAGTACGATTCCCGCGAGCGCGCCATCTTTGCCTTGGTGCTGGAGCCAACCCGCGAGCTGGCGCTACAAGTAGCTGAGTCCTTTTCGCGCTTTGCCCACTTCATCGAGGACTTCCGCGTCGTGCCAATTTATGGCGGCGCCTCCTATGAAGCGCAGCTTAAGAGCTTGCGCCGCGGGGTGCAGGTAGTGGTCGCGACCCCAGGGCGCTTAATGGACTTAATGGAGCGGGGGCGTCTCGACTTTAGCGCCGTTGAGCATGTCGTCATCGACGAGGCCGATGAGATGCTGCGCATGGGCTTTATCGACGATGTCGATTGGATCTTAGAGCGCGTGACCTCCGAGCACCAAACTGCCTTATTCTCGGCCACTATGCCTGAGGTGATCCGCCGCATTGCTACCGCGCACTTAGTTGATCCGGTTGAGGTGCGCATTGAGTCGCGCACTACCACCGCGACCACGGTGCGTCAGCGCTATTGGGTCGCCACCGGCGCCCACAAGATTGACGCTATGACCCGCATGCTCGAGGTTGAGCCTTATGAGGCGGTGTTAGTCTTCGTGCGCACTAAGACTGATGCCGAGGAAGTGGCCAACAAGCTTGCCGCACGCGGCTTTGCCTGCGCCGCACTGCACGGTGACATCCCACAGCGCCAGCGTGAGCACATCGTCAACCGCTTAAAGAAGGGCTCACTCGACATCTTGATTGCCACCGATGTCGCCGCGCGTGGTCTGGACGTTGACCGCATTACCCACGTCTTTAACTACGACATTCCATACGATGCCGAGTCCTACGTGCACCGCATTGGCCGTACCGGGCGCGCCGGGCGCACTGGTGAGGCGATTTTATTTGTCTCGCCGCGGGAGCGCCGCGCCTTACGCCAGATTGAGCGCGTCACCAAGCAGCGCATTGAGCCAATGTCGATGCCAACCATTGCTGACGTCAACAAGCGGCGCTTGGAAAACTTCCGCAATCAAATCTTAGACACCATCGAGAACTCCGACTTAGAGCCGTACGTCGAGGTCATCGAGGAGATGCTGACTGATGACAGCATCGAGCCGGAAATTCTGTGCGCGGCCTTAGCCAAGATGGCGCAACGCGACGGCGAGCTGTTGTTAGACGAGAGCGAGCCCGAGCCTGCGTTCCGCAGCTTTGATGACAAGCCGAAGAGCTCGTACGAGGGCGAGGGGCGCGAGCGCCGTCGCGCCAGCGGTCCATCGGCTCAGCCCCAGCCGCTCAAGGACTTCCCAGACCTTAAGATGGTGCGCTATCGCTTAGCGGTCGGCCGCCGCGATGTGGTCAAGCCGGGGCAAATCGTGGGCGCCATTGCCAACGAGGCTAACCTCGATAGCAAGTACATCGGCGAGATTTCGATTTTCGATACCTTCTCAATTGTCGACTTGCCTGAGGGCATGCCTGAGCAGACCATGGAGGTCTTAGCCCGGGCCCGCGTCAACGGTCGCGCCTTAGAGCTGCGCGAGTACAGCGCCGAGCCTCCGCGCAAGCATGAGCGTGGGGAGCGTGCTGAGCAAGGGTTCCACGGGGAGCGGGCTGAACGTCGCGGCAATCGTGCCGAGCGCCGCGAGCGCGGAGAGTTTGGCGCGCGGCGCGATCGCTTCGAGCACTCCGAGCGCTTCGAGCGCGCTGATCGCTTTGAACGCTCTGAGCGCTTTGAGCACGCCGAGCGGGGTGGGCGTTTTGCGGCGCCTAAGGGTAAGGGTCGCGCCCGCGACTTAGCCTCCTTTGGCTTTGATGAGCCTGTTTTTGTTGATGACACGATCGACTTTGACGACCATCCGGCTCCTAAGGGCTCTAAGGGCAAGAAGGGTAAGCAGCGCCCCAGCTTTGACTTGGATGCCCGCGGCCGCAAGGGCGCTATGAGCAAGAAGGGCGCTAAGGGTGGCTTCAAGGGCGGTAAGCACGGTCGTCCGCACTTTGGGGGCCGGGGCTTCTAAGCTTACGTGCGCTGCGTGAGGGCATAGTCCTCGGGCCAAGGTCTAGGGCCTAGGTCTAGAGGCTATGCCTAGAGACTATGCCGCTGATTCTTATTACGACCGGGGGCCTGAGGGCCCCTAGTTGCGCTTTGATTGGTCCCTTTAGTTAGCGCGGGACTGCGTTGTTTGGTGTGGCGCTGTGCGCGCTGAGCTTGCGTTGGGCGCATGCGGCGCGGGGTTTTGGCGATATTGGTCACATTTGTGGTTAATTTTCAGGGCGCGGTACGTCACAGCACGGCGCCAAAACCGCATAATTAGGGACAGGATGGGCTCTGCGGTGGACTTTGGTGCGTGAGCACGGGGGCTCTGTGGTAGAGCTTGGCTTCATTGCTTTGGCTGGTGGTTTTAGGAGGCGCTATGTCTGATCACATCACGTCACTTGTTAGTGCCATTACTAAGTTCTTGGGCTGTCCTTGTACTTATTTTGCGCCCATGGTGGATGATGAGCCACTGATGGAGGCTTATCGTCAGGCCTTGGAGGAAAGCGCGGAGCTTAAGACCTTTGTCCCCGTGATTATCGTGCCTTCTGATACCTTGCTTGACACCTTGGTCATGAACTCCGATGAGACCGCCAATGGCGACGATATCCCGGAAAAGTATGATGCCGAAGAGGTGGCCTCGTTTCGCAATGAGCTCTTGGTCGCCGACAGCAGCTTAGGCGCCGCCGCGTTAAGCGAGCTCGTGTCGATCGCCCAAGACGTGCTCGAAGACCCCGAGCTCTTTGAGCGCATGATCAACGAAGAAGGCGGCACGGTCGAGAGCCATCACCAGTTCTTGTCCTATTGGGACTACGATAGCGGCATGACGGAGCACGTGATTTTAGCGCGCATTCCGGTGTCCCACCCTTACAACGTCTTTGCTTATTTGCCGATGGGTGGCTGGAACGCTTGCCCGAGCAATAGCGCCTTAATTGCGATTTCGCGCCTATGGTACGAAAACTATGGCGCCATCCCTGCGGTCATCAGCAAGGATACGGTCGAGTATCTGGTCGAAGAGGCAGTGCCGGAGAGCGAGTGTAAGGATCTGGCGATCAAGCAATACGCCTTTTGCCCTTCGATTATCGAGGAGAGCGACGGCATCACCATTTCTTCCCACGCCGAGAGCCTCAAGAGCTCGAGCGTCTGGTATTTTTGGTGGGATTAGCTTGAGCTCATGCCTCACGTGGCGGCTGTGCTGCTGCTGACGTAGCTTAGGCTCGTGCCGGGCCTTGAGGCGCCAAGCGTTGGCCTGCTTTGCCTTGGTCGGGGGAGCTGTTTTGGTCTTGCCTTGCTCTTGCTTGGGCTTAGCTCAGGCGCGGCGGCTTCTTGACCAGGCAGAGCAAGATGATGCCCAAGGCGGCGATGCCGCAGCCCACCTCATAGATGATGAGGTAGGAACCGCTGCTGGCCAGAGAAATTAAGGCGCCACCTGCGATTTGCCCTGAAGTCGAAGCGTTGATATAGAGCGAGGTTGCTTGCCCCGGGATGGTCGGTAAGAGCTCTTGGAAGAAGACCATGCCCATCGAGGCGACAAAGGCGATGTAGAGCGCTGAGAAGAATTGGATCCACAGCATGTGCGCTTGGGTGTGGGCAAAGTGCAGCAGCACTAAGAACACGAGCAAGCTGCACGCACCGGCGATCACTACGACCTTGAGGCCGATGGCCTTGCTCAGGCGTGCCGCTAAGAACATGAGCGGAATCTCAAGGCCTGCGGCCAAGCTCAGCATAAAGCCCGGGGTGTTCTCCGGGAGCTTGAGCTCTTGGGTCACATAGAGCGGCATAGTGGTCATGTAACTTGAGAACGCGGTGAACATGCAGGCGATGCCGACAAAGAGCATCATGACTGAGCTATTCTTCCACCACGCGATGTGGCGCGACTTGTCGGCCACGCTCTTATCTAAGACGTTAGGCAGGAACAAGAAGCTTGCCAGGCAGCACAGGCTGAACATGCCCATGGTGACCATAAAGAGCAGGTCAAAGCTGCCGCCTAAGGCGATGCCGTAGGAAATCGGCGGGCCGATGACCCACGACAGCGAGGCCAAGGAGCGCAAGAAGGTGGTGAACATCAAGGAGCCGCGCTTGATGTTTTTAATCGCGTACTCACGGGCCGAGGCAAAGATCTGGGGAAAGGAAACCGGGTAGGAGCCTAGGCAGACCAAACCAATCGTGCATAGCACTAAGTAGCTGGGGCGGGAGTAGAGCAGCAGTGAGGCCGCAACGCCAAAGAGCGAGGCGATGCAGATAATCGAGGGGCGCTGCAAGCCCATGTCCGAAAAGCGCGCTACCGTTTGCACGATTAAGATGGTGGCAATGGGCAAGAGCACGAAAAAGAGCGAGATGTGCAGCGGGCTAAAGCCTAACTCGGTGTTGAGGTAAAACGACAGCACCGGGTTAAACAGCGAGCTTGAAGCCGTGATCAACAAGCAGATGATCACGTAAGTGGGGATCGAGCCCTTGCGCTGCGCGCCGAGGGTTTGCATGACAGAGTGGTCCTAGGTTATTTAATCGTTACGTTCGGCTTTTTGACCAGCATGATCAGCACGATGCCGACCGCGGCAATGCCGATGCCACCTTGGTAGATGGTGAGGTAAGAGCCGGTGCTCGCAAGAGAAATCATGCCACCACCGGCAATTTGCCCCGCGGTTGAGGCATTGATAAAGAGCGAGGTCGACTGACCCGGGATGGTCGGGAGCATCTCTTGGAACAGCACCATGCCGATCGAGCCTAAGAAGGCAATGAAGATGGCCGGGAAGAGCTGCAAGGCTAACAGCTGCGCCGGGGTCGTGGCAAAGTGCAGCAGCACCAAGAAGATGAACATGCAGATGGCGCCGATCAAGACCACGGTCTTAAGCCCAATGAGCTTGGCAAACTTCGCGCCCAAGAACATGAGCGGAATTTCGATGAAGGCCGCAAGGCTCATGATGTAGCCCGGCAAACTGGTATCGAGCTTGAGCTCTTGGGTCACATACAGCGGCATGGTCGTGATGTAGCTCGAAAATGCAGTAAATAACAGGGCGGTGCCGCCAAAGAGCATCAGCACCGAGCCATCCTTCCACCAAGCGACCTTGGCCCCGGCGTGGGGATCACGCCGCGGAGAATCAAGCTGCGCGGCGTCTTTAGGCGCGGAAGTTTCATCCTCAAAGGTGTCAGCATCAGGGGCAGGCGCCTGAGCCGTGGCTGCAGCTGTAGACGGCTCTTGCTGCGCTTTCGGCTCGGGCTGCGCCTCAAAGACGTTGGGCAGGAAGAAGTAGCTGGCGAGGCCACACAGGGCAAACATGACCATAGTGACTGTAAACAGCAGGTCAAAGCTGCCGCCTAAGGCAATGGCAAAGGACAGCGGGGGACCGACCACCCATGAAAGGGACGTCAGCGAGCGCAAGAAGGTCGTGAACATGAGCGAGCCTTGCTTGACGTGCTTGATCGCAAACTCGCGCGCCGAGGCAAAGATCTGCGGAAAGGCCACCGGATGGGTGCCAAGGCACACAAGGCCCAAGGTGCACATGGTCACAAAGTCTGGGCGCAGATAGAGCAAAATGGAGCTCGCGATACCAAAGAGCGCGGCAATGCAGATGATCATCGGGCGCTGTAAGCCCATGTCCGAAAAGCGCGCAATCGTTTGCACGATGGCGATGGTCGAAAGCGGTAAGAGCGCAAAGAGAACCGAGATATGGATTGGATCGAAGCCCAGTTCCGTGTTGAGGTAATAGGACATGACTGGGTTAAACAGCGATCCGGAGATGGCAATGAGGATACTCATCACCACATAGGTAGCAACAGAGCCGCGCTTGTTTGCGCCGTAAGTCTGCAACATAGAAACCTAGTGAGAAGAAGGCAGGTGGACGGCGGATCTCCCTCGCCGCAGCGGGGCGCTTCCAGCATAATTTGGAGGAAGTAAGCGCCGCTATGCTATCAGTTGCTACAGCTTTTGCAAGATGGTGCACCGCATTTATTTTGGGGAGCGCGGCGCCATGGGCGCGTACCCAAAATGGGGCGCGCTTTGGGCTTGCTTGATGCCATAATTAGAGCGAGCTCGGGCGGCCGCCGTTGGTGCAGCACGCTGGTGCGGCACATTGGTATGGCTTGCTGGTATGGCACGTATGGCGCAAGCAAATTGGATGCAAACAGTTTGGCTACAAACAGTTTGGCTGCAAACAGCAGTGGCCTTGGCTTGTGAAAAATTGGGAGGTCTGTGGTGGTTACGGTTAGCGATGAGAGCAAGGAAATTGCCCGCGCCAATCTCAATGCGGGTTATCAGCTCAGCACCGGGCTCCATCTGCCGGTGGTGGGCTATGGCACCTGGGCGATGAGTGAGGGGCCTGAATGCGCAAAAGCGGTGTGCGCCGCCATTCGTGCCGGTTACCGCCTGATTGACGGCGCGGCATTCTATCAAAATGAGCGCAGCGTGGGCCGCGGCATTCGTCAGGCGCTCACCCAGGGCGTGAGCCGTTCGGAGCTGTGCGTCACCTCCAAGGTCTGGGTCGATAACTTGGGCTACCAGAGCACCATGGATTCTTTTTTCAAGACCTTAAATGACTTAGAGCTCGACTACCTCGACCTGTACCTCATTCACTGGCCTGCTAGCCCCAATAAGCACGAGTGCTGGCAAGAGCTCAATTTGGCCACCTGGCGTGCCATGGTTGAGCTTTATGAAGAGGGGTACGTGCGCGCGATCGGCGTCTCCAACTTCTTGCCGCACCACTTAGAGCCGCTCTTGGCGTATCGCGTTCCCCCAATGGTCAACCAAATTGAGGTGCACCCCGGCTACAGCCAGCGTGAGCTGGTGGCCCTGTGCCAAGCTCACGGCATGGTGGTTGAGGGCTGGTCGCCTTTTGGCCGCGGCGCGGTGTTAAGCGATGCCACCATCAACGCCATTGCCGATGCCCATGAGTGTACCGCCGCGCAAGTGTGCCTCGCGTTTGCCCGTCAGCTCAAGGTTATCCCGTTGCCTAAGAGCGCCGCCTCCAATCGCATGGTTTCCAACTTAGACTTCCTCGACATTACGCTCAGTGATGAGGAAATGCAGCGCCTAGTGCAGCTAGATGAGCTTAAGCTCGGCTATTCCCACGAGCATCCGGATCAATAGCCGCACCTCCTATCAGCTTATGATCCATTCCGCCAAACGCACCGCCCCGCAGCTTTTAGGTTGCGGGGCGGTGTGTTTGGCGGCTTAGCTACAAGGTGAAGCAGGGCTTCGGGGCTCTGGGCTGCTGAGCTCTTGGCCGCTGGGCTTATTAGTTAGGCTAAGCGCACTAAGCGGGCCATGTAGAAGCCGTCAAAGCCTGAGGATGGCAGGATGACCTTTTCCTCTTCGAGCTTGAAGCTGTCGGAGTGCGCGGCCAAGAAGGCTTGGATCTGCGCTTGGTTTTCGCTGGGCAGAATGGAGCAAGTTGAGTAGACCACCTTGCCCCCAACCTTCACCATGCGGCTGTAGCGCTCCAAGATGTCGGCTTGAACCTTCTTGAGCTCGATTAAGCGCGGATTGAGGTCGGCCCACTTGGAGTCGGCGGTGCGGCGCAGGACGCCTAAGCCTGAGCATGGGGCGTCGATTAAGACGCGATCGGCGTGGTCATACAGGCGCTTGATGACCTTGGTTGAGTCAATCAGGCGCACCTCGACATTGAAGACCCCGGCGCGGCTAGCGCGCTTTCTTAAGTCGTCGAGCTTCCACTGCTCGATATCCAGGGCAATCAAGGTGCCCTTGTTCTGCATCAGCGCGGCTAAATGCAGCGTCTTGCCGCCCGCCCCGGCGCAGGCGTCGATGACGCGCATGCCCGGTTCGACCTGTAAGAACGGTGCGATTTCCTGCGAGCCCGGATCCTGCTGCTCAAATAAGCCCTCACGGAAGGCCTCAGTGCGGAACAGGGCCGAATTGGAGGTGACCTCCAAGGCGGTAGCTACACCCTTAACCGAGCGGGTGACCACGCCCTCTTGGGTTAAGCGGCTGGCAAGCTCGTCGCGCGTGGTCTTCAAGGTGTTGACGCGAATAAAGCGCTTGGCGGCCTCGCCTAAGGCCTTGCGCTCGGCCGGCCAAGCATCCTTGAGCTCACGCGAGCCCAGCTCTTCAAGCCAATATGGGCAGCCCTCGCGTAAGAGTGGATGCTCCTGAGCCTCCTTTAAGCGCTTGGTGATGCCGGAGCGGTCAAAGCCCTCGGCGTTAAGCTCGGGCTCCGGCCAGCCTTGGGCCACGTAGTAGGCCAAGATCAGGAAGTTGACATGGCGCTTGAAGTCCGATGGGCGCTTGAGGCCTGCCACCTGGGCATAAAAGGAGAGGCGGCGGAACATCGCATTGATGTGGCTGATGACAAAGCCTTGCTCAGTCTGGGGCAGCTTGACCTTGGCAAACCACAGGGCGTAGGCCTTATCCAAGGGCTTACCGTCAACTAAGGCCGAGGTCAAAATGCTATTGACGAGGCGCAGCTGGAAGGTGGTAAAGCCCGGCTTGTGCGAAACGCGCTTAGGGGTGATTTCCTTGCGGCGCGGTGGACGCACCATCTTGGTGATGGTTCCGGCCTGACCTTCGCGCCGTTGGCGCAGCAAGTTCACTTGCTCTTGGCTGCTGTTATGTCCCACCTCATGGCCTGCACGCGCGCTGCCGCCGTTATAGGAGCCGCGCGCTCCGCCACTACGTCCGACGCTGGTGCGACCTAAGCCAGTACGGCTCTTGCCCTCGTAGGCGGCACTGCCTCGTGCCGCGGCACCGTGCTGCGTCCCCGTGCGCTCTGAGCGGCTTAAGCGGTTGCCCGCGCGGGCGCTGGCAGCGGCGCTGCCTAACTCGCCCTTACTGGAGCGGAAATTCTGCGCTTTTGCTTTTTGGCCAAAGGAAGTGCGCTTGACGCGCATGGGGGTAGATGCATCAAAAGGCATGGCAAATCTCAAGCGAAAACATGAGGACGCACCAAGCGGCGCGCGTGATTGACTGAAAACTGCAAGTTTTTAAGAAAATTTGGGTCGAAACGCCATTATAACACGGTCACGCCCCGCTGATGGCGGGCCGATCGGCCCACGTTGGGGGTGAAATTGGGACAGCAGCGGGGCGCTATCAGGGCCATGCTTGGGGGCGGCATCAGGCTGGTTGCTACCCTAAAATCTTGATGATGTATAAGGGACGGGAGACGAGCGGGTAATAGCGGTCGGGCGGAGCACTTAATGGGGGCGTAAGCGTGCATTAGGCACGTGCACGGTGGCTTAGATTAGGGCTTTGGTGCACCTTTGCGTGCATTTTTGAGTTTTGTCACATCGTGGGGGAGCAAATCTCTCTATACTATCTAGGTTGAGAGAAGATAACTTAGGGTGCTGGGATTGGCCCCCAGTTGGTCCTCACCATGAGGTGAGCATAACAGCTCGATCACGGCACAGTAAGGTCTCTGATCTCAAGGTCAGACTTTGCGGCAAATTGAGGTAGGAAGAGTTACAACAAGTTCAGGGCCTAAGGCTCATGGGCTTTTTGGTGCTTGCAGCAAGTACAGCCGGGCTTGAGGTCGGTTCTGGTAAGAATGATGCCTCCAGGATGGGGGCAATTTGGATTTTGATTGAGCGCGTCCTAACGGCAGCATAAGGGAGGATTTATGCCAGCGAGCTCGCGACAAGATGCGGTGACTGACGAAATCGTCAGCTACATGCGGCATATGATCAGCACTGGCAAATGGCCGGTGGGCACCAAGATCCCATCTGAGAACCAGCTGCGCGCTCGGCTCAACGTCTCCCGCACTTCCTTGCGCTCGGCTATTATGCAGCTGGCCGCGCTCAACGTCCTCAAGGCCAAGCAAGGCATTGGCACCTTTGTCATCTCGACCCTCCATGACGAAGCCATCTTTGAAGAGACCGGCAAGAGCCTTGGCGCCAAAAAGGAAATCGTGCAGATCTTAGAATTTCTCAAGATCGTGGCGCCCACTGCCATCTTTGTTGAGATGCAGAAGTTCCACAAGTGCTTTAAGGGGCTCGAGCGTCAATTGGCGCAAACCTTAGAGCAGCAGCGCGACCTAGCGCAGCGCGACCAAGCGGAGTTCTTGCGCTCGTGCTTTGAGTTTCACCTCGTCATCTTCAATGCCATCGTCAACGAGTTCGTCAAAAACTCCATCATCGAGGCCATCACCCGCCTGCAACAGGCCATTGCCGTGCTCCATCCCAATGTCTCGTGCCAAGTTATCCTCGCCTTGCACGGCAAGCTGATCAAGGCCATAGTCAAAGAAGACCCCAAGCTCGCCCGTCGCAGCTTAAAAAAGCTCTTTGACTATCTCACCGCCCACGACTATTTGCGCAACCTCACTTAGGGCTGAACTGAGGCCCAAACTGAGGTCTGAACTGAGGCCCAAACCGAGGCGCTGCCGCCTGATCTCGCCGACCGCGCCCGCGGCCGCGCACCGCCTTTGGCCGCGCACCGCGGCTTCGCTGGGAGTTGGGCTAACAGCTAAGCCCTGGGCAAGCCACGCTCAGGGGCTAGGCTTTCCGGGCCGAGGTAGTGTTCTTGGTGCTTAGTGCCTTACGCTTTGAGGTGGGCGCCGCTTTCTTTTTGGCTTGGGCCGTAAGTTCCTGCTTTTCCTTTGTATCAAGTTCGGCCGTGTGGGCACGGTGCAGTTCATGCAATCTGCCCAATACCTCCGCATCAGAGGCATGAGGTTCAAGCCCATAGGCTTGGTGGACTAAGCGTTCATTGTTAATGAAAGCATCCTTGAGCTCTTGCGGCATCGTCTTAGGGTGATAGAGGTAGTCCAAGCTCTTATCAGGATATGCCGCGCGCGCATCAAGAATGGCCTGCCCGCTTTGCTCTAGCGCTGTTACCAGTTCAGGCTTAGGTTGCTGCGGCCAAGGGAAGTTAATGTAGACCGGGTCAATGGTGTAACGACAGCCCGTGCCTAAGGTGTTGCCCACTGCTTGCGTCCAGAGCATGTTGAGGTGTGAGGTCAAAATGCTGAAATGATAGAGGGTGGCACCCGGTACTATGACTACGAGGTTGCTGGCAAAGGTGTTCGGGTCAATGAACATCAGCGGCAAGTATGCGCGGTTGCTGGTGGATGTCTGCGGAATAATCAGTGACTTCGTGGTAGGGAACACCTCGACATGGAAGCGGGTCGGGGTTTTAGCAAGGTTGCGGGTTCCTTGGTCTGAGCTGGAGAGGCGAAACTCTTGAACTTTAAGGCTGCGCTCTTGGCACAGGGGCATTTGAGCAAGTTCTTGAGGCAAGCAGTCACCAAGCCAGAGACAATAACGAGGCTGGCTTGAGACTAGCTCTTTGGAGCCATACCAAGGATGGAAGTAAGGCTGAGCTTGCGGCTCACGTTGCAGAAAGTCATCCATCTCTTCCTTGGTGAAGAGGTAGTTGCCGTTGTCAATTGGCTTGTTGCCACTGAAGGCTTTAAGGTCGGTAAAGATTGGGGTGTTGCCCGAGCGCAAATACAGGTCGTCGGCAGGCTGCAAATAGGCGTTGATGTGGGAGACGGGGCGGCATTCTCTAGTTGTGTATAATTTACATGCTACCCCCCCCCATTAGAGTTTAATTTTTGGTGTGAGAAGCCAACGATAACGCAGTCTACTTGGGCTGAGTCCCTGACCTCATTGTTCCAGCGAAAGGATTGCCAGGCAAAGTTGATGGTGGCGCCTTGGTCGGTTAATGGGCGCCAGAGGTTGCGCACTGAAGTGCCCTTGCAAATGGAGTCGGTGGCAACAAAGGCGGTTTTAACCTGAGGATGCTCAACCATGATGTCTGATGCCTTCTTAAACCAACAGCCGACATAGTCGATTTCGCCAGTAGCAGTCGGCCAGTTGGGGCCGAAGACCTTCATTTGGTCTTGGGTTTGCTCCGGGGTGCGCTTTTTGGAGCCGATAAATGGGGGATTACCCATGATGTAGCTGAGCTGGTCATAAGGCAAAACCTCGGACCATGATTTAGTCAGGGCATTACCTTCAACAATGTTGATATAGGCCTTGAGTGGGAAGAAGTCGAGCTCATGCTCGATAATCGAACAGGTCTCTTCAATCATTTGGCTTTCAGCAATCCACAGCGCCGTCTTGGCCACCGATACCGCAAAGTCGTTGATTTCGATGCCGTAGAATTGGCCAATGCTGACCTTGATGGGGTTTAGGTCTTCAATGCCTAAAAAGGCTTGGCTCTGGTACAGTTCGCGGATGACCTTATTCTCAAGGCGGCGCAGGCTCAGGTAGGTTTCGGTTAAGAAGTTCCCCGAGCCACACGCGGGGTCGAGAAAGGTCAGGCTTGCAAGCTTGTTTTGGAAGCGCGTCATGGCGCGGTTGCGTGCATTGACCGAGTCCATGTTACATATCTGGTTAAACTCGGTGTTGAGCGCATCTAAGAACAGAGGGTCAATCACCTTATGGATATTGGCTACAGAGGTGTAGTGCATGCCTCCTTGGCGGCGTAGAGCTGGGTTTAAGGTGCTCTCAAATACCGCGCCGAAGATGGTGGGGCTAATCTCGCGCCAAGCAAAAGTAGTGTTTTTGCTGCGTAGCAAGGCGGCAATCTCTGCGGTGAATTGCGGAATAAGCGCAGCAGTGTCTTGGAACAGGCCGCCATTGACGTAAGGGAAGGCCAAAAGGTCAGTCCTTTCATAGGGGTCACGCTCTTCTTTGGGCGTGTTGAGTACCGCAAAGAGCTTGATGATGGCGTCGCGCATCTGTTCGGGCTTAAACTGGCCCAAGTAATCTTGGAAGGCGGTCTTAGTTTGAAATAGGCCTGCGTCTTCGGCATAGAGACAAAATACCAAGCGCACGCACAGCTCATTCAAACTTTGCTGGGACTTGGTACTTTCTGGGTCATGGTATTGGGCCGCCAGCAGCTTGTAGAGCTTGGAGACCATGGTACCTGCTTGCACCGAGAGGTCTTCGCGTTCTTTGGGGATGGAGCTCTCATCTTGCACCAAGAAGTTAAGACGGTAGTAGTCGTGCTCTAGGTTTGTAAGTTCAATGAGCGTCGGTTCGGCACCGGGCTCGTTCATGTCGTAGATGATGAACCGATTAAAGTTACACAGCACGATGTAGCGAGCGCGCAGGTCATAGGATAGGTCGGCATTGTAGCGTTTGGCTTGCTCAAATGGCGTCAGGTGCGTGCCATCAGATTGAGGTAGGACGCTCTTGAGGTCAATATCTTTGCTCTTTTGTTCAATCAAGACGTGGGTTGAGGAGATATAGACATCGATATAACCACGGAAGCTCTTGGTCGGCTTGTACTCAAAGTCTAAGAACTCTTGGGGGTGCGCCACACCAAAAACTCGGGCTATTAGGTCAAGCCAAAAGGGCTGGGTTTGGCTCTTTTCTGAGCCCTCTTGCTCCTGCCAATAGTGTGCAAACGCTTGCGCTGCTTTCCGTTGCTCAGCTGGGCTCATCGCCACTCCTTATCGTATGGGTACCAGCAAAGAGGGCTTAGCAGCGCATCTTGTAAGGAGCGTTGAACTTACGGTTGGTGGCCTTGGTCGACGCCTGCAAGTTGGTCGACCGTGGCCCAGCACAGGCGCACGAAGTGCTCCATAAAGTACTGTACCTCGGGCATGCGCGCGCAGTAGTCGGCAAGCACGCGCCCTAAGCGCTCTTTGACGTGGGTAAACTCTTGGTTGGAGAATCGTAACTCATCATTGGCCTTGATGTAAGCGGCGAGGGTGTCGGCGGCCTTGACGATGGCCTTTTGCTCTTCGTCCACTTGGTCTTGAATGATGAGGTCAGCAAAGTCCGCTTGCAGGCACTCTGGTAGGGTCGCGACGCACTCTTGCTCGGCGCTGTGCTCAATGAGCTTGTACTGACGGGTAAACTCGGGGTTTAGGTACTTGGTGTTGGAGTTTAGGTCTTGGAGCTTGCTCTCGGAGACCTCGTGATAAAGCGCTAAGACCGCCACGCGGTTAGCGTCAACCTGCCCACCATAGAGGCGGTTTTTGATCACCGCGAGCATGTGAGCAATGACTGCGGTCTGGTGGCTGTGCTCGGAGACATTCTCCTCGCGGAAGCTGTGCATCAGCGCCCAGCGCTTGATGAGCGACATGCGCACAATCCACGCAAGAAAGGTGCTCTCTTCGCGCTCAGGCAGTGACTGCTCTGCACTTAGCTGTGCTGCAGCGAAACTTTCAGCTTGGGGCATAGCTCCTCCTTATAAGATTACAGTAAGGATATGACCTCATTGTGGCATGGGGCTGGGGTCTGGGGCCAAAAGGTCACTTAATTCATCTTGTCCTTGGTGTGGTCGTTGGCAGCGAGTTCAGCGGCGGGAAGTTTTCACGCAGATGTTTGAGATAGCGTTCAGCCTGCTCTATTTGCGCTTTGTAGTGCTGAGCTTGTAGCAGGTATGCATCAATGCGTGCTAACAGCCAAGTATCGCCTTTTTGTGGGTTTTGCTCAAACTCAATAAAGCGCGCAATACACTCCAGTTTCATACCATTGGCGCGACAATTAGTGATGAAGTGTAAGCGCTCGACCGCTCGCTCATCGTAAAGGCGTTGCCCGCCTAAAGAGCGTTCAGGCCGGGGCAATAGTCCCTTTTGCTCATAGAAACGAATCCTCGGGATGGGACAGCCGGTTAGCTTGGACAGTTCGCCAATCTTCAGCATAGAGCTCTCCTTTGCGGCAAATAAGGCTTGAAGCTCAAGTAACTAGAGCTTTTATCATAATCCCATTATTGCAGTTATGTCCCGTTGTTACTACCGATTGGGGACACAGTTGAGGAGGGCTCTTTTGATGAGATTTCAGCAAATTCGTAGCGCAAGTAGCATTATTACTTTTGGCGGTAAGCGCTTCTTAATTGACCCGATGTTGGCAGAAGTTGGCGCTTATCCGGACGTGCCTTTTACTACCAGCACGGGCCGAGGCAATCCTGATTGTCCGCTCCCTTGTGCCATTGAAGATATCTTGGCGGTTGATGCCGTTATCCTGACCCATTTGCACTTTGATCACTGCGATGAGGTTGCCTTGAAGGTGCTGCCGCGCTCGTTGCCCCTGTTTTGCCAAAATGAAGTCGATGCTGAGGTTTTGCTCCGCTTTGGCTTTAGCGATGTCCGCGTGCTCAGTGCTCAGGGAATTGGGTTTGACCGTGTGACCTTGTATCGCACCAAGTGTGACCATGGCATTAGCTGCTTAACGAGTAAGAGCATGAGCAAAGTTGTGGATATAACGCTCGATGCTTGTGGGGTGGTCTTCTCAAGTGACCTTGAGCCGCAGCGCCTATATTTAGCAGGCGATACGGTCTATAGCCCTGAGGTTAAGGAGGCCCTAGAGCACTTTAAGCCTAGTATTATTGCCGTAAACGCTGGGGGAGCTCAATTCCCGTTAGGTCATCTCATCATCATGAATCAGTATGATGTGTTGGCCTTAATGCAAGATTATCCGCAGCTTAAGGTGATTGCTACCCACGTCGAAGGGGTATCTCATGCCACGGTCACTCGGCCTTTGTTGCGAGCTTTTGCCAAAGAGCATGAGTTAACACAGCTTTATGTGCCCAATGATGGCGAGGAGTTGAGTTTCTAAGCTCTATCATCGGCATCAGCTTACGCCTGTTTAGGCGAGCACATTTTGCCCTAGAGTATGCCGGAGCCCCGTAAATTTGCATTTTGCGCCTAATGTCAGAGCTGCAGGTCAACCGCAAGAACAGCTCAAATAACGCAATCATTGAGTTTGGCTTAACCGAAGGTGCATATCACACCAAGCCGCGTCTTACATTTTTACGGAGCCCCTGTCGTGGACGGGGCGGAAACTGGGCTCAGTTAAGAGGGCGTTGGCTGCGCTGTTGGGCGCTGCCTATTGGGCGCGCTCAGCGGAGAGGTAGCAGCCTAGGACCTTGAGGTTGGTGGTGTGCTCTTTGAGGCGCGCTAGGATTTCTTGCATCACTGGGGTATCGAGGTTAGCCTCAACGTCAGCAAAGAAGATTTCCTCCCAGACCTCGCGGCTCTTGGTCTCCATGGGGCGCGAGTAGAGCTTGGTGAGGTTGATGTTGTGAGCGCTAAACTCGTTGAGCACGGCAATGAGCGAGCCAGGGGTGTACTTTTTGGTGCTGAACAAGAGCGAGGTCTTAGCCGCGAGGTTGTTAGGAATGGTCAGCGGCGTCTTGCTTAAGACGATGAAGCGGGTGTAATTGCTCTTATTGTTGGCAATGTCGCTCACGAGGGGCTGGAGGTCGTAGTAGCGCGCCGCGTGCATCGAGCCGAGCGCCACCGCGCTGGGGTCACCGAGCTCCGTGATTTTGGCCATGGCATCCGAGGAGGCATGGGTGTAGATGATCTGGGCGTGGCTTAAGTGCTCCTTTAAGAACTTGGAGCATTGGGCCACCGGCTGCGGGTGCGAGTAGATGGTCTTGATTTGGCTGTAGTCGACCTCGGCCGAGCCCGTCTGCTGCGTGGCTGCGGTGGCGTCGTGCGGCAGGGCTAAGATTGAGTGGTCGATGGGGTAGAAGATTTCTCCCACGATATGAGCGGTCATCGACTGCATGGTGTCGACCGCCTCGTTGATGGATCCGGAGTTGGAGTTTTCAATCGGCAACACGCCGTACTCACAAGTGCCGTTTTCGACCAAGGCTACGATTTCATCAAAGGAGGCGCAGCTGTGCTCGTCCATGCGCCCTTCGTAGGCCTCAAAGAAGCGGTGGGTCGCAAGATGGGAGTAGGTGCCCTTAGTGCCAAGGTAGGCCACCGAGGTCGAGCGGGTGACGTCCTTGCCATTGACCGCAGCGACGATATAGCTTTGCTCATAAGACACAGTGGCGGCCATGATGAGCTCATAGACGTCATGGACCATGCTCGGGCTAATCCCGGCGGCAACTGCCTTGCCCATTAAGGCGCTCAGCTTTTGGCCTTCGCGGCGCTTATCTACGATGCCTTGGTTGTGGGCTAATTTGTAGCGAGCGACATCGCGCGCGACCTCTTGGCGCTGTTGTAGCAGGGAGATGATTTCACTGTCGATGGCATCAATGGCATCACGACACTCCAGTAAATCGCGCATGAATCCTCCAAGGCGGCGCGCGCTCGGTACCAAGTTGGTGCTGTTAGTTGGGGGCACCTAGGGTTCAGAGCGCAGATATGACAAGGGCGTCCTCTGGACGCCCTCTCATCTTATGAAGTTGTGCCCGCTCAACGCAAATTCCACCGGTTTAGGTGGCCACTTGTGCTTAGATTTGGGGCACAGGGGAAGTTAACCTCTGCGGGGTTAACTACTGCGGGGTTAACTACTGCGGAGTTAACTTCTGGGAAGTTAACTGTGCTGCGTTAACTCCTGCGTTAACTGCTGCGTACTACTCGCGATTGGAGATCGACAGGAGTCGTAAGATCTCGAGGTAGAGCCAGCAAATGGTGACTAACAGCGAGAACGAGCAGTAGTACTCAAAGTACTTTGGCAGGCCTTCGTTGACCGATTGCTCAATCATGTCGAAGTCTAAGACTAAGTTTAAAGCGGCAATGGTGCAGACGATGAGCGAAATGGCGATGGCCAAGCCGCCAGTGCTTGGTAACAGCGGGATGTCAAATAGACGTAAGACAAAGTTCAATAAGTACAGAATGGCAATACCGCAGGTGGCGCCCATCACAACGCTACGGAAGCGTGCGGTTGGCACGATGATGCGGAACTTCCATAAGGCCAGCATCGCCATTAAGACGACAAAGGTCGACATGACCGCCGTGGCGACGATGCCAGGGTATCTGAGCTCAAAGAAGGCCGATAAGGTGCCCAGGCCAGCGCCCTCACAGACGGCGTAAGCTGGTGCCGTGAAAGGGGAGGCCTCAGGCTTGAAGATGGTGATCATAGCGACCACTACGGCGGCGATGATCGAACCATACATCAAGAGGTTAGGGGACGCGCCATTGTGCTCGATGATATAGCCTAAGCTATAGATCATGCTGGCATAGCCCACGATAAAGGTAATGGCGACCAAGAGGATGGACTTGGTCGTGGTGCCTGATAAGGTGGCTGTATCACCTAAGCCGCCGAAGTTAAACTCACCTGAGGCAGCACGGTTGAGCACACCCATGGCAGGATTGGAAAGCGCCATATATGACTCCTAAGAGAAAAGGTTTGCCTGTGATTGTAACAAACTAAAGTTAGCCCACTCTTGGGAATTTGTGTCATTTGGTCACAAATTGCGCGCCGCGCGGCTGCGCTCGCTTAGTTGCGCCCGCTCAGTCAAGCTTTGGCCACAAGCTGGGCGCGGCTGAGGTGGGCGCTAGGCACAATGGGGCACAAAGGGGCAGCGGGATGGGAACAAGGTGGGAGGTTTGGTCAGGTGTTGGGGCGCTTAAGATGCGTTTTGTGAGGTGTGTTTGGTTTAGCTGACATACTAGTTTACAAGTGACGGGGAGCTGATTAGCATGAGAGGATAAAACCGGGGGCTTTTGTTTTTTTGGTTTTGTGAGAAATGCCCCTTTAGCGTGCGGCTTTTGCCGCTAAGATTGGAATATTTGTAAGAGCGCTTGGGCTCGTAGTGGGGCGCGGTGGAAGCGCAAAGCGGTGCTGTGGGTGCTGACTTGTGAGCTTTGCCGATCGGGTGTGTTACGTAATAACCAAGCTTGAGCTCCGGCAAGTCTTGACGCTCAGGCAACCCTCACCTCTTGCTGGGTAAACCTTGATGGGTGAACCTTGATGGGGGAATGAGTGGGAGCGGCGCAGGGCGTTTTGAGTTCTTATGAGTTCTGAGTTTTTAGGAGTGTGAGATGGCCAAGGGTTTATTGCTGGCAGGCGAGCCAATGGGCTTATTGATTGCGCAAAGCGAGGGTTCGCTCGATAGCGTTGAAGGCTATTCGCTGGCGGTAGCAGGCGCTGAGTTCAACGTCGCAACGGGCGCGGCGCGCCTGGGACACTATGTGTCTTATTTGACCAAGCTTGGTGATGATCCATTTGGCAAACTCATTGCCCGCACCTTACGTAACAATAAGATTGATGATGGCAACGTCCTGTACACCAAGGAGCGTACCACCGGCTTCATGTTAAAGAGCAAGGTCTCCAAGGGCGACCCTGAGATTTTCTATTTCCGTAAGGGCTCGGCCGCTTCGGCCTTATCCCCAGATGACGTTGAGCATATCGATTTCTCCAAGTTCTCGCATGTGCACTTAACCGGCATCTTCCCCGCTTTAACCGACTCGACCCGCGCGGCCATGATGACCCTCATCAAGAAGGCGCGCGAGGCTAACCTCTTTATCTCCTTTGACCCGAACTTACGTCCACAGCTGTGGCCATCCCAAGAGGTCATGGTTAAGACCTTAAATGAGCTGGCGACCTATGCTGACTTAGTGCTGCCGGGCGAGGGTGAGGGCAAGATCTTATGCGGCAGCGAGGATGCCCATAAGATTAACGATTTCTACCAATCCTTAGGCGCCAAGATGGTCGTCACCAAGTTAGGCCCGAAGGGCGCCTTGGTCCGCAATGGCTCTTCAGAGACCACCGTCCCAGGCTTTATCATCGATAAGGTGGTCGATACCGTCGGTGCCGGTGACGGCTTTGCCTGCGGCGTCTTAACCGGTTTAATGGAAGGCTTAAGCTTAGAGCAAGCCGCTGAGCGCGGCTGCGCCATTGGTGCCATCCAGTGCACCTTCTCCGGTGACAACGAAGGCCTGCCAACCCCAGAGCTGTTAAAGGCTTTCATGGACAGCCATCAGCGCGTTGCACTGTAGGCATGCGTTGCACTGTAGGCATGCGTTGCGCTTTAGGCGCACACTACTTGGCGTGCTGCGGCTCAGGGTTCAGGCGCGCGCCTGAGCTGTGTTAAGCTGAATATTGTTTTCTCCTGCCTTACCTCCTCTGCGCCGAGACAAGGTTGTGCGCAAGAAGGTGGGGCACCTTCGGGCCTTGCGGCGTGACCTGAGGGCTTGCGGATTGCTTTGTGAGTGCTTTGTGAGTGCTGTCTGCTTGCTTTTGGGTTGCGCCCCAAGGCCCCTGGCCCCAAACCACGAACACAGAGCGCGGTCGCGCTTTGTAGCAGAGGATTTGACATGTCTGATATTTTTGAGCGCATTGGCGAATACGGTATTGTTCCGCTGGTCACCTTAGACGACCCTAATGACGCCGTGCCTTTAGCTCGCGCCTTAGTCGCCGGTGGTATCCCAATTGCCGAGGTTACTTTCCGTACGACCGCAGGTGGCGAGGCCATTAAGCGCATGGCTAAGGAAGTGCCTGAGATTATCGTCGGCTCGGGTACCGTCCACGATATCGACCACGCCAAAGAGACCGTAGATAATGGCGGTAAGTTCGTGATCACCCCAGGCTTCAATGCTAAGGTCGTCGACTGGTGCGTTAAGAACAATGTCCCAGTTTGCCCTGGCACCGTGGTTCCATCTGACATCGAAGAGGCCATGAACTTTGGTCTGAAGGTGGTCAAATTCTTCCCAGCTGAGGCCTATGGTGGCATCAACACCTTAAAGGCTCTCGCCGGCCCTTTTGGCGCCATGAAGTTCGTCCCAACCGGGGGCGTTGGCCTGGGCAACTTAACTGATTACTTAGACCTGCCCAACGTTGCCGCTGTGGGCGGTAGCTTTGTCCCACCTTCCAAGCTGGTCAAGGCTAAGGATTGGGACGGCATCACCAAGCTGTGCCAGCAGATCGTAGCTCAGGTCATGGACTTCAGCGTCGGCCACGTCGGCATCAACGCCGGTGACCCAGATAATGCCGGTTCCGTTACCGACCAGATCGCCGCCTTATTTGGCACCGACAAGCGTGAGGGCGACATCTCCTTCTTTAGCGGCAACTTAGTTGAAGTCATGAAGAAGCCATTTGTCGGCACCCACGGCCACATCTGCGTTGACACCCGCGACTTACGCCGCGCTATGGCCATGTTAAAGCGCAAGGGCGTTGAGTTCGACGAGTCCAACTTCATGTACGACGCTAAGGGCAAGTTAGTCACTGCCTACTTAAAGGACGAGATTGGCGGCTTTGCCTTCCACATCCGTCAGCGTCCAGCTTGCAAGTAAGCCTAAGCGGTGCCGCGCAAGCGCGTGCTGCGCAAGCGCGTTGAGCGCCCGCTCTGCTTGAAGTGTTGGGAGCTCAGGGCAAGCTACGCTTGAGCTGCGCTTGAACTGAGTTCCTGCACTTAACTTTAATACGCCGCGATTGAGTAGGCTCGAGCCTTTTAGGCTCGAGCCTGCGCAGCGCGGCGTTTGTTTTGTGGGGGAGCGGGCGGCAGCACTCAGCAGGTGGTGGTCACCACCGGGGGCAGTAATGGCACAGCATATTATCGTGGTTCCATATGACCGGGCATGGCCGCGCCGGTTTGAGCAGGAGCGGGCGCTCTTAGCGCCTGTGCTGGTGCCGATCGCTGTAGAGATTTTTCACATCGGCAGCACGGCGGTGCCGGGCCTTGCGGCCAAGCCCATCATCGACCTTATGGCGGTGGTGACTGAGGTCGCCTTGGTCGATGCGCGCGCCGCGGCACTCGAGCGCTTAGGCTATGAGTACTTGGGGGAGTTTGGGCTTAAGGGCCGCCGCTACTTGCGTAAGGGCGGGGACGAGCGCACCCACCAAGTCCATATCTTTGGTGGGGGCGATGAGGCCAACATCATGCGCCATTTAGCGCTGCGCGACTATCTCCGCACCCACCCGGAGGCGTGCGCGCAATATGCCGCGCTCAAGCGTGAGCTCGCCGCTTTGTATCCTTACAGCATCGACGACTATTGCTCCGGCAAGGATGCCTTGGTACGCACGCTAGAGGCGCAGGCCCTTGCGTGGTTTGACCCCGAGCCTTATCGGCGCGCGCTTACGGCACAGGCACGGGCGGCCTCGGGGCGGTAGGTGCGGGCGCGGGCGCAGGTGGCGGCGCTTAGAAGTTGAGCTCTTCTGGGGTGACCTCTTGCGGCAGCTGCCAGTTAATCGGGGCCTTGCCGTGGGCCATGAGGTAGGCGTTGGCCTGCGAGAATTGGTGCTGGCCAAAAAAGCCGTTGTGGGCGGAGAGCGGACTTGGGTGCGCGCACTCTAAGACCAAATTGCGGCTGCGATCGACCACCTTGCACTTATTGCGCGCTTTAGCCCCCCATAAGAGGTAGACCACATGCTCGCTGTGCTCGTTGATGAGCTTGATTACTGCGTCAGTAAATTGCTCCCAGCCTTGGTTGGCATGGGCCATGGCCTGACCTTCGCGCACGGTCAAGATGGCGTTGAGCAAGAGCACGCCTTGGCGCGCCCACGACACTAAGCAGCCATGCGGTGGTGGGGTAAAGCCGGGGATGTCTTGGCTTAGTTCCTTGTAGATATTGACCAAGGACGGTGGCACTTTAACTCCCGGGCGCACCGAAAAAGACAAGCCCATGGCTTGGCCCAGCTCGTGGTAGGGGTCTTGGCCCAAGATGATGACCTTGAGGTCAGAGAAGGGCGTTAAGCGAAAGGCATTAAAGATTTCATGGCGCGGCGGAAAGCAGCGGTTTCCTGCGGCCACGTCTTGGTCGTAGTAGGCCAGCGCGTTTTTAAAGTAAGGCTCTTGCTTGAGTGGGCCTAGTAGGTCATGCCAGGTTAATACTTGATCGGCCATCGCTTTTCTCCTGTCTCAGCACAATGTGTTCTCAGCTTACGGGGACGCGCCCGTTTAGGCAAGGACGCAGCTCACGCTCTGGCCTGAGCTCATGCTCTGGCCCAAGCTGCCGCTCTGACTTGGCGGCTTGGGTGGGCTGCTCGGGTCGACTACTTGGGCGGGCGCCCTAGTGGGGCAGCAGTGCTACGATGGCGGACACAATGCGCTCTAAGCCTTGTCCGTCATAGACCTTAAGGCAGCTTGAGGTAAAGTCGGGAGCCTTTTCCACTAAGGTGGCGAGGCTTGGCGCTACCGCGTTGGGATCTGAGAGCTGCGCTAGGCTCAGGTCCAGACCAAAGTTAAAGCCCAGTTGGGCGGCGGGGGCGCCTTCTTGGTTGTCGGCAATCACCACTCCGATCGTTGGGATGCCCGCGGCGATGCGCTCGCGGAACATGCCGCCATAGGCGCCGATCGCGACGTCATGCTTAAACAAGAGGTCGGCGACATCATGGCAGTGGCGCAGCAGCTTGACGCGCTCTTGGTAGTTGGTTGGCACTTGGGCGAGAAGCTTTTGCAGCGCGTCATAGTCTTGGTTGGCCGCCCCAGCTACGATGGTAAAGTCGTAGTGCTGATAGAGCTGGCCTGCAAGCAGCGCGTGGGCAAACTTGAGGCAGGCTGACACCGGGTCGGCCCCGCCAAAGTTGACAAAGACGCGCGGCGGCACGGTGGGGCCGAGCTGATTGAGCGCTAAGCCCGCTTGCATTAGAGCTGGTTTGAGTTCCTTAGGGGCAAAGTGCGCAGCGTTGGCAATCGGGGGCAGTGGGCCTTGTAGCTCGGCTGTACTTTTGCCGAGCAAGGCGCGCACGCTTAAGGCGTTGCGGTGCGCCGGGCAAGGGCAGGCACTGGGCTCGCTGAGTTGATAGTTGCGCGGATAAAAACGCTCGGAGGTGAGCGAATAGCGGGCGCCCACAAGATAGCGGCAGTCGGCGTTGCACAGGTGCTGGTAGTCCTGCGCCGTGCGCGTAAGTCCTTGGTCGAGGAGCAAGGCGCAATCATGCGGGCGATTGACTAAATCGTCCACCACCATGATGCGGGTGCGCGCGCTCAGCGGCGCCTCAAAGCTGGCGTCGATGGCATAGTCATCGATAATCAGCACTTGGGGCAGGTACTCGCCGCCGCCTTCAGGTTCTTGTGCCGCTTCCGGTGCCGGGAGCGCGGTGAGATGGGCGAGCACCTCATCCTTGGTGGCAAAGGTCTTAATCTCATCGTACTCGGCGCACAGCGGTCGCAACGCCTCATCAAAGGCGTAGACGTAGAGTCTAAGCTGGGCGTGCGCTTTGAGCTGAGGCAAAAGGGGTTTGATGCGCATCAAATGCCCCGTGCCAATGGCGCGATTGGCGCGCAAGATGACACCGATCCAAGGACGTTGGGTCATATCAGACCTCCTGTTTGAGCTGCGCGCTTAGAGCTTACCTAGCTTTTTGATGGCTTCGGCCAAGATTAAAGCGTACTCCCAGTCCTCGGGGGTGTCGATGTCGATGACGCGATAGCGCGGCATCTCGTACATGCGGCGGATGGCGCTCTTGCTGGCATCGGTATTGGTCTTAGTGGTGGTGCCATCGAGTACCGCACCGTGAATGGCCTCAAGTAGCTGCGGCTTTTGGAAGTAGAACTGCCCGGCGTCTTGGAAGGCGCGCGGTAAGTCCTGTGAGCGCATCATTTGGCACTCAGGCATGATGGCCACCGGAGCGCCGTTGGCATCTTGATAGAAGCCGCGCTGAACCGGGAACGGGAACTCACAGCAGGCAAAGAGGTAGTCGGCCTGCGCCGCCTTAAATTGCTCGTAGGCCGCCTTGAGGTGCTCGGGAGTTAAGAGCGGGGCGGTTGCATAGACGGTGCACACCGTGTCATAGCTGCCGCCTAACTTGGTCATCTGACGGTAGGCATCTAAGGACACGATGCCGGTTCCAGCAAAGTCGTTGGAGAGCTCCGGGGCGCGCATAAAGGGCACCTTAGCGCCATATTCTTTAGCGACCGCAGCGATTTCGGGGTCATCGGTTGAGACGATGACTTCATCACAGATGCCTGATTTGAGGCAGTTCTCGATGCTGTAAGCGATGAGGGGCTTACCTAGGAAGTCCTTGATGTTCTTGTGCGGAATGCGCTTGGAGCCGCCGCGGGCGGGGATGACCGCTAAAACCTTGTTGTCTGCCATGGTGGGCCTCCTGTTACTTGTGTTCGTACTTATCTAAGGCTGCGGCAATGATGGTGGCGACCATGCTTTGCTCGACGCGGGTGATCTTGGTGTGCAGCGGAATGGTCAGGGTGTGCTCGTAGAAGTATTCGGCCCCCGGCAGCGCTTCATGGTACTTTTGGCGCTGGTAGTAGGGCTGGCGGTAAATCGGGATGTAGTGGATTTGCGCGCCGATGCCCTTGTCGCGCAAGGTCTGGTAGATCTCGTTGCGATGCTCAACCTGGATTTGATAGAGGTGCCATGAGCTCTCAAAGCCCGGGACGTCCGAAAGCGGCAGCTTGACCAAGGAGCGATCTAAGATGTCCTCGTAGTCGCGCGCGAGCGCTCGGCGCTGCTGTAAGAAGCGGTCGAGCCGGTTCATCTGGGAGATGCCCAAGGCCGCCTGCATCTCGCTCATACGGTAGTTGTAACCCAGCTCCAGTTGCTCATAGTAAAAGCCCGGCATGTCAGGATTTTCCATTTGGGCGGGATCATGGGTAATGCCATGGGCGTGCAAGAGGCGAATCTTAGCGGCGAGCTCTTCGTTATCGGTCAGGCAAGCGCCACCTTCGGCGGTGGTGATAATCTTGACTGGGTGGAAGGAGAATACGGTAACGTCAGAGAACTTGCATTTGCCGATCATCATATTCTCATAGGTGGCACCTAGGGCATGGGAGGCGTCTTCGATCAAGGCAAAGCCGTAGCGCTCCTTTAAGTTTTGCAGGTAGCGCAGCTCACAAGGGCGGCCTGACAGGTGCACCGCAACCACCGCCTTAGGCAGGGGCTGATGGTTTTGCTCGGCGTCTTTGAGCATTTGGCCCAGTTTGACGTGATCTAAGTTGCCGGTGTGCGGATCGACATCGATAAAGCGCACCGTAGCCCCGCAGTAGCGGGCGCAGTTAGCGGAGGCCACAAAGCTGATGGCGCTAACCCAAACCTCATCTTGTGGGCCCACATCCAAGGCTAGCATGCATAAGTGCAAGGCGGCGGTGGCACTTGAGACCGCTACCGCGTATTGGGCATCGGTATAGGAGCATAAGCACTCTTCAAACTCGGTGACGCGTGGGCCACAAGTTAAGTAATCAGAGCGCAGCACGCGCTCAACCGCTTGGATATCATCTTCGTCGATGTTTTGAGTGCTGTACGGAATCACGGTAATTACTCCTATTGTGCCGCGGGTAAGTGCTGGAGCCCGCCCGATTGGTGGTCCAAAGGAAGAAAAGCTTGGGGGAAGGCCTAGTGACAAAGCTTAGATGCGACGGACATTGAAGCGCACCACGCAAGCTCAAGCCCGATCCGCTCCGGTCAGTTTCGGCTTGCTCCGCTCTGGTTTCCCTAAGCAAAAGGGTCAGGCCTCGCACTGCTGCGTTTTGAACCTGACCCCTTGCTGGCATTGGTACGAGCTGTTAGATCTTCTTGTTGATTTCGATCAGCTCTTCGACCGTTAAGTAGTGTGGGTTGTTGAGTGAGTTGTACTCAAAGCCCTCTGGAACTTGCTTGCCTTCCTCCCCTAATGGGGTGACGTCGTAGTTGTTGGTGTGGTTGAAGTAGGTAATGGCGGGCTTGATGATAAAGAACTTCTCAAACTCAAGGGTGTGCAAGAAGTCATCGCGCGGACACATCACCTCATGAATCTTCTCGCCCGGGCGAATGCCGATGATCTTCTGCTTGAGGTTTGGAGCTAAAGCCGTGGCCAGGTCGGTGATCTTAATCGACGGAATCTTCGGGACGAAGGTTTCACCGCCGCGCATGCGTACTAAGTTTTGCAGCACGAAGTTGACGCCTTGGTCTAAGGTGATCCAAAAGCGGGTCATGGCTGCATCGGTAATGGGCAGCTCCGTGGCGCCTTGGGCAATTAAGCCGCGGAAGAAAGGTACGACCGAGCCGCGCGAGCCGGCGACATTGCCGTAGCGTACGACTGAGAAGTGCAGGTTGCGCGAGCCGGTGATGTTATTGCTGGAGACAAAGATCTTGTCCGAGCACAGCTTGGTGGCACCGTAGAGATTAATTGGGTTAGCGGCCTTGTCGGTGGATAGGGCGATGACCTTTTGCACTGAGCTGTGTAAGCAGGCCTCAACGATGTTTTGGGCGCCCAAGATATTGGTCTTGATGCACTCCATTGGGTTGTATTCGGCCGCTGGCACCTGCTTGATGGCGGCAGCGTGAATCACAATGTCGACGCCTTGCAGCGCTAAGAACAGGCGATCCATGTCGCGCACATCGCCAATAAAGAAGCGCAGGCGCTTCTCATCGCGATACATCTGCTGCATCTCAAATTGCTTGAGCTCATCGCGCGAGTAGACAATGATCTTCTTGACGTCGTAGTTATCTAAGACGGTGCGGATGAACTTCTTGCCAAAGGAGCCCGTACCGCCGGTGATCAAGATGCTCTTGTCCTTGAGGTAGTCTTTAATTGCTGCGTTAATGTCCAACATTGTTTGTCCTACATTTCTTAGCGTCGAGGTCTTAGTCTGACAGCGCCTGACAGCTAAGAACTGAACTCAAAGCAGGAAAAGGTTAACCGCGTTGTCCCACCAAAGCGGGCTCCGCTTTCCCCTGAGACTGCAGGGGGGCGGGCCTAGCTCTAGCTCTAGGTCCTAGCCCTAGGTTCCTAGCTCTAGGTCCTAGCCCCCCATCGTCGTCACCGACCAAGATGAGCGCTCAATCCCATCACGATGTGTCCTCGGGGCAAAACTAATGCCAGTTAGGTGGCAATTTTGGCCGAGGCGCCAAAAAACAATTTAACTTAATCTGAGCCAAAGTGCCATGCGCGTTGCGCACTGGCGCGCAATGCTGCGCTGCGTCCAGCCCCGCGCTACGCAGCGCCTCGCCCCGCGCAAGTGGGGCCTGCGCGCGAGCGCAGTGGCAGCTGGGCCCTTATTGGGCGGTGAGCCCATATTTTTTCATCTTCTCAATTAAGGTGGTGCGCCTCAGTCCCAAGGTCTCGGCGGCCTTGGCGACCACGCCATTGGTTTGCTCTAAGGCCTGCTTGATCATGGAGATTTCGATATCGGTGATCATGTCCTTGAGGTTGACGCCATCAGGGCTTAAGCGCGGGACAAAGGCCTCGGCCATATCAGCCTCATCGCGGATTACCGGCAGATCGGGCAGATCCCCCTTGCCCTTGGCGCCATTAGGCTCGGGGCTGGGCACTACCACGCTTGAGCTTGCCGCCGCGGCGGCATTGGCCGCTGCCTTGCTGCTTGCGTTTTTAGCGCTAAAGGCGTTAGGATCCGTGCTCATGAGGCTGGAGTCATCCAAGCCGTTAAAGTCGTCGGCGCTGTCAAATTCATCAGGAGCAGTAAAGGCCTCTAAGAGCGCTTCGCGCTCTGCAACGGGGTCATTGGCGACCTTGTCGCCGTGATACTTGCCCGGCAGGTCGGAGATATCGACCACCTCGTTCGGATGCAAAATGAGCAGGCGCTCGACTAAGTTTGAGAGCTCACGGACATTGCCTTTCCACTCGTTTTGCATCAGCATCAGCATGGCACGCTGGGTGAAGCGAATGGTGGTGTGCTGTTCCTTGCCGTGGCGGTTGACCAACTCTTGGATTAAGAGCGGAATGTCGTCGGTACGCTCACGTAGCGGCGGCGTTTCAATCGGGAAGACATTTAAGCGGTAGAACAGGTCTTCGCGGAAGCGGTTTTCCTGCACCATTTTCTCGAGGTTTTGGTGGGTGGCCGCAATCACGCGCACATTGGCGGTGATGATCTTATTGGAGCCGACCCGGGTAAAGGTGCGCTCTTGGAGTACGCGCAGGAGCTTAACCTGCATTTGAAACGGCATATCGCCGATTTCATCTAAGAACAGGGTTCCGCCTTCAGCGAGCTCAAAGCGGCCTTCGCGCGAGGCAAAGGCGCCGGTAAAGGCACCCTTTTCGTGGCCGAATAATTCCGACTCTAACAGCTCCCCGGGAATGGCGCCGCAATTGACTGGGACAAACGGTTTCTTGGAGCGATTGGACAGGTCGTGAATGGCGCGCGCCACCACTTCCTTGCCGGTGCCGGACTCACCCAAAATCAGGACATTGGCATCAGTGGGCGCCACCTGCTCAATTAAGCGGCGCACGATGCACATGGCGTCCGAGCGCCCGACCAAGCGCTTGATGAGCGCGCCGCGGCGCCCATCCGAGCGGCCCGATAAGCGGCTCATGGTGCGGAAGGATTGGCAGTAGTGCAAGAGCTGCACGAGCTCGTCGTAGGTCGGCTCCTTACTCAGACGGCCAATATAGTTGGCGTCTTCCTTGCCTGAGGGGATGAACTCGCTATCGCACACGATAAATGCGGTGCGCGGGTACTTGGCAATGATTTTAGAGCTATTTGCCTTGCCGGTGAGCGTTCCTAAAATGCACGCATCCACTTGTTCAGAGGACGAATCAAGATAAGACAAACAGTCCTCAATTTCGCCTGTTTGCGTAGCCGCGCCTAAAAACGTAAAGATCGTTTCGAGCGCTTGGCGTTTATCTTGGTCATGCTCAATGATGAGCACATTTCCTGAAAACTGCATAAA
Organism: Candidatus Anaerobiospirillum stercoravium; assembly: GCA_019113025.1. GTDB lineage: Bacteria > Pseudomonadota > Gammaproteobacteria > Enterobacterales > Succinivibrionaceae > Anaerobiospirillum > Anaerobiospirillum stercoravium. Next base: position 12,237 of record DXIF01000020.1, on the reverse strand, counting down.
CTCGCCTTTCGCTTAGGCCTAACACAGAGCTGAAAGCTCATTTGACGTAATCTAAGTCCACGTGCTCAGAAAACAAGGCCTAATGGCCGTGTCGACCCAGTTTGAAAACGTATGCGCGTTAAGCTAGAGCAAGTTAGGCTCAAGCAAGAACGGATAAAGCGCAATCTCGCAAGCGCTGCCGGGCGTTACGCCGCGCACGGCGTCACCATACAAGGCGGCACCGCCGCGCAAGGCCTAGAGCCTTAAGGCGGTGCGTCTCAGCGCAAGCTTGGGACTTTTGGCGCCACTTACCGAGGTCCTAACGCAAGTTACAACGCAATTTATAAGGCAACTTATTTATAAGCCAACTTATAACGCAGGTTGCAACTTAAGCTTGGCCTACTGGTAACTGGTTCCAAGTAATTACCAATGAGGTTGAACAATGTTCGCTGCAAGAAGACCGCACCGCTGCCGCAGCACCAAGGCTGAGGCCCCAGCATGACTTCTTACGGGTTTGAGCATACAAGCCATTTAAGGGCTGCTCTCTTTCCTACCAGCCTGCGAGCTTATAGGGAACAGCACAGTCCTTAAGGCACTTGTACGAGGTCTAGCATGGCTGTGTTGCGCGCTGCCCTAGGGACAATGTCGCATTACAGCCTCAGAGTCCTGTCACCCTGACTTGCCGCCGGGGGCAGCGCCGTCAAGCCAACATCGCTCTTTGAGTTTGATCGTCCTTGGCACAGGAAGTCGCTAAAGCTCTCTCCTGAGACAACCTGGGTGACTAAGCGCTAAGCGGTGAGCAGTAAACTGGGAACAGCCAGCTGTTATCAGCTATGAGGAGCAAGCTGTAAGCAGCAAGCAGTGAGCAGCAAACTGCGCGTGGCGGCGGCTTAATCGCACCAACCCGCGGGGCTTAAGTAAGGGCAGTAACAGCAAACAGTAGCCAGTTAAGGCAAGGCGCTAAGACTAACGCACACCGTGCCGCTTGCTTTGGGCGCTGACTGTCATCCGGGGGTTGACAGCCGCCTTGGGGGCGGAATTGAGCAGCGTAACCTAGACGCACTGCTGCTTGGTGCTCAGCACAAAACTGACTGACTTATGGTGTAAGGTGCGCCGCTGTCCGCTGCTTACGGGGGCGTTGCGCGCAGTGAAGTAGGGTCAGTACTAACTGCGGTGGCCACAACTACAAGCAAGGGAGTAACGTCAGCACCACCAACTTGGTACTAACCTTGCGATAACCACAAGCGGGGGAAGGTTGACCCAGATGCACTACCTGATTTACTGACTTACGTCAGGCCATCCTAGCTAGAATAGGTCTTAGCAGGAGGCAATTTGGTAGTAAATAGGGGTAAGAGGCCTATCAATAAGCCTGAGCCTACGCTGGTAGTTATCTTGAGCAAAGCCCGTTAAGGGACTGGTTTTCACCGATAATCATACGCTTTTTAGCCCTCTGTTTGGCAGTATTTTGACGGGCTGTCAAAAAAAATTGAAGCCAGATTTGGCCCATACTTGTGGACTAGTGCTATCTAGTTGCGCCATAAAAGCACTGAGCACTAAAGCGCCAAGCCCACTGCAGGCGCGCTTTGCGCGCATAAAAGCGCAATCTGTGTGATATCTATTAGGGTTGCAAGCATTGACTCAATGTAACCCCAAAACGGCCTAATTTCGGACTTTAAGTCCACAGTATACATCTAGTCTACAAATCAAAGCTCTCAATCACTTGGCAGTGATGTCGGCTTGCGGCTTAGATATCGTAGTTGCGACCGTATACATCCTTGAACCTAGCTCCATTAAGATAATCGGTAGATTAATCGCCAAAATACACCGGGTGGCCCCAAGCGCGGCGCGGTGGTGGCGTGCCAGTGGCTGCGTCGGGAACGCACAAAGCCGCAAGTTATGCCTTGTAAGTGATGGTTTTGGGCACATCAGCAATATCTAGTGATAACCTTGCCTGCGCTCAAGGGAGGAATGTCAACCTGCACCTGCTTGCGATCGGTTTTGGTGCAAACTTGTCATACCTCTGAAGCTGCTGCTATCTGCCCAATATGCCAATAGCACCAGTGGCGCCGTATGCTCGTAGTTAACGGTGGTGCCTGAGCGCGGTCTACCTTGGAGCAAAGGGCGATGTAAGCGCCGCACATCATGTGAACTACGCGGTGCCGGAGCAGGCTTTTTCGACTGACTCGGCTTGGCCGTGGGCGGTAGACCTCAACAATGCACGCGCGCTGTAGTACCTAGGGGCACTGGGCCTTGCCGGGTCTACCCTCACCCTGAGGCAAGAGTGCTCTAAGTGCTCAATGGGTGCGGCGTTAGTCGCCGCGTTGGAGTTAGCGCTTAACGCGCGAGGTGGGGCGACGTTAGCGCCGAGTCAGGGGCGCGTAATGCGGGTTAGTCGGAGGAGGCAAGCGGCGCAGGTCTCGGTCGGCGCATGACTGGGCCGTGGCTCGGGGTGACTGAGCGGTTCGCCGCGCAGCTGGTGGAAGTTGAAGCGGGAACAGCTCTTAAGTGCGCTCCGCTGAGGCAAAGATTGGGCTTGATCGGGGCAAAATTGCCGCGTCTAAGGTCGGAGTTTGGGGGCGTGCAAGTGATCACAAACGGCTTATCTATCGGCAGGAAGTGGTGCTGGGGCGTGGCATACGGCTTGCACTTTTTGTGGGTTAGCCCAAGAGCAAGGAATGGAGCTGTGAACAGCTGAGCGCCTTGTTGTTTGATCAAATCACAACAGGCTGAGTCAGGCTTGAGTCAGGTTCAAGCAAGGCTCAAGCAAGGCTCAAGCTAGGCTCAAGTTCGCTGGGCGTGCCTCCGATAATGGGAGGGCGCGTGCGGACTTCTGATCCCATGGTCTTCCATGGTCTCCTATGGTCTTCCATGGTCGCCGCGGTTCTCTTGTTCTCATTGGGGCGTGCTTGAGTTTGCTGGCATGGTGCGGCAAAGATGCAACGGTTTGGGGCGTTGATTTCTTATGGATATAAGTTCACCCGACATGCAAAAGGCGCAGGCTGACTTAGGTCTGATTGCCGATACGCGTGGCTTAGATAAGCTGCGTCAAATGGGCCATGGGAGCAACAAAGAAAAAGCTCAGGCCCTGTATATGGCCGCGCAGCAGTTTGAAGCGCTGCTGATGCAATACTGGGTTGATGGTATGCGCTCGGCCAATGAGACGCTTAACCCTGACTCGCCGCTCCATAGCAAGTACTCCGGTTTCTTTGATGACATGCTGGCCCAGCAGCAAGTAGGAGCCATGGTGCAAGGCAATGGTACCGGGGGCGCCTCAGTCAATAAGAACTCCATTTCCTATCTCATCACCAAGCAATTTGCTGCAAGTTTAGGCGATGAGGGTAAGGCTTTGCTCGCAGAGCTCGAGGGCCGTCCGCTGCCGCAAGAGTCCGCTGGCGCCACCATTGGTCCAGATGGCATGATGCCGCTGCATGAGAGTCAGGGCATGATGCCGTTAACTGGTGCGCACGGTGGCTTTATGGCGCTCAACCAAGGCTACACGCCGGGCTTTATGAGTTATAGCGAGGCCGATCAACAGCGCGCCATTGCCCGCCCATCGACCCTGTATGCGGCCGCTAAGCAGCAAAAGGCCGATGTGGGCTCCTTAAGCGAGCTCTATGGCTCGTTGCCTGATGTGCGCGAAATGCGCAACTTCAAGTCCCCAGAGGACTTTGTGCAGAAGATGATGCCTTATGCGGTCAAGGCGGTCGAAGGCATTGGCATGAACCCACTGGTGTTAGTGGCGCAAGCGGCGCTGGAAACTGGTTGGGGTCAGCATGTGCCTGAGGGCAATAACTACTACGGTATCAAGGCCGGATCTTCGTGGCAGGGCCCAACCCAAGACCTTGATTCTCCTGAATTTGAACATGGAGCCATGGTAACGCGCAATTCGCGCTTCAGAGCTTATCCATCGGTGCTCGAGTCCATGAAGGATTATGTTGCCTTGATCACGGGCAATGAGCGTTACTCCAAGGCCGCCACTAAAAGCTACGATCCTGATACCTACTTTGATGAGATTCAAAAGGCAGGGTACGCTACGGATCCGCAGTACGCAGCTAAGCTTAAAAACATTACGCGTCAGATCGCTTTTATGGCATACAAATAGCATCCGAGTGGATGCGCGAAACGCCTAATTAAAGGGCAAAAAGCTGATGTTTATCGCATTTTAGGCCAGGTGAAGCCGTGCGATAAACGCAGTGAGCGGCAAGTTAGCTCTGGCAATTAGTGGCCAAATTCCTTGATCAAGGTCTGATCAAGGATGCGCTATGCAGCGCTGCAGCGCAGCTGCTAGTGAGTCCAGCGTGAGCTCTGTGTGAGCTCAGCTCGCCATAGCAGATCGCTTGCGTTAGGCCGTTAGCTTGTTGCTGCCCTGGGCGGTTGATGTCAGGTAGTTGTAGGAATTTAAGGCAATGCTCGACTTGTTACAGACTGGTAAGTACGGCGTGCTTACCCAGCAGAAGTTGCTTGGCACAACTTCTAACAACATTACCAATGTTAATACCACGGGTTATATCCGCAAGGAAACTCTGGTTTACACCAGCGCCATTGAATGGGGCATTGGTGAGACTGTAACCCGTCGTCTGTACGATAAGTACACCCAGCGCGAGATGTTCCGCGATCAAGGCAATGTCGGCTTCTACAACGCCTATGCCACGGGCCTGGGTACCGTCGATAACCTCCTGTCCAAGGAGGATACGTCGATGGCCACCCAGATCGACAACATGTTCTCCTCGATGGAAGAGGCGGTGCAGAACACCACCTCAACGGCTTATCGCCAAGAGCTGCTCACCCAGCTGCAAAACACCATCGATCGCTACAACACCTTAAACTACAACATCAAGAACGAGCTCACTGATATCAACAACAAGATCTCGGACACCGCCACCGAAATCAACGATTTAGTGGAAGCGTTCTACGAGGTCAATCGCAGTGTGCGCAACTTAAGCGACCGCGCCGCGCAGACCGAAGTTGGGATGCAGCTGTTAGACAAGCGCGACCAAATCGTAAATCAGCTCTCTGAGCTCATCGACGTCAACCTCACGGTTGAGTCCGATGGCGCTTATAGCCTGTATTTGGGCAACGGTCAGCTCCTGGCTAATGCTGATACCTACGCTCACCTCAATGTGGTCAAGGACGAAGCTGACAACACCAAGCGCTCCATCAACCTTGTATTTGAGGTGCCAGCTCACACTGAGCTCAAGATGGGTGACAGCAACTGGGGCGGTACCTTAGGCGGCTACTTAGCCTCGGCCAACGAAATGCGCCAAGCGATGCGCGAGTTAGGTCAAAGCGCCTTAGCCTTAGCCGATGCCTTAAATGTCCAGAACAAGGGCGGTATTACCTTAGAGGGCGTCAAGGGCCAAGACCTGTTCAAGATTCCTCAGCCGGTCAAGGGCGTGCGTGTCAACGGTGATGATGACATGGCAATGCAGCTCACCTTTAACGAGGGCGAGGGTGCTGACATCCGCAGCTGCGATTACCGGGTGGTCTGGATGTACAATGACAACAATCAGCCTCAAGCCCATGTCTACATGGTTGATGCCGACGGCAAAGAGACAGAGATTGATCCTAATACCATTAGTCAGACCCGCGATAAGGATGGCAATTTAGTTGTTATCCCTGTGGGGCATGGTATTACTTTCAACTTTGGGACTAATTTTACTGATAATCAATTAGCTGATGCCCGTGCTGAGTTCAAGGTGCAGCCAACCATCAACGCGGCCTTCGATCTCAAGTGCAACATCACCAAGCCCGAAGACTTTGCCTTTGCCTCTGCTGTTCGTGTCAGTGCAGATCAAGCGGTCGATGGTAACGCCGTTCCGACTTTAGAAGGCGTCTTTGAGACCGGCCCGAATATGGGTGTTGATATCGACCTTGTTACCGGTAAACCGACTTTTAAAACCAATGCTCCGAACTATATTCGCTATGAAGTAGACGATCAAGGCAATGGTGCTTACGTGGTTTACAACCAGGCCAAGGATGGTACGTTAACTCGGTTAGGTGAAGCTGATGCCTCGTGCAATGGTGTCGAGATCTTTGCTCACACCGACTGGGATCAGCCGCCCTTACCAAACTCCTTACCAGATGGTTATCCAGGCTACGAAGTCAGTTTCAAGGGCACGGTCAAAAACGGCTCGTCCTTTAAGATTGAGATCAACGAGGACGGCTACAACGACAATACCAACGGTAACTTGATGGCGGGCATCAAGCAAGAGGGTATTGTTTACAGCACCGACAGCGTCCGCAACTCGATTACCGAAGACTACGCCGATATGACCAGCGCCTTAGGTTCAGCGGTCATGTCAGCCACGACCGATTTAAAGGCAGCACAGGCCAAGTGCGAGCAGAGCCAGAGCCTGTTCTCCTCGGCAGCAGGGGTCAACCTCGATGAGGAAGCAGCAAATCTGATTCGCTACCAGCAGTCCTATAGTGCCTGCGCTCGCATTATCAGTGCCTCTCAAACCATTTTTGATGCGCTCATGAGTGCTATCTAGTCTTAGTCTGTAGGAGCTAATTATGCGCATTTCAACCTCGATGCAGTACCAGTCGCACTTAAATTACCTGCAGACTGCCAACAGCCGCGTCGACCAAGCTTCCAAGCAATACAACACTGGTCTTAAGTTCCAGACCGCCGGTGAAGATCCGGGCGGTATGGCGGCTAAGATCAAGTACCAGTCCGACATCGTCTCCTACGAGCGCTATGCCAACAACGCCAAGGTCGTATCCGATGCCTTAGACCAAGAGGAAACTGCTCTAGGCCAGATTTGGGATGCGATGTCCAGCATCCAGACCCGTCTGATTCAGGCCATTAACGGTACCTTAGATGATGGTTCGCGTCAGGCTTTAGCTGAGGACATCAAGCAATCGCGCGATCAGCTCTACAGCTTGATGAACACCAAGAATGCCGAAGGTGAGTATATCTTCTCTGGTGCGCAATCGGATCGTCCAACCTACACTGTTACATCCGATGGTAATTACATCTGCAATGCAGATGGCTCGACCAAGAACGTCAACGTATCTCCTACCATCACCGTCCAAACCACCGATTCGGGCCTGAACATTTTCGAAAACGTCATGTACGCCTATGACTTTGGCGTTAATTACACTACGCCAGCTGATGCTATCACTGGTTCGACGGTTTCAGATTACGATCAGTTCAATGCCTTCTTTAAAGATCATTTCAACTATGGTGACAAGGGCACTGCAGCTGGTTCGCAAGATAATGAGTGGGTTGTTTTCTTTACTGGTGAAGATACATTTGAGTTACGTCCTTTCCCTGCCATGGCTGGTACTGATGTAGCTTCCGGCGAAATCAAGGATGGCAAGATTGAAGTCATGGGTATGACCTTTAACTTGTCGGAAGACTTTACTCCGCAAGCAGGCAATATGATTAGCCTGAATTTAGAGGAGCCACAGTCGGGTAATATCCTTAACAAGCTCACGGACATCGTAAACAAGCTCTCCCTGCCACAAGATGAATGGGAAGAGAATGGCATGAGCATGTCGAGTTTGACCCACGATTTGGCTGAGATGCAGGAGAACCTCAATATCGCCAAGAAGCAGGTTGACTCCTACCGCGGTATGGTTGGTGCGCGTGGTGCCAACATTGATGCCATCATCACCTCCGATGAGACCTTAAGCGATATCAAGTCTGAGGCTAAGGCTAATGTCTCCGAGATTGACACCTTCGCGGCGGTCTCCAACCTGCTGATTGCGCAGAATGCGCTGCAGGTGGCTCAGCAGTCTTATAACTTGGTCCACTCGACCACGCTGTTTGACTACATGCGCTAAGGCGCGCTGACAAGCACACAGCTTAAGAGACGCGCAAGCAAGCGCAGCTTAAAGGAAAGGGGCGAACTGAGGTTCGCCCTTTTTCATTAGCGTGTAGCGCGAGGCACTCATGGCGACTTTGCGGCAGCGCTGCCTGCGTCGCGGGACATTACGGGGCACCTCACTGTGCTTGCGTAAGTAAGTTGGCTAATTGCCTGACCAAGAAGTCGCGGTCAATGGTTACGGTATGGGGTGCCGTGATCGCTTGCACCGTATCGATGGTGAATCGAAGCTGCTGCTCGATGGCCTCTGGGCTTAAGTCGGTTTGCATTTGTTTGAGCTCAGGTAAGGCTACGAGCAACATTGCGCTCAAAGCCTCGGGGTCAAGCTGGACCTTGGAGCTGCTCTTAGGATCGGCTTGAGCTTGAGCTTGAGCTTGAGCCGAGGAAATTAAGACCTGCAACGATAGCTTGTTGATCAGACTAAAGCCTTGCGGCGCGGACGTGTTTGATTGGGGTGCGGGTGCATCACTCCTGCCAGCACGCGGGGTACTGGGCGCAGGTATGAGTGGGCTGGTCTGCTTGACTGTATCCTGTGCTGCTGGAATAGAGGTATGCTTGTTAGAGGCTTCACTCAAGGGCGCACTCCAACCTTCACCGCGCATTGGTGGTATGGGCTCGGAGCTGACTTTTGGGGTGATCAAACGCCAATAGACAATTTGGCGCGAGTTTGGTGAGATCACCAAAATTAAGCCTAGCCGCTCGGTGAACTTGGGCTTTTGCCAAGTGCTGGCGTTATGACCGTAGGCGCGATCTATGATCTGAGCTTGGGCTTGATCTGCAAGCTTCAGGCAAGCTGAGCGGCTTTCTGTTTGGTCTTCGGGCAAGCGCTTGAGCTCTATCACCAAAAGCTTGTGATCAAACTCGAGCTCTAAATCAGAGCGTCCGCGGTTGTTGATCGTCTCTTCCCGGGTGAATCCTGTGATTTGGCTAAAGAGGATGCTCCAGCAAATGAAGGTGCGGTACGTGACTTCAGAGGCGCGTTTCCAGACATCGTAGGGGATCATCCGCATAAAGGTGTTGAGGGCGGTGACTGCCGTAGGCATGTCTTGAGCGCAAATGGCACTTCTGAGCTGCGTGGCGGTCTGGTTAAACTCTGCTTCGCCCATCTGGTTGTGTTCTGCCACTAACTGCAGGAAGATATGGGCAAAGTTGGCTTCCACCTCTAAATTAGGAAAATCGCACTGATAGGCGCGTGAGGTCGGGCTGATGTTAGCGGGGTTGGTCACCCTTTTGATTGACAAGAAGCCGGTTTGCACCAAAAGTGACTTCAAGTCGAGCTGAGTAAAGGAGGAGGGCTCGTTGAACGCCTCCTGCACGATTTCAAGTTTGCTGCTTTTGATCTGCTCGATGAAGGCAAAGTCGACTTGGTGTGTTGTGACAAAGGAGCGCAGCGCAGCAGGGGCATTGGAGCTGGTGACCCAGTAAGGTAAGAACATTGGGGGCTGGCTCGGGGTGTCAACCAGTTGTTGGAAGAAGTTGTTGATCGACCATGGATTGTAGAGCGAGAGGCTCGTGTTTTGGTCAAAGTAGTAGCCATCATAATGGCGCTTGAGCTGCGCTAAGAACTCCGCTGGGGTGAGCTCCAAGAGCTCTGCTGCCTTGGTGATATGCGCCGCGAAGTTGCTTTCAACTTCGGCTTGGGTGTAACCCAGCAAATCAGCGAACTCAGGATGTAAGCTGATGTTTCTGATATCTTGGCCGGTGAACAGATTAGTGGCGCTGTAGCGCGCGATACCTGTGACCAGCATGAAGTGCAGGTTAGGCAGTTCGCGCAGCCAGCTAAATAAGGTACCAAGAACCTCGCGGTTGGCCTCAAAGGAAGGGCGCTGGTTTAGGTTCTGCGATAGTGGATAATCCCACTCATCGATGAGCCAGACCGTTTTGTGGCTGCTGAGATAAGATCTGATTTTCCACAAGAAAGTTGACAGAGTGCTAATACCTGAGGTCAGCGCGTAAACCTCGGGGAAACCAGCTTCGACGAGGGCATTGCTTATTTGCTCACATAATTGGCGCTCTAGATCTTGCGCTTGGTGCATCCCATGGAATGATAAGGCGATCACCGGGTAACACCGTTGCTCCGGCCAGGTGTCATGGATCGCCAAGCCTTGGAACCTCTCGGTACCGTGGGCAAAGAGCTCTTTGAGCATGGAAACGAGCGTACTTTTGCCAAAACGCCGGGGTCGGGCAAAAAAGACCTTTTTGAGCTTGAATAAGGATGCGAGCTTAGCGGTCTTATCGACAAATAAGGTACCATCATCACACACATTGGGAAAATCGGAGTTGCCGATCGTGATGGATGGAAGTTGCGCTCGGGGTGGCTCGGGGTGGCTTAACGTTTGGGACATGTGCGCTCCTGGTCAGATGGTCGAAGGGACGCAGCTCTTATGAGGAGGCTGCCTAATGAGGGATGATAGCACTTTGCAGCGCTTAACCTAAGGTTACGTTGAGGTCTCAACTTCAATTGAGGCTAAGCGCGCCGCAAACTAAACCAGCTGGTATGAAGCTGGGGCAGGGATGAGCCTGGGGCAGGGATGAGCCTGGGGCAGGGATGAGCCTGAGACAGGGATGAGTTTGAGCCCGGGCCGAAGTTGGGACGAGGTGAGCGGCTGAGTCTTCGGGGACGCGGCCTGTTGTGGGGCGCACTGTTGTTGGATATGGGGCGCACTGTTGTTGGAAGTGAGTGGCATTTTAGGTTGGATGCTGGGGGCGGGCGCTGCGCCGATAAAAACGGGATTTTGCTGGGAGCGTGGGGAACGCTTGCGGTAACTATGATAAACATGCGGCGGATGAGCGCTGGGGCGTTCAAGAAATTGCAAGGTTTTCCGATATATAACAATGAGAGCTGGTGCTAATTTGATCAAGCACCGCGCCTCTTCGGTAATTGTATTAGGGTACCGAATCGATCCTTTGTTCAGACATTACCAGTTTCAATCGACAAATTTCGGCCTTCGGGCCCAGCCCTAAACGCGCTGAACTCCCTTTATGGGTAGTGCGGGGAGCAGTGCCTTAGGTCGTAAAACCAAAGCTCAGGAGAGAAGTTGCCGTTAGGCTAAAACTGCTGCCACGTTGTCAGGGCGTGCAGTCAGGGCGCGGGCGCCAGAGGTGGGCTGTGATAGCAGTGCCTCAGCGTCGGCGTCACTTAGGCCGAGGCAGAAGCTGCGGTCAAAGCTCAAACTTGGTTCTAGGGAGGCTGCTATTAGCGTAGCGGGCGCTCTTTGCAGGGTCGGTGGCAGCATGGGGCAAGCCCCAATGGCACTGGCTCTGGCGGTTGTGGTTTGAGCCGCTTGGCAGTGGACTCATTTTCTGGTGGGTGCGGTTTAGGTTCTGCGTGAGAGCTCTCCTTTGTGCTCGCGCGCGAAATTGGGAAGTGATGTAGTGCTGCAAGCAGCCTGTTGTTTTGGCTCGCACCGGCAAAACAAGCTGACTAGTCCTAAGTCCTAGTCCTCTTGGGTGTGACGCCTTCATGGGTACCCCAAGGAGAGTTAGAAATGGATATCGGAAGTGTATTTAAGGCAGACCGGGATTTAGTAGAGCGGAGCGTCGCCCCTCAAGCTAATGACCTTAAACGCTCTCTGGATGCCAATAATGCAGCAGCCGCTTCTAGTTCTGCTGCGGTCAATTCTGCTGTCCCGAGCGTTGCCCCGGAAGTTGCGAGCTCCGAGCGCGTAAGTGCGCGTGATAAGCGGATTGCCGATCCCAGCCGCGCCTTGCAAGATCCGGTATGGGAGCAAGATTCCTTTGTCTCGCAGGCGACCATTCGCAATAGCTTCATTTCAGAAGAAAGCGCACTGGCCCAAGAGCTGCGCACCGAGAGTGAGCGTGAGCGCGCTCTGTCCCAAGAAGAGCGGCAGCAAGAGGCTCGTGAGCACGCTAAGGAAGTCATTGCGGCGTTAAATCAAAAACGCTTAGCGATTCGCTTTGATACCTCCGAGAAGTTTGAGGACGCCAACGTCGTCAATATCGTGGATTCTGAGACGAGTGAAGTGCTCCGTCAGATCCCGTCTGAGGAGATCTTGCGCGTGCGTGCCGCCGTGCAAGCGTATGAGCAGCGCTTGGCCCATGATGATATGGTCGCTGACCCAGCGCTTAAGGCCCGCGGCGTTGATACTGCTGGTGTCAACGAAGACTTACGCGGCGTTGTCATCGACTTTGAGGCTTAGTAGGCGCGAAGGCTCATAGGCGGCTGCTGGCGGCAGAGGCCGCAAGGGCATGGGCCGCAAGCGCTACTGCGTAGTCGGAGCTGTTTGCAGGCGCACTGGTAGCGCAAGGTCGCTGGTAGCATGCGGCTTCGCACGCTGCAAAAGCGCGAGCGCTGCAAGAGCTAGAGCGTTGGGTGGTGCCTTGTCAGGGGCGCATAAAGGTCTAGGGTAGGTGCTCCTAGGCCTTTTGGCTTTTTGGTCGGCGGGGCGGCCCCTAGCTCAAAAGTTGG